>JAEUQF010000381.1 GCA_016789745.1 Bryobacterales bacterium
CGCGTCTGCGGCAGCACGCCGTGCCGGGCATCGACGAGCACAATGGCCAGTTGCGCGGTAGAGGCGCCGGTGGCCATGTTGCGCGTGTACTGTTCGTGGCCCGGCGTGTCGGCGATGATGAACTTGCGCCGCGGCGTCGCGAAGTAGCGATAGGCGACGTCGATCGTGATTCCCTGTTCGCGTTCGGCGCGGAGGCCGTCGGTGAGCAACGAGAAGTCGATGGGCCCGCTGGAGCGATTGACCTTGCTGTTCTGGATGGAGGACAGCTGGTCTTCGTAGATGCCGCGGGCATCGTACAGCAGGCGGCCGATGAGCGTGCTTTTGCCGTCATCGACACTGCCGGCCGTGGAAAACCGCAGCAGTTCCTTGCTCGATTCCTGTTCCAGGAACTCCTCGATCGTAAGGGCTTCCGGTTGTTGATCCAATTCCTGTGATTCCACCGCGGCCATTAGAAGTACCCCTCGCGCTTCTTAATCTCCATCGATCCTTCCTGGTCGTGGTCAATGATGCGGTTCTCGCGCTCACTGCGGCGGAACTGCAGCAGTTCTTCGATGATCCGCGGCACCGAGTCGGCTTCACTCCGAATGGCACCCGTGCAAGGAGTGCAGCCGAGCGAGCGCATCCGGCACATCACCATCCGCGGCTGTTCGCCGGGCAGCAGGGGGATAACGTTATGTTCAATCGGAATCAGCGACTGGCCCCGGACCACCATCGGGCGCTCCTTGGCGAAGTACAGCGGGACGACGGGGATCTGTTCGATGTGAATGTAGTGCCACACATCGAGTTCGGTCCAGTTCGACAGCGGGAAGACGCGGATGGACTGCCCTTTGTCGATGCGGCTGTTATATAGGTTCCACAGTTCGGGGCGCTGGTTCTTGGGATCCCACTGGCCCAGGCCGTCACGGAAGCTGTAGATACGCTCCTTGGCGCGGGCTTTTTCCTCGTCGCGCCGGGCGCCGCCGAAGGCCGCGTCGTAGCCGCCCTGGGCAAGGCCATCGAGCAGCGCGCGGGTCTTCAACAGACCGCAGCATTTGGCCGTACCCAGTTGGGTGGGGCTGGCACCGGCGTCGACGGCTTCCTGGTTGGTATAGACGCGCAGATCGCAGCCAATCGATTTCGGGTAGTGGTCCCGGAACTCGATCATTTCCTTGAACTTGTACTTGGTATCGATGTGCAGGAGCGGAAACGGCAGCGGGGCCGGATGGAAGGCCTTCTGCGCCAGGCGAAGCATGACCGAAGAGTCCTTCCCGATGGAGTAAAGCATCACCGGGCGGGCAAATTCGGCCACCACCTCGCGTAAGATGTGAATGGATTCCGCCTCCAGCGCACGGAGGTGGGAAAGTGACGGCATGGAGACGATGGTAGCAGGCAAAGCACCCATTGTCCATAGGGATGCTGGGGATTGGATTTTGGATGCAAAGAAGGGCGCTCTGGGCTGCAACGAAGATTTGCAACTGAGCAGAGGGATTGGTATTCTGAAGAGGTTGTGGCCAGGTAGCTCAGCTGGTAGAGCAGCGGACTGAAAATCCGCGTGTCGGCGGTTCGATCCCGTCCCTGGCCACCACGTCCCCCCTAAGATTCAGTCCTCATCTCGGCTTTTTTGCCCGACCAATCCGTCACAGCCAGTTCTTGCCCTCTCACGACCAATTATCGGTCGATAAGATACGCAGGTCTGTTGACGGGTAAGGGCTATGTCTGGTTCGTACGACCATCGGCTGGTAATACTTTCGGTTTTGATTGCGATCCTGGCATCCTTCGCAACGTTGGAACTGGCGGAACGTGTCACTTCTTCCGGGGGCCGTCGAAGGCACGCGTGGTTAGCTGGCGGCGCGGTCTCCATGGGCATGGGCATATGGTCGATGCACTACATCGGCATGCTCGCCTACACCCTCCCGATCGAGGTCCACTACGATTGGCCGCTGGTGGCGATCTCCTTTGTCGCCGCGGCTCTGTCCTCGGCCGTAGCTCTGTATGTGACCGGAAAGCCCATCGTGAGCACGCGAGCGATTGTGACCGGCTCTGTATTCATGGGGCTGGGAATCGCCGCCATGCACTACATTGGGATGGAGGCAATGCGGTTGCGTGCCCATTGTCATTACTCGATCCCGGTGGTGACGGTTTCGGTGATCCTGGCGATCCTGATCTCTTTTGTCGCCCTGGGCCTCACGGTGCAATTGCGGGCGCAGCGCACGTACGCCTTTCGTAAACGGCTCATTCGCGCCGCCGTCATGGGGTCGGCCATCCCCGTAATGCACTATACGGGCATGGCGGCGGTCACCTACGTCCCGACACTCACGGAGCCGGACCTCAGCCATGCGATCCAGGTTTCTGATTTAGGGATCGCCTGCATCGTTCTAGCGACCATCTCGGGACTTGGCGCAACGATAGCGATGGCACTCGTGCACCGCAAGATGGCCGCAAGCGAGACAGCGTTAAGTCTCAGCGAGGATCGGTTTCGGCAGTTAGTCAATTCGGCACGGGTTATCCTCTGGCGGAAGTCGGTGCGGTCTAACATCATCAGCTTTGTCAATCCGGAAGCACTGAGCGTATTGGGGTATCCCCTGGAGCAGTGGCTAACGGAACCCGATTTCCTGCTTGTACACACCGACGCGGCAGACCGGCAGGCGCTGGTCGACCTGTGCAATGCCTCGGATGGAGAGGGGAAAGCGGTTGCCTTGGAGCACCGGATGGACACCCGCGACGGCGAAACCGTCTGGCTCAGTACATCGGTGCGCCGTGTCGAGGCGGTCGCCGGCGCGCCGGAGATC
The DNA here is from genome assembly GCA_016789745.1 of Bryobacterales bacterium. GTDB lineage: Bacteria > Acidobacteriota > Terriglobia > Bryobacterales > Bryobacteraceae > CADEFT01. Next base: position 2,769 of record JAEUQF010000381.1, read on the forward strand.
GTGGGTGTCATGACCGATATCACCGATCGCAAACGGGCGCAGGCGGCGGCGGAAAGCGCAAGCCGGGCAAAGAGTAACTTCCTGGCCACGATGAGCCACGAGATCCGGACACCGCTCAATGCCGTCATCGGGATGACGGAGCTGGTTCTCGACACGCAGTTGACGCCCGAGCAACGGGATTACCTTACCACCGTGAAGCTGGCGGGCGAATCCCTGCTCGGAATCGTGAACGATACCCTGGATTTTGCCAAGATTGAGTCCGGCAAACTGGAACTGGACAGCATTCCGTTCAACCCCCAGGAACACGTGGAAGAGGTCGTCCGCATGCTTGCGATTCGCGCGCACGAGAAAGGACTGGAACTGCTCTGTGACGTTCAACCCTCTGTCCCGGCCAGCGTCAGCGCGGATGTGCAACGCCTGCGCCAGGTGTTGATCAATCTGGTAGGGAACGCCATCAAGTTCACCGAAGCCGGGGAGATCATTGTCCGGGTAACGCAACGGGAGCCGTCGAGGCTCTCCTTTTCGATCAGCGACACGGGCATCGGCATCGCGTTGGAGAAACAGAGCAAGATATTCGAGGCATTCACCCAAGCCGACGGGTCCACGACGAGGCGGTTTGGCGGCACCGGCTTGGGGCTGACGATCTCCTCACGGCTGGTGGAGGCGCTGGGTGGCCGGCTTCGCCTCGAGAGTGAACCCGGACAAGGCAGCACATTTTCGTTCGACATCAACGTAGATCCCGGCCTCCCGCCCGTACCGGCCAGCGGGACGGCCAACGTAGACCTGACTGGCGTACGAGTTCTGATCGTGGACGATAGCACCGCAAACCGCCAGATTCTCTTCGAAACAGTCCGCCTCTGGGGCATGTTGCCGACGGTCGCGTCGAGTGCCACCGAGGCACTATCGCTGCTGCAGGCACGGCAAGGTTCTCAGGAGCCCTTTCGCCTGGTGATAACCGATGCCCACATGCCAGGGAAGAACGGTTTCGATCTGGCCAGGGAGATCCGGGCCAAATGGAGTGCACCAGAGATGGTGACCATGATGATAACGTCGGATCACAACCTGGGCGACTCCGAGTCTTGCCGCCAGCTTGGGATTCGGAGTTTCTTGACAAAGCCGCTTCGAAGAAAAGAACTGCGCGAAGAACTCATGCGGTTGCTGTCTCTGGAGGTGGTTGCTCCTCAGAAGAGGTATCGCCCAGTGGCAACACAGTCTGCGCCGAGACGGATCCTCCTGGTTGAGGACAATCCTATCAATCAGAAACTCAGCAAGCGCATTCTGGAAAAAGCCGGCCATGCCGTCGAGGTGGCTGGTGATGGCCAGGATGCCCTGTTGAAGCTACAACGCAGCGTTTTCGATATCGTGCTGATGGATGCACAGATGCCGGGGCTCGATGGATTCCAGGCCACACGTGCCATTCGCCAGGGTATCGAAGGGGTCGACTCGGCTATCCCGGTGATCGCGATGACGGCACTGGCCATGGCTGGGGATCGGGAGAGGTGTATGGAAGCCGGGATGGATGAGTATGTGTCAAAGCCGATTGACGCCGATGCGCTTCTTGCGTTGATCGATCGTATTGGCGCGGATGGCGTCCAGCGCGTGTAAGCGCAGCACCTGCTAACTTCATTCGACCGCGACGATGCCGGCCGCTTAGCCAACGGGTTCATGCAACAACCCGTACAACTCCGGCCGCCGCAGCCGAAACGTATACTCAAACGCGGCACGCGCCCGGGTGAGCCGCTCGGCGGGCAGATCCACCAGCAGAGCGCCGTCATACTCTTCCGCCAGCACGGCGCCATCCGGCCCCACAACCAGAGCGCCACCTGGAAACGCCTGCGTCGCACCGGCAAACTCCACCTGACCGGCGTAGTTTGAGGCAACCGCAAACAGGCCGTTCTCCGCGCAGCGGGCCTGTACGACGGGGCGCGCCCAGGCGGCCCAGGCTTGCGCGGTGCCGGGCGGCGGATCGGCGGCAAACGGCACCAAGGCAATCTCGCATTGCTGCACGGCCAGCAGGCGCGTGGATTCGGGGAACAGCGCGTCGAAGCAGATGTTGGCGCCCACCCGACCGAGCGGCGTATCCACCACCTGCGGCACGCCGCCGCCATTGTAGATCTGCATTTCGAACAGCGGAATGTGCATCTTGCGCCAATGGCCATAGACGCGCCCCTCGCCGGCCAGCACGAAGGTGTTGAACAGGAGGTTACCGGCGTTCTCCAATAACCCGGCGGCCAGGAACACACCGGCTTCCCGCGATATCTCCGCCAGGGCACGAACGGCAGTCCCTTCCAGAGGTTCGGCAGTCTGCCACGCCCCTTCCAAGGCGGCCTTCAGCCACTCGGCATGGTCGCCCACGGGATGATTGGGCAGAAAGCCCGTCATGCTCAGTTCGGGGAAGACGACTAACTCCGCTCCGCGCGCGGCTGCCTCGCGGGCTTGGCCGCGGATGGCTTCCAGGTTGGCGGCGGTGCGGGCGGGGTGGCTCTGTAGGCGCGGCGCCGCGACCCTAACATTCGGCTTCATGCGTGCTCTTATCTTCGCACCGGTTATGGACGGACGGTGACGGTGAAGCGGTATTCATAAGGCGCGTCTTCCCCTCGCTGCACCCGCAACATATAGCTGCCGGGAGCCAGCAGCGCGGCCGGCATCCGCAGTTGCACGCGATTGGGCCGGGTGACCTCCACCGCCCGTACGAACAGCAACTGCTGGCCGGAGTCGCTTTCGAGCGTCGCCCGAACCGCGGGCGGGCCTGCGGCCAGGCCATCGGCTTCCAACTCCAACCGCACCAGTTCGGTGCCCGCCGGCACCTGGATCTGCTGGCGGTCGGCGGCACCGCGTAGCGTGCCGGGAACCAGCGCCGCCGTGATCGATGCCAGTGGTTGTGACGGCGGAGGCGCCGTCTGCCGCCACGACTGATAGCCAGCCAGGAGCAGTGCGAAGGACGCCACCGCGGCCAGAGCCCACAGGCGCAAATCGGACGCGCGGGAGGGCGACCGCAACGGGCGGCGGTTGTGCAACTGGCGAGCCACCTGCAGCCGCTGCTGCCAGTAGGGCGAGATGCGTTCCAGTTCGGCAAGCGCGGCGGCCGGCGCGGCGTCCAGAGTGCCGCGCACGTAGCTGTCACAGAGGTCGTATTCCAACTCCTGCATGGCATCGAAATACTCTGGATCGGCGGCAAGGCGGGCACGGACGGGCTCGCGCTCCGGTTCCGGCAATTGATCGAGCAGGAAAGAAATCATGCGGTGGCGATCTTCCGATCGGGGACCCGGGTTGGTTGCTGCGCTTCCCTGCTCCCTGTCCTTACTGCCGCCGCCCTGACGATCCATCATGCGGGAAAGTTTCTCTCGTTTGCGGCAGCGATCAATGCATTGTTCCAATCTCTCGCGCAGGCGTAGGGCGCGGTTGCGGAGGGCATTCAGCTCCAACCCCAACGTCTCGGCCAGTTTCTTGCGGTTGCGGATGCGCAGGTTGCCGTCGCCGCTGTAGTAGCGTTCCAGAAGGTGACGCGATTCCGGCGGCAGTTCGCCCAGGCAGCGGGCAAAGCAGGGGTCGGGCTCTTCGCCGGAGTTGGCAGGGTGAGCCAGGTCGCGGGATGGATGGGTGCGCGCGGCTTCGGCCAACAGGACATTGCGGCGGGCATTGCGCGTGCGCTCTTCACTGGCCACCAGACGCGCGACGCCGATGGCATAGCTGGGCAGGTCACGAATGGTCTCCCCGTCCTGCAGTTTCCGGGCGATGCGGTCCAGGACATCGTCGGCGAGCTCTTCGGGATGCAGGCTGCGCTCCCAGCCGAAGTAGCGTAGCAGGCGTTGGCGAAGCGATTCATAGAGGGCGCCGGCTTCCCCAGGGTCGTCACTCAGCGTGCCCAGCAGCAGTTGAAAGGCTGCGCCGTCGAGTTTCACCGGAACTCTCCGTAGAGTTGGAAAGCCGCCCAATATTCCGGGGCACTCCAGCGCGGGGTGGCCGCCAACGCCAGTTGAGCCTGGCGAAGGGCGCGAGCCGGGGTGAGGTGCTGGCGGTAGAGGCCCTGGTAAAAGCGGGTCATCAATTCGGCGGTGGCCTGATCGTCCACGCTCCACAAGGATGCCACTACGCGGGCGGCGCCGCCATACAGAAAAGCGCGGGTCAAGCCCAGAACGCCTTCGCCCTGCGCCTCAGGGCCGTCCGCACTGCGGCAGGCACTGAGGACAATCAACTCGGCCGGCAGACGCATGTCGTGGATATCGTACTGGCGAAGGAATCCGTCTTTGGGGAGGCCGGCGGCGTCGCGCAGGCTCAGTACCAGGCTGCTGAGTTGGGGTTGGCTGGCGTTCACGTCGGCATGGACGCCGAAGTGAAGCAGGTTGGCCTGTCGAAGGTTGGGGAGATTGAGGGCGGCGGGGCTGGCGTCCAGCCCGGCCACCAGCGTGGCATTCGGGATGGCCGCGGCTTCCCGGCGCGTGTGAGGCAGCGGCGGATAGGGCTCGCGATAGACCGGATCGACGATGGCGGCCGCGCGCCAGGCGGCGGCGGGTTGCGGATGGCGCTTGCGAATGGAATCCAGGGCCGAAAGCGAGGGGAGCAGCACGACTTCGCGGGTGGCCAGCAGCGGCTTGCCGCCGAAGGGCAGGGCGGCCCAGGGCAGCGCATGCAGCGGGCCGGCGGCGACAATGGCCAGCCGCGATTGCCGCAGCCCGGTGAGCAACGGAGCGAGAAGGATCCGCGAAAGATCGCCGGCAGCGGCCTCGCCGGACCGCGCTGCGGCTTCCAGCCGTTTGGCGCGGGCATCCAGGGACTCATTCGGTAGCACGGCGGCGCGCGCCGTGTGGGCAGCGTGCAGCGTGGAGGTCAGGCGCTGCAGCGGTTCGGCGGCAGGCAGGCGCACCAAGCGTACCGACTGTGCGGTGATGACCCAAGCCACCGACTGCGTTTCGTTGATCCAGAAGGCCACCGCGGCAGTGTCGCGGCCGAGCAGGGCGCGAATGGCTGCCGGGTGCAGTGGCTCGGGAGGGTCGAAGGCGGGGGCATCGGCGGAGGCACGCAGCAGGGCGCGAGTCTCCTGGTAGCGGGCTTCGGACTCGGCCAGGCGGCGTTCGGCGGTGTCGCGCCGGGCGGCTGGAAGGTTGGGTTGCGAAAGGATCGCGGCGCGGGCGCGGAGTTCCCGTTCCGCTGTGACGAGGCGGGCGACGAGGTCCTTGCGGTCATCCGGCGCTAGCTTGGGAGACCAGCCGGCAAGGCCGTCGAGCAGGGCGCGGGCGCGGGCGCGCTCGCTGGCATGCAACGCTTCGTCCACCTTGCCGCGAGCCAGCAGGGCATCGATCCAGACGCCGTACTGGCGGCTGTGGGCTTCCAGGTAGGTGACCCGAAGGTCTGGGCTGGCAAGGCCGGTCCGCGTGGACTCCACCGTGGCGATGGCGGCGGCAGCCAGCGATTCAGCCAGGGCCTGGTCGCCCCGCGCAAGAGCGAGCGACGCAAGGGCCGTGCGGGTGAGGGAGGCGCCGTCCCGGTCACCGGAGCGCTGCTGCTGGTCGAGCGCGCGTTCCAGGCTCGCGCGGGCTTCCAATAGGTGGAGGCGCTGCTGGCTCAGGCCAATGCGGTAGAGCGAACGGGCGCCGCTGAACGGATCGCCGATCTCGGTGGCCTTTTCCAACGAGCGAGTGAGCAGGGCGATGGCATCACGATGGCGCCCCTGGTCGGCCGCCAAGTGTCCGAGGTTGTGGAGGGTGTAGGCCTGGGAGCGAGCATCGCTGGTAGTGAGCGACAGAGATTTTTCAAAGTGCGCCTGGGCCTCCGCGTAGTGCTTCTGGCGATGCACGGCCATGCCCAGGTTGTTGAGGGCCTGGCCCTGGCCGAGGGCGTTTTTCTGCGCAGTCCAGAGGGCGAGCGAGGCCTCATGCTGCTGGCGGGCGCGGGTGGCGTCGCCGGTGGCGAGATAGGAGATGCCGAGGCCGTCGAGTGCGTTGGCGACCATGGCGGGCACGTTCTGCTCGCGCCACATGCGCACGGCTCGCTCAAAGCGGAGCGCCGCGCCCTGCAGGTCGCCGGTGGTAAAAGCGATGTTCCCCAGCAGCCCCTCGCCGAGCGCGATCCCGAAGACGTCCTTCAGATCGCGGCGGATGGCCAGCGCGGCCTCGGCTGCGGCCTGCGCGCCGGCCGGATCGCCGCGGCTCCACAGCGCCGAACCCAGATTGTGCAGCAGGCGGCCTTCGATCGTGCGGTCGGGGACCGCACGAGCCATGGGAAGCGCGGCGTTACAGGCTTCCACCGCCTCGTCGAAGCGATTGGCCAGGGTCCACTGGGAGGAAAGGAGAGAGAGAATGCCGGCTTGCAGGGCGAGGTCGCCGGCCGCCCGGCTGTAGGCAAAGGCTTGGAGGTAGTGGGAAGTGGCTTGGGATGCGTTGCCGTGGCGGCGAGCGTCGTTGCCGAGTTTCACTTCGGCTTCGGCTTTCGCCTTGTGATCGAAGGGGAAGGCCGCGTGGGCGGTGAGCAGCAACGCGACGATCGCCAGCCAGGGCACCGGCATACCGGAATGGGGGACTTACGACTGCGGGGCGTCCTGTTCGTCGATGGCGACGCTGACCAGCGTGTCGCCCTGCTGCGTGGCATCGACGATATCCTGGCCCTGCAGCACGGTGCCGAACACGGTGTGCTTGCCGTCCAGCCAGTCGGTAACGACGTGGGTGATGAAGAACTGGCTGCCGTTGGTGTTCGGGCCGGCGTTGGCCATGGAAAGCGTGCCGCGCTTGTGGCGATTGGGGTTATTGCGGGTTTCGTCTTCGAACCTATAGCCGGGGCCGCCGCGGCCAGAGCCGGTGGGGTCGCCGCCCTGGATCATGAAGTCAGGGATGACGCGGTGGAAGACCGTACCGTCATAGAACTTGTCGCGCGCCAGGAACACGAAGTTGTTCACGGTCTTCGGCGCATCCTTGGCGAACAGTTCGCACACGATGGTGCCTCGTGAGGTGGTGAAGGTGGCTGTATAGCTCTTGGCGGGGTCAATGGTCATCGGGGGCGGGGCTGGGTATTGTTTACTGGCCATGCACTTTTCAGTCTAGCAGGCTGGGGGAAATGGCCCACGCGTTACGGAGTATCCCAGGCCCTACGGGCCGCCCGTAACCAGGAAGCCCCCCGCAGGCCCATTCCCATGGCGTGGCGTTGTTTTCTCTGCGTCCTTGGCGCCTCTGCGCGCGACTTTCCGGAAACGTCTGCCCGGCCTTCAACGGCGTTCCCCAGCCCTGCGGGCCGCCCATAACCATGCAGACGCGCGTCAGCCCTTGCCTCTTTTGTTTGGCCGTCTTCTTGGCGAGCTTGGTGAGCTTGGCGAGAAACTCTCTGGGTAGTGCGTCTTCAACGGAGTACCCCGACCCCTGCGGGGCCGCACATAGTCAGGAAGACGCGTGTCGGCCCCTCACTATTGGTTAGCTGTCTTCGTGGCGAGTTTGATGAGCTTGCTTGCGTGCCGAAGCCTTGGCGAGGGGCGAGAAACTTTCTCGGCAGCCAGGAAGACGGGCACGAACATTTTGGCGTTTTCTTGGCGTCCTTGGCGCCTTAGCGAGCGATTTTCCGGAAACGTCCGCCCGTGTCTTCAGCGAAGCCCGAGCCGCTGACAAGTCGGGGGTGCCATTCAGCCGCCGACGGTGGTTTTGGTGGTGGCGCGGCGGAGCCGGTCGGCCAGGCGGGCCAGGCTTTCGGCACCAGCGGAAAGCGGTGCAGCCTGATTCTGCCTCTCGGTTTCGCGAATCTCTCCCCGCAGAATGGAGAGTTGTTTCGGTGCGGCAATGCCGAGTTTCACCCGGGTGGGCGAGACATCCATGATCTGGATCTCGACGTCTTCGCCAATCAGCACGGTTTCTCCGACGCGGCGGCTGAGTACTAACACTCCACTGCTCCTGCCGCTACTTCGAGCGTGTGAGCAAACGAGTAGGGGCTCTCTACCTGGATGATCTGGCGGCCGCGGCGCAGGCGGCGGTGGATGAGGACCGGTGCCTTGAGGTTGGCGGTGGCCGGGGCGTTGGCGGGCGTGGTCAGGATCGCCAGGCAAAGCAGGTCCGAAGTGGGCGTTTCAGGGCCGATCTCGAGGTCCGCCAGCTCTTCAAACGGCACGTAGAGCTGGTAATCGGGCAGCAGCGAGTCGACCGGTAGGGTGGCAAAGCAGAGGTCGGGATTGACCAGGCTTTGGAGAAACAGGATCGGCGCCAACTCCTTTCGTTCGATGAGGAGGAAGCGGGTGTCGCGCTCAAAGGCCGGGAGGCCGCCGGCGAACTCCACCACGGCATCGTCATCGTACTGGACTGGGCCGAACTGGCGGGTTGCAAAACTGGCCATTCTAGTAAAAGAGTGCGGATTGCCGCCAGATTTTCTCATCGAAAATCGACAAGTCCGGATAGAAGCGGGTTATTCGGCGGATTCCACCGGCAGCGTAGCCGAAACAGACCGCAGGTCGCGGGCGCCGGCCAACAGCGGAGCGATGAGGCTGTAGCGCATGCCGCTGACGGTGATGCGGATGCGGTCTTCGGCAGTGCCCTGCCCTTCGCGGGTGACGTGGACGTCGGCCGGGCGCAGGCCGAGGATGGCGTTGCCGGCCGGACGCGGGCTGCCATACAGCACCATGTTCTGCACGGCGGGCAAATCGGCGGCATGGACGGCGCCAAAGCGGGCGGCGGCGCGGACGCGCTCGGTGAGGGTCTGCTGGAGGTAGAGCATCTGGCCGACATCGAAGATGCCGAGTAGCAGGGCCAGCAGCGGCACGATCACCAGGGCGGCTTCGAGCATGGCATGCCCGCTCTGGCGCGGGCGGCGGTGGCGGCGTGAGGCAGGCATGGCAGTGATCTGTCTCCTTTACACCGGGGCCCAGCGGCCAAGATAGGGGAACGCGGCCCGCGGCTTGCCCGCCATGCTGTAACTCCGGAAGATGCTGGAGATGGTGAGGCCGTCGATGTCGACCACCACGGTGGCCGGTGCGTTGCGGAGGAAAACCATTTCGACGCGAACGTGGGCCGGCGTCAGGCCTGGGACCACGGGCGTGGTGCCGCCCTGCGGAGAGCCGTAGACCACGATGTTTCGCACGGCGTTCGCGTAGGCGGCAGACGGAGTGGCGTCCGGCGAATCGTAGGCGAGGTTGGCCGCATAGCGACTGCCGGCATGTACGGCGCCCTGCAGTTGGTTGTAGACCCAGAAGGTATAGCCGAACTGGAACAGGCCGGCAAACAGCGGCACCAGCAGCGAGAAGCCGAGGGCGAACTCGAGCAGCGTGCTGCCGCGCTGGCTTTTGCGCTTCATTGCACCAGCCTCACGACGTAGGCACCGGCGGGCGTGTCGGCGGCGCCGCGGGAATGCGAGCCCTGCACCCACGGGCCGACGTACTCGGCCGTGAGGTTTTCCAAGGCCTGGATGTCAGAGGCGGGAGGGAGAAAGACGGCGGCAAAGCCTTCGACGCGGTTGTCGGCGCTGAGCACCGGAACGGCGACCAGGCGGCGTCCGTTGCCGTTGTAGGCGGCGTACGTGGCGGAGGAGGGGTCGGCGTCCATGGTGAGGCGTTCGCCAAGCGCCTGGAGTACGGTGTCCGGTCTGGGGGCCGTCATCGGAAGCGAGTCGCCCAACGCCACCGGACGGGTTTGGAGCTCACTGAGTACAGCCGGGCGAACGGCCGCATCGTCGGATGACTCGACATAGCCCAGGGCGTAGCGTCCGGCGGGGACAAGTCCCCCCTCCGGCGTGACGACAGCGAACGGGAAGAGTCCTTCGCGGAAGTTGGTTTTCTCCACTTGTCCGGCGACGGCGGACGCACGCGCGGTGCTGGTGGCCGGCGCACCGGTCACCCGCAGGAAGTAGATGTCGACCGGCGCTTCGGCGGTGACACGGACAAAGCGAACGCCGTCGGCGAACTTCGGAACCGCCACGAAAGGGCCCTCGGCAAGGACAGAGAACTCGGCCTGTCGATGGGCTGCTGCCGAGGCTGCCTGACGGGCGCGGGCGATGCCTTGCGGGGTGCCGTCGAGTTCCAGGGCAGCGGCGAGCGCCGCCGAATCGGCCACGGCCTGCGCCTCACTCTTGGCGATGTACATGCGCCCGATGTCGACCCCGAGGCCGACCGTGCCGACCAGGCTGACCAGCGACAAGGCAACCGTGACCAGCGCGAAGCCGGACTGGCGGTGGCGGCGGGATCGAGTGGCGGCAGGGCGGAGCATCCGCATAGTCCATAATCGGGTGGAAAGGCGGGGAGGCCCATCGGCGAAGGCCCACTCCGAGGGTGGGGAATCGCCTTAGCGCGAGCTAAGGTGAAGGCGGCCAGACGAGAACAGTTTCGTCCACTTCTGTTTTGGCCGGCGCGACGCGCGTGGCCTTTCCGGTCTGGTAAACTATGGAATTCCTGGTGCATCGCGACTCCTGTTTCCTGCTCACGTTGGCACAGTTGGCGCGTCTATCCGGAACGGGCACTGGCCGCATGCGCCAGGGTAGGCCCGGCAACTCCGATCAGCCGATCGGCCACGCCGCCGGGTAAACCAGCCATGAAACGTTCAACCGCGTGTTGTGAGGTGAGATCATCGTGAAGCGGATTCTTCCCTTCCTCGTCTGTTCCCTGTTCCTGACCTTTGCCGGCTGCAAGCAGCAGTCGAGCGAGGCCAAGGAGAAGGAGAAGGAGAAGCAGAGCGCGCCGGAAGCCGAAGTGAAGCCGGTGGAAGCGCCGGTGGGCAGCAGCTGGGGTAAGCCTGGCGTGTTGTACCCGGTGCAGAAGGGCGGCAAATACGGCTACATCGACAACACCGGCAAGATGGTGATCGAGCCGATCTACTACAGCGCGACACGCTTTTCCGACGGAATGGCCATGGTGGTGGTGGAGAAATCCAAAGACCGCTTCCTGGTGGGCTACATCGACAACACCGGCAAGATGGTGGTGGAACCGCAGTTTGAAGGCGGCGCGCCCTTCTTCGAAGGTCTGGCGATGATCAAGAAGAACAAGAAAGCCGGGGTGATCAACACCAAGGGCGAGATCGTGATTGAGCCGAAGTTCGAGCGCATCGGGCGGTTTCATGACGGCTTGGCGGCGGCGGTCATCAATCGCGAGACCAAGGCAGGCCAGTCGGTTTCGGACGGCGGCTACATCAACACCAAGGGTGTGTTCGTAATTCCGCCGCAGTTTGATCCGAACCTGACACCGTTTGTGGATGGGTTGGCAGGCGTACGCCGGGTCGGCCAGTTGTGGAGCTTTATCGACCGCAACGAAAAGACGGTAATCCCCCCGAAATACTTCATGCTGGGCCAGTTTTCCGATGGCTTGGCGGCGTTCATGGATGGCTCCAGCAAGTGGGGCTATCTGGACCGTAGCGGCCAGCACGTCATCCCGGCGAAGTTCAACCGCGCCGGCCTGTTCGGCGAGGGTTTGGCGGCGGTGCTGCCTGAACAGGGCAAGAAATGGGCATTTATTGACACCAAGGGTAACGTCGTCATCCGGCCGCAGTTTGACGGCACCGACGCGTTCCGCGACGGGGTAGCCATGGTGCAGGTGGGCGAGAAGATCGGCTACATCAACCCGAAGGGTGAATATGTGTGGCCTCTGAGCCAGTAGCGGCAGGCAGGCGCGGCCCGCGCACCGGATAATAGAAGTATGTCCGATCGGCTGACGTTATCGTGCTGGGTGCGCAACAACCATCCGCTTACCCGGCTTTCGCACTGGGAGAAGCTCCTCGCCCTGTTTCCGTATTCGCAGTTGGGAGACCGGCCGGCAACGGTGCGGGTGCTCGCGGTAGACTACCAGGAACCCGTCCAGTTTGAACGCACCTATCCGGCGCCGGTGACCGCCGCCATGTTGATGCCCGCCTTCAACGATTTCCAGGCCCCCGACACCGCCTGGGTTGTCGAGACCCATTGGGACTTGATGAAGTTCGAAGAGGAAGAGGACTGGAAGCTGGGCCCGGTACCGGTGACGCTTTGGAGTTTCGGACCGGAATTCGCCGATGAGGCCGGTGATCATCTGCGGGTGGAGTTCGGGCTGGAGGAGTGGTTTCTGCCGCGCCCCGAGGAGCCCGAGAGCATTCGGCCGGCGCAGGTGAATCTGTTGAGCCTCACCCGGTTGGTGCAGGAGATGGGAAAGGCACTGCCCATTGATCGCAAGCACCTCTGGTCGGAGTCCGGCGTAAACTTTGCCGAGAAGCTGCAGGCGGCCGTGCGCGGCGAACGGCTGGGACTATCGCTGCAGTAGCGAGTCGAGCGCTTCGAGAAGCGCCTTCGGCGCGTAGGGTTTCTGCAGCAGGCGCGTTGGCGGGGTTTCGGGCAGTCCGAGCGAGCCGATGTCCATGAGGCTACCGCTGGACACAAGGATCGGAATGGCAGGGTCCACCCTGCGGACCTGATGGATCAATTCGGTGCCATCCATGTCCGGCAGCCAGTGGTCCAGTACGGCGGCGTCGAATCGCTGCTGCACCATGGCGGAGAGGCCGTCTCCCGCGGTGGGGCAGGTTACCACCAGGTGTCCATCGCGAGACAGGTACAGAGCCAGCAGGCGCAACAATGCTGTCTCATCGTCCACAACCAGAATGGAGGCCATGGAGCGAACGGTCCTTAGTGGAACGAGATGGGCAGTTCGCCGCCGCTGTAGGCGATGCCAACCATGGCACGCATGCCGTTGCGATTAAACCCGCTCGATTGGGAGTCGAACTTGCGGAAGTCGACGCCGGAGGTGAACTGCAGGCCATCGCGGAGCACGTAGCTGAAAAACGCGCCTCCGTTGTAAGTACGGAAGTCGCCGGAGAAGGCACCGATGCCCTTCATCCGGGAAACACCGGCTCTTCCGGAAACCGACGCTCGCCGCGACAGAGTGTAAGTATAGGCGCTGAAGACGCTTTCCTGGTTATTCAGGAGAAGAACGCCGTTACCAGGGCTGGCGCCTCGCATGTAGCCGACCGTAACCGACGACAGACGGCCGGTCCAGGAAAGCCCAAGATTGAGCATTGGGCTGAGATTGATAACGTTGAACGCCTCTCTGCCCCCATTGGTCCCAAGCAACTCGGCGATCAAGGGGTCAAGAACGACGGTGCGGGTTCCGGCCATATCGGTACGAAAGGCGCCGATGCCTACCGACAAGTTCCACGCCCGGCCGATCTGCCGTCCAAACATGCCCTGCAACGAGTGCATGTCGGCCTCGCCGAACACGCGCGGGTAATCGACATGGATATAGGCATAGCCGACGCCGATCGTGGTGCGCCGCGAAAGCTGACGGGAGAAATCGCCCATCGCACGGTAGCCGTTCACACCAACCAGGAACTTCGATTGGCGGCGGACGCCGAAGGCGCCGGCACCCAAATTGACCGAGTTCCGGCTCCCAATCGTGCGGTTCAAGGAGCCGGAGACATCGGTGAAATACGAGCGATTGTCGAAAACGTCGTTCACGGGAATTCCCAGCAACGAGGAATCGAAGCCTTGGAAGCCGAACACCCCACCCACGGTGCGGCTGCTGGTGCCCCCGGCGCCGCGCAACTGAAAGCCGGTGCGGCGATTCAACTGGCGGGAGAAGTCAAGTTGCAGCAAATGGTCGCTGCCGTTGAAAAAAGTATTGCTGTTGTAGTGCCGGTAATTTCCCTGGTAGTCGACGCCGAGGCGGCTGGCGCGCCACAGCCGGCTGCCGTAGACGCCGACGTTGGCTTCGACGCCGTACAGGGTACTAATGGTAGCCGGTTGCCCTTTTTCGTCGGTGATGACGGCCAGCATGCCCGAGTCCGCCACGGCATTCACACTGGCGTAGGGGCGAATCGAGATAGGCTCACTGCCGCGAGCGCCGGCCTGACCCATGCCGCGGGAACTGACGGCGGGTCCGGAATACCCGCCCTGGGCAAACAGCGAGGGCGCGGTGAGCAGAGCACACATCGCCGGGACAACCAAATGTCTGCGGAAATGTTTAAAACAGAAGTCGATCATTGTGGGTGTCCAGCTTACACTCTAACGGAAAACCTTAGGAAAAGCACTACCTCAATTATAGAGGGCAGGGCGGGACAGCGTCCCTAGGGATAGGTCGGATGAAACGCGGACGCGCTTTAGGCCGGGAGGCTGTGATACCTTGTCACGAGACCCCATGATGAAAGCGTCCCAGTTTCGCAGAGTCTGCGTATTGTTGATCGTAGCCACCGGCGCAGGGTGGCTGTTGACGGCGCAATCGCCGCGGCCCAGGGTGCCGGCAACCAAGCAGGAAGTGGCCCGGCCGGGTGGAAAGCTGCCTGGAAATCCTAAGATTGCGCTGGTAAAAGTGGCCGAGGGTTTCTATGATCCCACCAACGTTGCCGCCGCTCACGATGGTACAGGCCGTCTGTTCGTCACCGAACGCGTCGGCCGTGTCCGCATCGTAAACAAAGACGGTAGCGTGCAGAAGGAGCCGTTCCTCGACCTGACCAAAATCAATCCGCTGGGCAGCGATGTGCAGACCGGCTTTGTCGAGCAGGGACTCTACTCGATTGCCTTCCACCCCCGATTTAAGCAGAACGGCTATTTCTATGTTCACTACGCTTCACTGCCGTTCAATGGCGATGGCGTGATTGTGCGCTTCCAGGTGGATCCGGCGAGCCCGAACGTGATGACGCCCGAACGCACCAACAAAACCGCCAAGGTCCTCATGCGAATCGAGCAGCCTTATTACAACCACAACGGCGGCCAGATCGAGTTCGGCAAAGACGGCTTTCTCTACATCGGCAGCGGCGATGGCGGCTGGGAAGGCGATCCGCTCGACGCCGGCCAGGACCTCAGTTCCCTGCTCGGCAAGATTCTGCGCATCGACGTGAATACCGAAGACAACGACGCGATTCCCTACAAGGTGCCGCCGTCGAACCCGTTCGCTAAGGCACGCGACGAGCGCCTGATGCAATTGTTCGGCATCAGCGAAGCGGACTTCGCCAAAATTCGCACCCGCGTGCGGCCGGAAATCTGGGCCTACGGCTCGCGGAATCCTTACGAGTTTTCCTTCGACGACAAGACTGGCGATCTGTACATCGCCGACGTCGGCCAGAACCATTGGGAGGAGATTCACTTCCAGCCGGGCGACAGCAAGGGCGGCGAGAACTACGGCTGGAACCGCATGCAGGGCAGTTGGTGCCATCCGATGACGGGCCCCAACGACAAGTGCCCGACCGTGGGTGTGCTGCCTGCCGGCGAGTATCCGCACGAAGTTCCCTACCCCGGCGCGGCGCCGTTGAAGAACGGCCACGGCTGCTCCATTGAAGGTTTGGGCGTGGCCAACTATGGCGGGATGAAGGGTGTCTACCTGGTGGGCGACTGGTGCTCGGGGCGCGTCTTCGGCCTGGGCTGGGATGGCGGCAAATGGCAGATGCAGGAACTGGCGCACACCAGCCTGCAGTTCACCGCCGGCGGCAATGGCGAAGACGGCGCGGTGTACGCCGTGAACTGCTACTGCTTCTACACGTCGGACCGAGGTCCTCTCGGCAATCCTCCCGGTGCACTATGGAAGGTGGTGCCCGAGAGCCAGGTGCCGCCCGGAGCCGAGAAGGCCCGTACGGTGCAGGATGCGCCCGCGGTCTCCAGCAACACGGGCGGCGCGCCACAGTTCCTGCATCCGCTGGACAACCGCCCAGTGGCGCTGAACATGCATCCGAACGAGCAAATCACCGAAGCAGTGCGCACTTTCCAGAAGACCGGCAACAATCCCTATAAGGGCCAGAAGGCGGCCATCGACGCAGGCCATAAGGTGTACAACCAGTGGTGTGCGTCGTGCCATCTGGAGAACGCCACCGGACGCATGGGTTCCAACCTCATCGACGAACAGGTGACTTATCCGCGTGTGAAGACCGACGTCGGTACCTTTGAAGTCATCTACGCCGGAGCAACGGGAGCCATGCAGTCGTTCGGCAACCGCATCACGCAGGACGACATTCTGAAGATCATGGCGTACATGGGCAGTCTGAAGAAGTAGCTTCGAGGGCGTCCGCCCTTCCCCAACGAAACCGGAAGCTTGTGACCAGCGCCGGCAGTGAGGCTAGCAAGGCCTTGCTGCCGGCGTTTTCTTTTTGGTGCCGGAAAGCGGGTATTTGGATGTGTGCGGGAATGGGATACCCTTTCCTTTCAACGTCAATACCCTACAAGTTTTTAATATATGAATGATTGCGCTTTACCATTAGAACCAGCCTGTCCGGCGTACTGGACAGCCTATACCGGATAGGCTTTACACCACTGGACGCTTCCGGTAGTATCACTGCCACCTGGGGGCCCCGTCCGAACCGCCAGCTTTCCTAAGGAGCGTCTCACATGGTGCGTGTCTTCACGCTTTGTTTGGGCCTGACGCTAGTGTCAGGCGTGCTGCTTCCCTCCCACCTTTACGGGCAAGCCCGTGACACCGGATCCATCGTCGGCAGAGTGGCGGATGCGCAATCCGCAGTCATTCCCGGCGCGAAAATAAGCCTCACCAGTGCCGCCACCGGCCAAGTCCGTTCGGCAACCACCGATAGCAATGGAAGCTATCTGTTCTCTCTATTGCCGGTCGGTTCCTACACCTTGGCCGTGGAAGTGGCCGGGTTTCGCCGCAATGAGCGACGGGGGATTACGCTGGCGGCCAACGAAAACCTCCAGATCGACATCAATCTCGAAGTGGGCAGTACGTCGGAGTCCGTAACAGTGGATGCGGCGGCGGCAGCCGTAGACACCCGCGCGGCCACTTTGAACCATAACGTGGATCAGCGGCGTGTGGTGGAGTTGCCGCTGAACGGGCGCAATCCGGCGGACCTGGTGCTACTAGCCCCGGGGGTGTCTTCCGGGGCGGCCAATAACAGCGGCGATGTGGGCGGCAGTGCCTACCGGCCGCGCGGGCAAAAGGAAATCAGCGTCAACGGGTCGCGCAACAACAACGTTCGATTCACGTTAGACGGCGGCACCAACATGGACGACCTGATGAACAACAACCTGGATTTCCCGTTTCCGAACGCGGTACAGGAATTCAGCGCGCAGACCAGTAATATGGGCGTGGAGCATGGAGGATTGTCGGGCGGCGCCGTGAATGTCGTGACGAAGTCTGGCACCAACAGCTTTCATGGCGACGCGTTCTGGTTTCTACGAAACACGGAGTTGAACGCCACCAACTTCTTTTCCCGCCAGCAGGACAAGCTGAAGCGTAACCAGTTCGGCTTCACCGTGGGCGGGCCGTTCGTGAAAAACCGGCTATTCGGCTTTGCCGGGTATCAGAAGCTCACCATCCGTTCTGCCGCAGGCAACAGTCGCGACCTGACGCTGACGGCGGCGGAACGCCGGGGCGATTTCTCGGGCACTCCCATCACCATCTACGATCCGCTGACCAATGGCACCCCCTTCGCCAACCGGCAAATCCCGGCCAGCCGCTTCTCGCCCGCCGCGGTGAAGCTGCTGTCGTTGTCGCCGCTGCCCGACGCCGAAGGGTTCGTACGCTACACCATCTCGCAGCCCGATAACGGGCTGCAAGGCATCGGAAAGCTGGACTATGTCCACAGCACGGCACACAGCTTTGTGTTCCGTGTGTTTGAGAGCGACGGCAACCAGCCTTTCAATTCGCCGAAGGATAACATCCACGCGGCACGCTATGGCGGCTATCGCGATTCGCGCAGCGCCACGGCCGGCCACACCTGGATTCTGAATGCGACCACGGTGGCGCACACGCAGGTGACCGGCGCGCATCAAATTGCCAACATCGCCACGGATTTCCCGTACACGACGGCCGACCTGGGCGTGAAGCTCAATCCCTATGGCAATCACATCGACATTACGCTCACCGGCAGCGGCGTGAACTTCAACCAGCCGCTGCATGCCATTCGCTTCGGCCGCGGCAGCATCGAACTACAGCATGACTGGACCATGTCGAAGGGCAACCACACGCTGGTGTTCGGCATGAACGTGGTGCGCAAACGCTTCAACAACAATACATACTTCCACAGTTCCGGCCAGTTCCAGTTCGACGGCCACGTCACCGGCTTTGGAAACGCGAGCGGCTTTGACCGTGCCGACTTCATGCTGGGTGGCTTCAGCTTCTTCACCCAGAACAGCGGCGAGTTTGAGGAGCGGCGCGGCACCCAGACCGGCTGGTACGTCGGAGACACGTGGCGCGTCCGGCGCGGCCTGACGTTGAACTTCGGGCTGCGCTATGAACCCTACGGGCTGTTCTGGGACACGCTGGACCGCAACCAGACGTTCGACCTGGCGGCGAACCGGGCGGGGATCCGCTCCACTGTCTATAAGAATGCTCTTCCCGGACTGTTCTATCGCGGTGACAAGCGCCCGCAGGGATACGGCGGCGGCGAGACATTCGGCCGCACCGTGACCGACGCCGATCACAACAACTTTGCCCCGCGCATCGGCTTTGCCTGGGATCCGTTCGGCAACGGCAGGACCAGCATTCGCGGGGGCTACGCGATCTTCTACGACGGCCCGTCGCTGAACGCGCAGAACGACGCAAATAACGTAACGCCCTTCAGCTACAGCGTGGAGTACCCCGACGGACAGTTCGACAACCCGTTCCTGGGACGCGAGCGTGACAACATCTTCCCGGCCAGCGCGGCCAACAAGGACGTGCCGTTTCCGACGCCTCTGTACACTATGGTGCTGGACAAGAAGTTCATTACGCCCTACATGCAGAACTGGAGCCTGACGGTGGAGCGCGAGTTGGGCCGCGCCACCATCGCCCGAGTGGGTTATGTGGGTACCAAGGGTACGCATCTGACCAGCAACTACGACATGAACGCGCC
Organism: Bryobacterales bacterium; assembly: GCA_016789745.1. Lineage (GTDB taxonomy): Bacteria > Acidobacteriota > Terriglobia > Bryobacterales > Bryobacteraceae > CADEFT01. Next base: position 21,449 of record JAEUQF010000381.1, read on the forward strand.
GATCTACAACCCCAGCCTGACGCTGGCCCAGAACCGCGCCACGGTGAACGAACGGCGCCCGGTGAAGGATTTCCAGACCATCTATCGCTGGATGCATGGCCTGAACTCCAGCTACCACGCGCTGCAGGTATCGGTGGACAAGCGCTACAGCAACGGCTTCACCGTGAGCGCGGCCTATACGTGGTCGAAGTTCCTGGACTTCGTCTCACGCAACGGCTTCGGCGGCAGCTTCGGCATCAACAACCCGTTCGACTTCTTCTTCCTCCGCGGCAACTCGAATCTGGCTCGTAATCACCGGTTCGTGAACAGCTTCGTGTGGGATCTGCCGGCGTTGCAGAAGGGAACGCTCGTGTCGAAGGTGTTAGGCAACTGGCGCCTGAGCGGACTGTTGACGCTGCAGGCAGGCCGCCCGTTCAGCGTGGCCGCAGCCAACAACGCAGTAGCGGGCGCCGGCTCGGCGTTGGCCGACCTGGTGGGTGCCGGATACCCGGTGCTCGATTCGGGCCGGGCCAAAGGAGAGAAACTGAACGCCTACTTCGATAAGGCGCGCTTTGCCAATCCGGCGCCAAACACCTACGGCACGCTGGGACGCAACGTGCTCATCGGGCCGGGCTTCGCCAACATGGACGCATCGCTGATGAAGGGCTGGAGTCTGCCGTTCTTCGGAGAGAAAGGCAACATCGAATACCGCTTTGAAGCCTTCAACCTGACCAATGCGACGCACCTGTCGCTGCCGGTCACTGGCTTGACCAATCCGAACTTCGGCCGGATCACTGCCACCGACGGCGATCCGCGCATTCTGCAGATGGCACTGAAGGTGGCCTGGTAGGCGCGTCAGGTCAGAGCAAATCGCTGGGAGGCAGGCGCGGAGACAATTTGCTTCGGCCTCCCGGCCTATTCCATCCCCCACAGCTTCCCCCGCACATTCTTGAACGTGAAACGGGCCGGGTTGATAGCCGTGCTGCCGGGCGAGTCGACCGTGATCACCTGCGCGCTCACGGGCTCATAGGCGGCACGCGGAGCGATTACGCCTTTGGCCACCAGGATCCGCATGCGCTCGGGATAGATGCCGAGGCTGATGATCTGGTGCAGGCTCATGGGCGAGGTGCGGCGGGTGTTCACCACCAGCAGATTCAGCAACTCCGGCGTACTGCCTTCCACTTCGATCACCGCCGTCAGGCCCTGGTTGAAATAGCGGCCGCCGCCGTGGCGCACCTCGGTCTCCAGATACTGGCCGTTATGCAGCGTCCGCACCGTGCCCTTCACCCGCACCGGTTTGCCGTGCAGGTTATCGGCCTTGCCGCCGACCGGCATGTCGAAGGCGCCGCCGATACCGGCCTTCACGGCAGCCTGTACCGCGGCCGGATCCCAGATCGACTCCACCCAGCCCTGTGCCTTCTGCTTGATCAGCTCGTCGAGGATAAACGTGGCGTCGGCGCTGGACCCGCCGCCGACATTGTCCCCCGTGTCCATCAGGGTGACCGGAAACTTCGGCGCATTCATGGCCTGTTTCACCGCGGCCGCCGGATCGGGCAGATTGAGCTTGATGCGATCGCGGGTATTCCACAGCCGGTCGCTGAGTTTCTTGGCTTCGCGTTCGGCCAGGTCACGGTCGTTGTCGGTGACAATCACGACGCTGGGCCCCATGTACGGGACGTCGGCATACTGATAGCCTCCCGAGACGCTGGCCGCCAGGATCTTCGGGTTCTTCTCCAGTTCGATGGAGGCGTTGGTGATGGGCAGCAGCGGCTCGGTGTGAGTGTTCTGAAAGATGATGTTGTAGACCATGTCAGGCTTGACAACAGTCTGCACCGGCGTCACTTCCTTGCGGAGGATGCGGCCCATCAGGCGCGAAGCCTGCATGCCGCGGGCCTTCGTATCGAGATGCGGATTCTGTTTGTAGGTGATCAGCACGGTGGACAGGCGCACCAGTTCCGGGCTGACGTTGGCATGGAAGTCATTGGTGACAATGATGGGGAAGCCCGGGCCAAACTGCGCGCGCAGGCGGCGCACGATCTCCTCGTCGGCCTGCTGTAAGCCTTCCACCACCATGGCGCCGTGCAAGGCCAGCAGCAGGCCGTCGAACTTGCCGTGTGTCTTCAAGTGTGTTTGCAGGCGGCCGAGGATGGTCTCGAACGTCTCCCGCGTCAGCGGGCCTTTCGGCGTGGCGTTGGCCAGCACGGTGGGCACCAGCGCCAGGTTACCCTTCCCACCTTCGATATAGCCGGAAACCTCGTTGTTCGAACGCGACCAGAGATCCAGCAGCGCCTCCGGCTTCGCCGTAACCCCCGCTTCCTGGACGTTGTAGTCCTGCAGTGTGGTCTTAATGGGATTGAAGGAATTCGACTCGTGCATGAAGCCGCCAATGGCGACCCGGAAGCTCTGGGCAGGCAGCAAGGAGACGAACAGGAGAGCGAGGAGCAGGATCCGCATCTCACTGAGTATATCTGCTACGCGTTGCTCTCCACCCGCTTCTTCAACGCCGCCGCGAACTCATCAAAGGACGGCTGCAGGTCAGGAATCATCTTGCTGAACAGCGGCGCCAGTGGGCCTGAGAAGACTTCCTCCATGCAAAACTCCACCTCATTGCCGATCTCGAGCAGCTTGTACGTACGGGTACCTTTGAACAGACCGAACGGCAGGCCGCCGGTCCACACCATGCGGCGATAGGGTACGAACTCGCTGACGGTTACCGGGAACGGGCGGTTGGGGTTGGCCTTGGCATAGACTACGACCTTCTCGTCGCGCGCGATGCGGCCCTCTATCTTGGAGATGGTGGTGTTCCAGGAGGTCCACGCGGAGGCGTCGGTCAGGACCGCCCAGACGGTCTCGGCGTTGGAGCGGATGCGAATGGCGGCGGCGAAAGTGCGCATAGCGGGTTCCAGCATGGTAGCGCACCGGGCGGGCGATTCACGGAGGGTAAAATCTAACGATGAGCGACGCGCGCGAGTTGGAGATCCGCAAGCACTCGCCGAGTCCAATGCCGAGTTCGCGCCGTGGGACCAAGCCCACAACTGACTTTCGAGACGAGCAGTGGTGATGGAGTGGGGACAGATCTACTGGTGCCGCCTGGATACGGTACTGGCGGTACGAACTGGGCTCCAGCGGGCCAGTGATCGCGGGTTCGGCCGACTCCTATAATGCTCCCCGCCCCCCAAGTCTAGCCCAGTCTAGTGATCTTCGTTTCCCTTCACAAGGGCTCCCGCCGCGGGTAGGCTCACCCCTGGCGCTCTGCTGCGCTTAGACCGGCAGTTGGAACAGGTTCTCGGGTGGATTCGACAACTCTCCGGCCTGAAAAGAAAAACCCCGGCACCTTCCGCAGGTCCGGGGTTTTAAACTTCGTAAGGTGCAGCCAGCGTTACCGCGCAGCCAGCAGCGCGCGCAGGTGGCGGGCGCGTTCCGGCGACCGCAATTGCCGCAGGGCCTTTGCCTCTATCTGGCGAATCCGTTCGCGCGTCACGTCGAACTCCTGGCCGATTTCCTCCAGCGTGTGCTCGCGCTCGCAGCCAATACCGAACCGCAGGCGGATGACTTTCTCTTCCTTGGGGGAGAGCGTCTTGAGGATGTTGGCCGTTTCGTCGCGGACGTTGGAGTCGATGACGGCGTCCACCGGGGAGCCGACCCAACGGTCTTCGATCAGGTCGCCCAATGCCGATTCGCCGTCGCGGCCGACGGGCGTTTCCAGCGACACCGGATCGCGGGAGATGGTCTTCAACTTCTGAACCTTCTCCACCGGGATATCCATGCGGCGGCTGATTTCTTCATTCGTCGGAGCGCGCCCAAGCTCTTTCTCCAGTTCGCGGGTGGCGCGGAGGAACTTGTTCATGCTCTCGTTCATGTGAACGGGGATGCGGATGGTGCGGCTCTGGTCCGCAATCGCGCGCGTGATGGCCTGACGGATCCACCACGTGGCATAGGTCGAAAACTTGTAACCGCGGCGGTATTCGAACTTGTCAGCCGCGCGCATCAGGCCGATATTGCCTTCCTGGATCAGATCCAGCAGATGCAGGCCGCGGTTCACGTACTTCTTGGCTACCGAAACCACCAGGCGCAGGTTCGCCTCCACCAGGTCTTTCTTGGCGCGTTCGGCTTCCAGTTCGCCCTGGCGGATCACCTGCAGCGAGTGCTTCAGATCGTTGAGGGAGGCGCCAGCCAGCTGCTCGCGCTTCTTGATTTCGCGCTTCAGCTCGCGGCACTTGGCCTGGATCTGCGGATTCGACGAGGACTTCTCGTCCAGCCGCCGCAGTTCCGATTCCATGTGGGAAAGCTCTTCCACCGTGCGCTCAATCTCGCGGGTGAACTCCTTCCACTTCAGCATGTGCCAGGGAAGGGCGCGGATGAGGCGTGAGGTTTCCACGCGCGTGCGGGCCAGCTTCCACTGCCACTTGCGGCGCAGCTTCTTATTGGCCACGGCGACGGCATTGAGCTTGTCGGTGGTTTGCGCCTGCTTCTTGTAGCTGTTGACCAGATCGCCGAACTGGTTTCTTACCTCGGTGCGTCGCTTGGCATCGGCCGAGGAGCCTTCTTCGAGGTCGCCCAAATCGACATAGCCGTCAAGTTCGGCGTCGCCGCGCTTGATCATCTCGGCCCACTCCACCACCATCATCTGGATACGGGCGGAGCGCGAGAGCGCTTTCTGCATCTTCAGCTTGCCACGCTCCATGCGGCGCGCCAGTTCGACTTCGCCTTCGCGCGTCAGCAGCGGCACCGCACCCATTTCGCGCAGGTAGACGCGCACCGGGTCATCGGTGTAGATCGATTCCTCAACCGGTTGTGCGGCCTGGAACTCGTCACCTTCGGCCACCTCTTCCGGGTGGAAAAATGAGGGCTCTTCGTCGAACGGAATGCCGAGCGGTTCGTGATTGTCGCCTAAATACTGATCTTCAAAGTGATCCACGTAGAACTCACCTCCCCCGGATCGGGCTCAAGCCCATGATGCAACGGCCGCCACTGACGGCGGGTGCTACGCCGGATGGTTTCCGGCGGCAGAGTCGGTTATCGCAAGAGAATGGGTATCGGGCCTGCAAACTTGCCTTTCTGGGGGTGAACTTGGACGCCAGGGTAGACAGGACATCTACGGGGATCCCGGGACGCGGGAATATACGGACGCCCATGCCTCGTAAATGATACCACCAAACTGGCGTGATGTTAAGCCCCAATCTTAAAGATGTTTCGATTTGGTTTTGGTTACAGAATTCCTTGCATTATGAACGTCTTCCATCGACCCCCGCGTAGCGGGTGCCACGCCGGTGCCCGGCCCGGCACACCGGCGGTCTCCTCTGTATAGACAGTTGAGAATGCCCCCCGGTTCTCTCATCTCAACAACGACATCCCGAATCACTTTTCGGCTCAACTTCGCTTTTTCTGCAGCACGTCTTTCAGCTCGTTGAAAAAAGCCTCTACATCCTGGAAGTCATGATAAACAGATGCGAACCGGACGTAAGCGATCTTATCGATATCTTTAAGATGCTTCACCAACATCTCGCCAATCTCCGTCGTCGAGATCTCCCGCTCCGGCGCCTCCGTAATCCGATTCTCCACGTCATCCACCAACTCGGCCAGCTTCCCCATCGAAACCGGCCGCTTCTCGCACGCCTTCAAAAGCCCGGATAGCACCTTTTGACGGTCGAACTTCTCCCGCCGGCCGTCCTTCTTGATCACCATGTACGGAATCTCGTCGATACGCTCGTACGTAGTGAATCGCTTCTCACACTTCAGGCACTGCCGGCGCCGGCGAATAGCGTCCCCTTCCCGGCTTTCCCGTGAATCGATCACCTTATCTTCGATGTGCGCGCAGAACGGGCATCTCATAGCGAGGTGGTAAGCTCATCGGATTGTAACAGTTTGCGCAATTTCAGTCCGTCGTGGAAGGCGAGCGCCAGGCCAAACGGCACCACCAGCGTGAATGCGACCACCCAAAGCAGAATCGCCACGCCGCTGGCGGTTTCCAACGGAAACCCATAAAGTTCGGTTAACACCAGAACAGTTGCCACTTGCATCCCACCACCGATGCCCGGAATCTGCACAGCGCTGCCAAAGGCAACAAAGCCAACAACCACCAGGCTGTCGATAAAACCAAGACTGGAAGTAACGGCGAACGACCGGAAGACGCACAGAAAGCAGGCCACGATCAGCAGCCACTCGCCGAAGGTGTAGGCCACCAATTGGGCGACGAAGCTGCCCCGGCGCGTGGAGCTGGTACCGGACAGAAAGGCCTGCACCATGTGCACGATCTTGCCTTTATACGGTTCGGGCAGGATCTGGAGCGCCCCGGTGAGTTGGCGTTCCACATAGCCGGGGAAGAGGCCGAAAGTGATCAGCAGAAGCAGGCAGAGCGTGGCGAGGGCGCCGGCCACGTGTCCGCCGGTCTGCAGGACCCACTGCAAATTCGGGCCAATGCGGGACGAGCCGCTGGTATCGACACGGGACAGGGCGAAGCCGAACAGCAGCAGTACCGACAGCAGGTCGTAAATGCGCTCCAGCAGCCAGGTGGCCAACTGGCTCGAGAGCGGCACTTTTTCCCTCCGGGCGATCAGGTACGGCCGCACCAGTTCCCCGGCGCGTCCGAAAAGCACCACCGCGGTGAAGCCGACCACGGTGGCGTGGAAGATGTTCCAGAGATTGGGGGCGGCCTTGATGGGACGAATCATGACCCGCCAGCGGATCGCCCGGCCTCCGTAGGTCAACATAACGACACCTACCGAAGCGAGGAACCAGCCCCAGTGGATCCCCTGGAAGGTGGCGGCAAAGCGCGCCCAGTCGAAGGCGGCCACCTGGTCCCGGTAAAGGTAGACCAGCAGCGCCAGCCCGGCCAGGGAAAGCAGCACCAGACCGTAACTGCGGTGCATGGCGGGGCGAGGGCCGGCGGGCGAAGGAGTCGGGTTGTCCTGGTCCGGCGTGGGACGGATGGGCGTCGGAATACGTATCTCCGAGTATTCAATGTAGCGCGGATTCGGAACTTGTGGTGCGTGGCTGGCAAGCAGGGACCGGGCTGGCCGCGCCTGGTCCTGGTATCCTGATGCGTGCACAGGGCCTACAATATTTTGTGAACTTCCGATGAGGAACCGTCGTTGTAACAGATGGAAGCGACTGAAGGACCCGGTACCGGTTGGGTATGAGTACTCTGGGCCCCGGCTTCCGTTGAGGAGACCATGGCAACGGCGGCAGTGGCAGTCTGGAACGCGGCGGGGAACGCCGTTCGCCTGAATTGGGCAAATCGCTTGGATACCGATTACCATCTGGTCGAGCGTTGTCTGCGCGGAGACGATAGCGCGTGGGAGGAGTTGGTGCGCTCCCACACGCGGCGTGTCTATGCCGTATGCTACCGGTTTACCGGGAAGGATTCGGAAGCGCAGGATTTGACGCAGGAAGTGTTCCTGCGGGTGTTTCGGACGATCAGCAGTTTCCGGTCCGGTGAAGGAACGTTCGGCGTTTGGCTGATGCGCCTGACGCGGAATTTGCTGATCGATCACTACCGGCGCGGGAGAAAAGACCGTGCCACGGATTCCATTGAAGACCAACTGCCCGTGCTCGAAGAGAAGGTCTCGATGACCTCCCGTACCGACGGCCTGGTTGCCGGGCGGGAAGCGGGCGAGATTCTACAGGGCGCGTTGGAGAAGCTGTCGCCGGAGTTGCGCGAGACCTTGATTCTCCGCGACCTGGAAGAGATGGAATACCGGGAAATCGCG
>JAEUQF010000382.1 GCA_016789745.1 Bryobacterales bacterium
CGTTTCCAGACCATACCCCTGCGCTGTCCACCCTTCCAGAATCGCCCGCGACTTGTTCTGCCCGTTGTCCCGAACCGTCATGTCCTCGAACCGGTACACCTTCGACGGCATCGCCGGCTTCTGTCCGAATGCGCTCATGGCGAGTATCCCCAACGTCAGAATCATAGTCCGCCTCTCAGGTACGCAATGATATCGGCGATGTCCTGCTTCGTCAGATCCTTCTCTAGTCCATCCGGCATCAGAGACACCGACGACGCCCGCACCTCGGCGATGTTCTTCCGCAGCACGGTCTCATCGCCCTCCTCTGATCCGCCTCGCAACGTGATGGCGTTCGGCGTCTCATTCGCGATCACGCCATCATACATCCGCCCGTCCTTGGTCGTGAGCACGTAGTTCACAAAGCGCGGCTCAATCGCATAGCTGGGGTTCAGAATCGAGGTCAGCAGCTCTTCCTTGGTCTTGTTGTTGATGCCCGACAGGTCCGGCCCTACGCGCCCACCCGACCGCCGCGGCATATGGCACTTCGCGCACTGCTCGTCGAACAGCTTCTTGCCCTTGTTGATATCGGTCTTGCCGTTCAGCGCATCCTTATAGCCGGCGATGATCTTGTCCCTGTCGCTGTTGCTGCTCTCCAGCAGCGCCTTCGCCTTCTTCGCGATCGCGGCGTCCGTGTTCTCGTACAGCCGCCCGCGCGCCGCCGGATCCAGTGCCGAGTTCTCCACCAGCCCATCTTCGATCGCCTTCAGCAGCATCGGGATGCGGTTGGTCTGCGAAAGCATCGCCGTCACCGCCCGCGTGCGGCCCTCGGGGCTGAAGCTCTTCCAGTTCTGCAGGATCATCTCCCCGGCAGCCGGTTCCGTAAACGCTGCCAGCGAATCCACCGCCGCCCCTTCCACCGGCGCCGGCGCATGCGATTGGATCACCTTCTGCAGCACCGGGCTCACGCCGTCAAACGTGCCGCCACGCAGCGCCCGCACCGCCAGCACCCGCTTGGGAACAGGCAGCGCTTCGGCAACCGCTTCGTCAGCGGCCTTCTTGATCAGCGATGCCAGTTCGAAGTACCGCGATACCTCCCACGCCGCCTGCTGCACCGGCTCGCTTCCATTCGCCAGCATGCGCGCCAGCACAGGCTCCACCGCCGGCACCTGCAGCCGCTTGGCCGCCACCATCTTCAGACCCCGATTCAGCCCCGTCATCAACTGCTCCGGCTGCTTCATCTTCTCGATCGCTGCAAACCAGCGCGTGATTTCCGCCTTGTCCTGCTTGGCCCCAATCACCGCCGACAACTCCACCAGCATGTCCTGCGTCACCCAGCCGTCGCCCTTCGCCGTCACGGCGTGGAAGAACGGCGAGGCGTTGTTTGCCACCGATGTCAGCAGGCCCAGGCGGAACCACGCATCGGACGAGCGGTTGTGCGAAAGCTCCAACAGCGTGTCGAAGGCCCGCCGGTCCTTCAGATTTCCCAGCGTCAAGGCCGCCTGGAACTGCACATGCGAATCCGTATCAGTAGCCGCCTTCACCACCAGGTCCGCCAGTTCCTTGTTGCGGTTCATGTCCGTCTCGGCCAGCCGCAGCGCATGCTTGCGAATGCGCGCGTCGCTGTCCTTCATGGCCGTAATCACCCGTGGCGTGTCCAGCCCGCCCAGCGACTGCAACAGGTACAGCGCCCGCACCCGCCCTTCAGGCGACTGTGCGTTGTTCGCCATCGCCTGCAGCGCCGGCACCGCCGCCTTGTCCTGGCGCTCCAGCAGCAGCCGGTGCGCCGTTGTGCGATGCCACCCGTTCGGATTGGCCAGGTGTGCCACTAACTCCGTGCTGTTCAGCTTCCCCAAACCCGGCTTCAGGTTGCCCTTGCGCCGCGGGTTGTTCGGCACGATGCGGAAGATGCGGCCCATCTTATCGCCGTTGTAAAAGTCCAGCTTCTTGCGGATCTCCTCCGGAATCGACTCCGGCGTCTCGATCACTTGGCGGTAGATGTCCATCACGTAGAGGTTGCCATCCGGCGCGTTGGCGAAGTTGCAGGGCCGGAACCACACATCGGTGGAAGCAATGAACTCCACCTTGTCTTTCGCGCGGCTGGCCTTGAATGTGGCCCCATCCTGCGTGATCACATCGCGATGGATCAGGTTGCCGCTCACGTCGCCCGTGAACACGTTGCCAACGTACTCCTGCGGAAAGGCATCGCCCGTATAGATGGTGCCGCCCGATGCCGCCGTAAACCAGCCTTCCAACTGTTCGGTGCGGTTCAGCTTGTTCTCGTCATAGCGCTGTTGCCGCAGCGCTGTGCGCATCTTCCGCCACTCCTGCGGGCCTGTCAAAGGGAACATCGGGGCCGACGGCCGGCCGTGGTCGGAGATGTCCTGCGCCACGGCCCGCACTTCCAATAACGGCGCGCGCGTCACGTAGTCCATCGGCACCACCACGTGGCGGATATGCGTGGTGTTCTGTGTGATGAAGCGGTTGTCCCAGTCATCCATCGCAGTCCCGTACTGCGTGGGGCCGCTCGCGGGCTCATGCTTGCCGCTGATGGGGTCGAACCGGAAGTCCGTGCCGCGCACCAGCACCGTGCCGTTCTCCGGGTGATCGGGCGAAGTGATCTTGCCGTCGGAGCCAAGGTTGGCCCAGTAGATCCAGTTGTTCACCGACAGTCGCGGATTGGTGATGCGCCCCTCCTGGTTCACCCGCGGAAAGCCCGTATAGAGCACCTTGCGGATGTCGGCCTTGCCATCGCCGTTGGTGTCCTTCAGCCATAGAATGTCCGGCGCACTGCCCGCCAGCAGGCCGCCTTTCCACGGCATGATGCCGCTCACCGCCAGCACCTCTTCCGCAAAGATGGTCGTCTTCTCAAACTTGCCGTCCCCGTCGTTGTCCTCCAGCAAACGAATGCGCGACCGTGCCGGCTTGCCCTTCGGTGGATCGTCCGGGTAGTCCAGCATCTCGGCCACATAGGCGCGGCCGTCTTCGTCAAAAGCCAGTTCCACCGGGCTCAGCACATCCGGCTCATGGGCGAACAACTCAACGCGAAAGTCATCGCTGAGCTTCATCGTCTTCAGCGAATCCTGCGGTGAGTAGGAGATCTCCTCCGGGCTCTTGCGCGTGCAGGCAACCGTAGCAACCAGAACAAACGTCAGGCAAACAAGTCGGCAATGCATGAAATATGCGTATTCTAGCAATCAGGATGACTCAGGATCTCACCGCTGGTTCGCATTACTGGATGCCTTTTACGCCCAACCGCGACTTTCAGCTCCACCCAAAGCTGGTTATTGGAGCGAAGGACCAATACTACACGGATGCCGCGGGGCGGCGGATATTGGATGGCCTGTCGGGGCTGTACACCTCGCCCGCCGGGCACGGGCGCGAGAGCATTGCCGACGCCGTATCCCGGCAACTGCGCGAACTCGACTTCGTGCCCGGCTTTCTGCGAGCCCACCCGAAGGTGTACGAACTCACGCAGCGGCTGACCGCCATGCTGCCGGCCGCGTTGAACCACGCCTTCTACGTGAACTCGGGGTCGGAGGCTATCGACACCGCCATGAAGCTCTGCCTAGCCTATCACCGGGCGCGCGGTGAGGCCAGCCGGACTCTGTTCGTCTCCCGCGAACGCGCATACCACGGCGTCAACCTGGGAGGCATTGCCCTCGGCGGACTGGCCGGCAACCGCCGTGTCTACACCGGCGCCCTGCCGCACGTCTTCCACATGCGCCATACGGCACTGCCGGAGAATCGCTTCACGCCCGGCCAGCCCAAGCATGGCGCTGAACTCGCCGACGATCTGCTGCGCCTGGTGCAACTGCACGGCGCCGAGAATATCGCAGCCTGCTTTGTCGAACCCATCGCCGGCAGCACCGGCGTGCTGCCCCCGCCGGTTGGCTATCTCGACCGCCTCCGCGAAATCTGCACCGCGCACGGCATTCTGCTGGTCTTCGATGAAGTCATCTGCGGCTTCGGCCGTACAGGCAAGGCCTTTGCTGCCCAGACCTTCGGCGTTACGCCGGACGTGATGACGCTGGCCAAGGCCATCACCAACGGTGCGCTGCCGATGGCCGCCGTCGCGGTGAATGATCGCATCCGCGACACCATCTTCCAGGCAGCCCCCGACGGGGCCATCGAGTTCTACCACGGTTACACCTGGAGTTCGCATCCGGTCTGTTGCGCGGCCGCTCTGGCGGCCTTCGATATCTACGAAGGTGAGTCACTCTTCGCCCGTGGCGAAGCCCTAGCTCCCTATTTCCAACAGCAGTTGTTCACCCTCGCCGACCTGCCGGTCGTCACCGATGTGCGCGGCTTCAGCATGCTCGGCGGCATCGATCTGAAACCCTCCGGCGCTCCCGGCTCACGCGGCTACGAGGTACAGAAGAAGCTGTTCGACCGCGGCCTGCACCTCAAAAACACTGGCGACGCCATCACCCTGGCCCCCCAGTTGATCTTCACCCGCGAGCAGGTGGATGAGATGATCGCCGTCCTGCGTACTGTCCTGCAGGAGTGCAAGGTGTGAGGGTGGTCCATCAGGCGCGCCGAATACGCGTGCCTGATGGAGGAGCCGAATGCCATCCGTGCCCACGTATCCGAAATCCCATGCCGTCATCAAGGCATCCAAGCGCAACTACAACGCCGTTCTGGCAGCCGTGCAGGCCGTGAATCAGACGAAAGCCGCGGTGATTGCCACGATGGGTGGCATTCTCGTGGTGGCTGGCGCGATCTGGAGTGCGATCAGCTCACTGGTGGGCCAAACCTGTACGATCTTCTCGGTAATGATGAAGATGATGCAAATGATGCAGATGGAAATCATGCAAGCGGGCACGACCGTCATGCAGACGGACGCTATCTACGCCGTTATGGTGAAACTGGTGTAGCCTGAGGCCCTGACCGGCTAGTCCGCAAAGCCAGGCGCTGGCGCGGGAACCGGCTTCTGCTTGCCCCGTCGAAGCCATGTCTGCACGCGTTCCAGGTAGATATAGACCACCGGTGTCAAATACAGCGTCAAAACTTGCGACACCATCAGCCCACCCACCACCGCTAACCCAAGCGGCCGCCGTGCTTCGGCGCCCGCACCCAGCCCGATCGCGATCGGCAGCGCACCCAGTAGTGCCGCCATGGTCGTCATCATGATCGGCCGGAAGCGCAGCAGACACCCCTGGTAGATGGCCTCTTCGGCGGAGATGGCCATTTCCTGGTTGCGTGCCTCGATCGCAAAATCGATCATCATGATCGCGTTCTTCTTCACAATCCCGATCAGTAGAATCAGGCCGACGAACGCATACAGGTTCAACTCCATTTTGAAAAACTGCAGCGTCAACAGCGCCCCCAACCCCGCCGACGGCAGGCCGGAGAGAATTGTCACCGGGTGGATGTAGCTCTCATACAGCACGCCCAGCACCAGGTAGATCACCACAATGGCCACAATCAGCAGGATGGTCAGCCCCTTCAGTGAATCCTGGAAGGCCTGCGCCGTACCCTGGAACGCGAGATTCGTCGTGCTCGGCAGCCCGATCTCATCGGCAGCCGCCGTGATCGCATTCACCGCATCACCCAAGGCCGCGCCCGGCCGCAGGTTGAAGCTGATGGTCACCGAGGGCAACTGCGACACATGGTTCACGCTGAGCGGCGAAACGCCGGCCACCATCTTCGTCACCGCGGCCAGCGGGATCAGCTTGCCCGAACTCGACCGCACGTAGAGCTTGGACAGCTTTTCGGGGTCTGTCTGGTACTCGGGCAGCACTTCCAGAATCACGTAATACTCGTTCGACGGCGTGTTGATCGTCGATACTTGGCGGTTGCCATAGGCGCTGAACAGCGTGTTGGCAATGGCCTCCGGCGTCACTCCCACCGCCAGAGCTTTGTCACGATCGATGTCGATCTGCAGGCGCGGGTTGGACAGCCGAAGATCGCTCACTACGTCCTGCGTCTGGGGCAGGGACCGGACCTTCGCCTCGAACTTCGGAGCAAACGAGTACAGCGTCTGCGTGTCCACATCCTGCAGCGACACCTGGTACAGCGCCCGGCCTTGTTGTCCCCCGATCGTGATCAGCGGCGGAATCCGCATGAAGGCGTTGATGCCGGGGATTTTGGCCATCTGCGTGCGCACCTCGTTGATTACCTGCTGGGCGGGCACTCGCTCATGCCGGTCCTTCAACTGGGCGAACACGAAGCCGGTGTTCTGGCCGCCAAAGTTGCCACCCACGCCGGTTACCGTCGTCTGCACGGCCGGATGCGCTAACAGCACGTCGCGCACCTGTTGTTGCAGCCCCACCATCTTCTCAAACGACGAGTCTTCACTCGCTTCGGTCTGGCCGAAGATCGTGCCGATATCCTCTGGCGGCAGAAAGCCTTTCGGAATCACCCCGAACAGATAGAAGGTATAGCCCGCCAGGACGAGGTTCAGCATCAGGGTCGCCAGGCGGTGGCGCAGCGTGAACTTCAGGGTGCGGTCGTAGAAGCCCAGCAGCCCTGCAAAGCCGGCCTCGGTAATGCGGAAGAACAGCCCCTGTTTGTGCGATTCCTGATGCCCCAGAAAGCGGCTGCACAGCAACGGCGTGAACGTCAGCGAAATCACGCCGGAAATCAGCACCGCCACCGCGATGGTCACCGAAAACTCGCGCAGCAGCCGGCCGACAATGCCCCCCAGGAACAGCACCGGAATGAACACGGCCACCAGCGAAATCGTCATCGACACGATGGTGAAGGAGATCTCCTTGGCCCCTTCATAGGCGGCTTGCAGGCGTTCCTTGCCCATCTCGCGATGCCGCACGATGTTTTCCAGCATCACGATCGCGTCGTCGACGACAAACCCTACCGACAGCGTCATCGCCATCAGGCTCAGGTTGTCCACCGAGTAGTTCAGCATGTACATCGCCCCGAACGTGCCCACCAGCGACAGCGGCACAGCGACGCTGGGAATCATCGTTGCCGACACGTTCCGCAGGAACACGAAGATCACGAAGATAACCAAGCCAATGGTCAGCCAAAGCGTGAACTTCACGTCGGCGATGGATTCGCGGATGCTCTGGCTACGGTCGGAGTTGATGATCAGGTTCAGCCCTGCCGGCATCTGTTGGCGCAGCGAAGGCAGCACGGCTTTGATCCGGTCTACCACCTGCACCGTGTTTACGCCCGGCTGCTTCTGCACAGCCAGCGTCATTCCCCGTTTGTCTTTGATCCAGAACGCCGTCTTCTCGTTCTGCACCCCATCGGTGACGCGCGCCACCTGTTCCAGGCGCACGGGGCTGCCGTTACGGTAGGCCACAATCAGCGGTCGAAACTGGGCAGCGGAAGACAACTGCGAGTTTGCCTGGACCGTGTAGGCGCGGCTGGTTCCGTAGAGTGCGCCGGCCGGCAGGTTCACGTTGCTCCGCGCCAAAGCTTCCCGAATTTCGTTCAAGCCGATGCCGCGCGAAGCCAGCTTCTCCGGATCCACCTGGACGCGCACCGCGTATTTCTGCGACCCGAAGACGTTCACCTGCGCCACGCCGCTGAGCGAGCTGATGCGCTGTGCCAGCAGGTTCTGCGCGTAGTCGTCCACCACGTAGGGCGGCAGCGTTTCGCTCCACAGCCCCATGTAGACCACCGGCTGGTCCGCCGGATTCACTTTGTTGTACGACGGCGGCGTCGGCATGTCCGCCGGCAGCGAACGGCTGGCCTGCGAGAGTGCCGACTGCACGTCCTGCGCCGCCGCGTCGATATCGCGATCCAGCGAGAACTGCAGCGTAATGTTGGTGTTTCCCAGCGAACTGGTCGATGACATGCTTTCCAAACCGGCGATGGTCAGGAAGGCTCGTTCCAGTGGCGTTGCTACCGTCGATGCCATCGTGTCGGGATTCGCTCCGGGAAGGCTGGCCCGCACCTGCAGCGTCGGATACTCCACCGGCGGCAGGTCGCTCACCGGCAGCGTCACATACCCGAGAATGCCGAAGATGAGCAGCGCCGCCATCAGCAGCGTTGTCGTCACCGCGCGCCGGATGAAGAATGCCGTAAAATTCACAGCTTGCTCCGATTCTGCAGGATCTGCAACTTCGCTCCCGGAGCGACGCGCAGTTGGCCTTCCACGATCACCGTCTCACCGGGCTGCAGTCCCTGCAATAGGATCGAGACATCTCCCTGTGTTCGCAGCACCTTCACCAGTTGCATCTCTGCGGTCTGGTCCTGCTTTACCCGCCAGACATAGGTGCCGTTAGGACCCGTCTGCACGGCGGCGCTTGGCACCGTCACCTGCCCACGCTCTACGGTCAGCCGCAGGGTGGCGTTGGCGAACTGGCCCGGCCAGAGCTTGCGGTCCGTGTTGGGGAACGTGGCCTTCAAACGGATGGTGCCGGTCTGCGTGTCCACGGCATTGTCGATGAAGTCGAGCCTGCCGGCGGTGGGCGAGTCCTGCGTCCCATCGGGAGCAGCCATGACCGTGAGTTGCCCGGCGGTACGGAAGCGGCGGATATCGGACAGCGTCTGTTCGGGCACCGCGAAGCTCACGTACACCGGCTGCACCTGCAGTATGTCCACCAGCGAAACGGTGTCGTTCTCCTTCACCAGGTTGCCTTCCTTCACGTTAATCACGCCGGTGCGGCCGGAAATGGGGGCGTAAATCTTTGTGTAGCTCAGTTGGATGCGCGCCTGGTTGATGCGGGATTCATCGGCGCGGGCCGAAGCGCGCGCACTTTCGATATTGGCAACATTGGCGGCAAGCGATGCTTCGGCTGCCTCGGCAACCGTTCGCAACTGATCGGCCTGGTCGCGCGAGATGATACCCTGCTTCTGCAATTCCTCGTAGCGTGTGGCCTGCTGACGGGCGTTCTTCGCCGTGACACGGTCGCGGGCGGCCTGGGCTTCGGCCTGCTTCTCCAGTGCGACGTCCTTCAGCAGATTGGCTTCGGCCAGGCGCAGGTTCTCTTCAAAGGGCGCCGCGTCGATCTCAAATAGCAGGTCGCCTTTCTTGACGTCCTGGCCTTCGGTGAACCTGACACTCTTGATCATGCCGGCAACGCGGGATTTCACCGCCACCGAAGAATGGGCTTCGACGTTGCCGATAGCGCGCAACTCCAGCGGAACATCCTGCTGGATAACAGGGGCCACGCGGACAGGCACGGCAGCACGAGCCGGCGCGGATGCGGCGGCCGTAGGCTTCTTACACGCGGCTGTTGCCAGCAGACCGAGTGTGCACACAACGGAAACGGCTCTATTCATGGGCAAGTACGGAATTACCAGTATCGCAGTAAGTTGTAGGGACGAAAGGAGACAGGAAAAGGTTATATCGGCGACCATGGAATCATATGACGGACAAGACTGTGCTCATCACGGGCGCCAATGGTGGGCTGGGTAACACCGTGTCCCGCGCCTTCCTGGACGCCGGTGCGCGCGTTTTCGGCGTTTCCCGTTCCATACGCGAAGACGAGTTCGGGCACCAGCGATTCACGGGGATCGCGGCGGAGTTGACCTCAGCCGAAAGCACCGCGGCCATTGTCAGCAAGGCCGGGCCGGTGGATGTGGTGGTGCACCTGGTGGGCGGCTTCGCGGGCGGCACTGCGGTGGCCGAGACACCGGTCGAAACTCTGGACAAAATGTTGCAGATTAACCTGCGAACCGCCTATCTGATGGCGCAGGCGGTGCTGCCCGGCATGCGCGAGCGGCGAACAGGCTGTGTCCTGGCAATCGGAAGCCGGGCCGCGTCGCAACCGGTGGCCACCCTGACCGCGTACGCCGCGTCGAAGGCAGCCCTATCGGCGCTGATTCGCGGTATCGCGGTGGAAAACCGTGCTGCCGGCATAACGGCTAACCTGGTCACCCCGGGAACCATCGACACGCCCGCCAACCGCGCCGCCATGCCGGACGCGGATCCTTCCCGCTGGGTGAAGCCCGAACAGATCGCGGCGCTGCTGCTGCATCTGGCGTCGCCCTTGGGATCGCAGATCAGTGGTGTCGAGATTCCGATTGGAGACTAGACTCGCCGCGAAGCACGGGTTGGTGCTCCGCGGCGAAGGGTTACGGTTGTAAAATTACCGGCGATTCTGAACCGTCGGCGCGGCCGGTGTCGGACGCTCCACCCGAATTGGGATCGTCGCCTCCACCTTTTGCGTAGTTGCCAGGAACCCGGTGAGCGAATAGTCGCCGGGTGCAAGTTGCGGCAGGTCCACGATGGCCAGCCACTGCTTTGTGCCCTGGATGAGCACCTCGCCGCGGTAGATCAGCGGGAAGGCCCGGTTGGCCGACCAGGTGTACACAATCTCACCCTTCCCGTCGCGGATCTGGACATCGTAGTCCTGCCCGCTAGGGAACGTCAGAACCAGCGGCTGGTCCTGCGTGTTGCGAAGGGTCATGCGCACGGTTGCGATCGCTCCCGGCGCGTAAACCAGGCGGTCGGTAGCCACGGTGAAGCCGGTCTCCGCGGCCCCCACCTCGACATAGCCCCCACTTAAGCGCGCGTAGACCAGTTGCATCACGCGTTCTCCGGTGAACGAAGTCGATCGACGCTCTGCCAGGCCGATGCCCGGCAGATACGTTTCCTGCGTCAAGCCGGCGTCGGCGCACTGGCCGGGCGCATAGCCGACTTCGAGTCCATCGGTGAACTCGCCGAGCGGAGACCGTACGGTGGCGCGGCGGGAGCGAATCACCGCGGTCGGATTGCATTCATCAATGCCGGTGGCGAACGCCTCCCCCACGGCGGCGTTAAAAGGGAGCCACGTGCGCTCTTGGCCTTCGTCTCTTCGCAGGAACACCAGAACGTTGTTTTCCCGATAGCGCATCAAAAGCGGGCCGCCGGGGAAGCCGGTCACCTGAAAATAGCGTGCGCCATTCACCTCGCGGGTGCCGGTGACTTCGACGACCCAGGATTCCGCAGGCGCGCGTCCCGCCGAGCGGTAGACCCACTGGTTACCTATGTCCAGGGGAAAGTAGTGTTGCTGCTGATCCTGGGCGAACAGGCCCGCACTGGCGAATAACAGGGTCAGTGCTGTTTTGTACATCATGATTGGTTTAATACACCTCTCGTTTGTCTGGGGCCGAATGCGGACGCGAGCGCGCTCGCCCCCCTAAATAGATGCGCGAAGAAGAAGCCCGGTATGGCTCGCGTTACGTCTGGAGATAATGAGAGTAAGGAACGACGCCATGAAGTACATCTTCTTCGCCTTGGCTTTGCCGCTGCTGCTCTGGGCAGCAAACTTCAAGCTCTATTTGAAGGATGGCACGTATCACGTGGTGCGGGAGTATAAGGTCGACGGCGACCGGCTGAGTTACTACTCGGTGGAACGGCGGGACTGGGAGGAGTTGCCTACCGACCTGGTTGACTTGGCGCGAACGAAGAAGGAAGTGGGCGAGAAGGCCGCCGCGGAGAAGGAATCGGCGAAGCTGATCGATGAGGAAGAGAAGGCGGAGCGGGCGCTGGCGAAGGAAGTGTCCAGCGTGCCCCAGGGCTTTGGCGTCTACTACGTGAACGGGAAAGAAGTAGTGCCGGTGAAGATCGCCGAGGCCAAGGTCAACAATAACAAGCGCCGTAGCGTGCTGCAGGTGATGATGCCCGTTCCGATCATTACGGGCAAGGCGACCTTGGAACTCGATGGCGAGACATCAGCTTTTGTGGTGAAGGAAGACACGCCCGAGTTTTACTTCCGTCTGTCGCAGCCGGAGCGCTTCGGCATCGTGAAGCTGAAGCCGGGACAGAAAGGGACGCGTGTTGTCGAGGACATCACCATCGTGCCGGTTTCCAAGGAGATGGTGGAAGAGCGCGTGGAGATTGAAGTCTTCCGCCGGCAGATGGGAGACGAGCTGTATAAGGTTTGGCCGATGAAGCCGCTGGAGCCTGGTGAGTATGCCGCGATTCAGTTTACCGAGGGCAAAGTGAACGCCCAGATCTGGGACTTCAGCTATAAGAAGTAGAAGTTAGGCTAAGATTATGCCAGTTCGCGTGGCGATGAGCGAGGCGGAATACCTGGAGACGCCGTCCCCGGTCCGGAGCCCGACTTCGTGGACGGGGAGGTGATCGACCGGAGTGTGCCGACAAATCACCATTCGGCGATACAGTTCTTTTTCAGCGGCTGGCTTTGGCCGATGCAGGAACAGGGCCGCTTGTTCACGCGGCCCGAGTTGCGAATGCCCGTTGCGCCGGGCAAGTACCGAGTGGCTGACCTTGCGATTTTTGAGCAGCCGCCAATCGGGTCGCTAACTAACAAGCCACCGCTGGCAGTGATAGAAATTCTGTCTCCGGATGACCGCGCCACCAAGCTCCACCGAAAGCTGTCCGACTACGCGGCCTTCGGTGTCCGCCACATCTGGATTGTCGATCCGATGCTACGTGAGATCTACATCTACGCTGACCGGAGCTTGCGACAGGTGGACAGCTTTGAATTGCCGGCATTCGGCCTGCGTTTCAGTTGCCCGGAGATGATGTCCCAAATCATCGACTAGAACCGCCAGTCCATCCCAATCAACGGAAACACGCCCAGGTTCTCATTCAACTCGATGCCGTTCACGCGCCGGTCCCAGCCGAAGCCAGCGACGTTCTTGCGATTTGTCACGTTCTGGACCCCGATGAACACCAGCAGCGGCTTGTCACGGACCATGAACGTACGGTCGGCGCGGATGTCGAGCCGGAAGTAGTCTGGAAGCCGCTCGGCGTTCACCCGGGACAGATCGAAGATACCGCGGTTTTGGGCCACTGAGTTCACCGGATCAAAGGGAGTATATGGGCGGCCCGATAGAAAGGCCAGGCGCGTCGACAGTTCCCACTTCTTGGTCAGTCGATAGCCGCCGACGGTGTTAAAGATGAACGGATAGTCAAAGGAACTGGGGCGCCGGATCTCATCCAGTCCGGCCTGCCGGCTGCGCGAGAAGGCGAGATTCGCCTGGCCAAACCACTTGTCGGTGAACTTCTTTTCCACGAAGAACTCCACGCCCTGCACGTTGCCGCGGCCGGCGCTCGTCATCGGGAACAGGATCTGCTGGACGGCGAACGTATCGCCGACGTTGGCGAGCGACAGGGAAGGGAACTGCGTGGAGACCGGATAGTCCTTGTAGTTCTTGCGATAGAACTCGGCCGTCATCCGCAGCGTGGGACTCATCTGATAGCTCAGTCCGGTCACGTAGTGATCGGCCCGCGAGGGCACCAGGTCGCGGTTTACCGGATAGGCGGACAGGAACAGGAAGAACGGCTGCTGGTAGTAGCTGCCGAAACTGGCGCGCCAGGAGAGGCGGTCGGTGAGGCGGTAGCTGACGCCGGCGCGCGGGCTGAAACGCGTCTCGCCAATGTACTGGTAGTTGTCGAAGCGCCCGCCCCAAGTCAGGTTCAACCGCTTGGTGACGTTCTTTGTCGATTGAAAATACGCGCCGCTCTGGTAGGCGCGGAACGAGCGTCGTAGAAAGAAGGGGTTGATGTCGCGTTGCAGCGAGTACGGGCTATCGTAGCCAAGCGGCGACTCGGTGTTGTAGTTCAGCCGGAAGATCTTGAAGCTGCCGCCGGCCTGCAGCTTGTCGAACATGGGGATGTAGGTGGTGAGGTCGTATTTGAGTGTGGTTTCGCCCTCCCGCGAGTCGTCAAAGTAGATCACCGGGCTCGCTCCGATGAGTTGGTCCGTGTTCGTGTTAACGGGGGGAACGCCGCGCCGGAACAGGTCGCGCACCGTAGTGCCCACCTTGGCTTCCGAATGGGTCAGGCCCAGCAGGCCCACGCCGCTGTTGCCGAACAGACGCTGCCAGTTGAAGCCATTGGCGCTACGCCAGCCGCTGTAGCGGATGTCGAACTCTTCGACGTCGCTCTCCTTGCCGTCCTTCGGACCCAGGCGGATCGAGTCCGTGCCGCTGACGCTGACGCCCCAGATGCGATCCTTTGGTGTCAGGTCGTACACCGCCTTGGCGTTGAAAGTGTACACGACAGGCACGCCGCCGAAGCCCACGTCGTCAGTGAAGGCGTCGAGGAAACTGCGGCGGAACGACGCAATCCATGAACCGCGATTCTTCTTGATCGGCCCTTCGAACAACGCCCCGCCGCCGGCAAAACCCAGCGTCGCACGGCCCTGTATGGACTCGCGGTTGCCCTCGCGCTGGACGATCTGCAGCACGCTGCTGGTGCGGTTGATATAGGACGACGGATAGCCGCCGGTGAGGAACGTGACGTCATTGATCATCGCCGCATCCAGCAGGCTGACGGTGCCGCCGGCGCTGGCGAAGTTCGCAAAGGCGTTGATATTAGGAATCTCAATATTGTCGACGATGAAGAGATTTTCCAGCGGGCTGCCGCCGCGAACGATGATGTCATTGCGGAAATCATCTGAGCCGATCGCCACGCCGGGCAGCGTCTGCACGTAGCGCGAGACATCCTGCAGCGCGCCGGCGCTCTTGAAGATCTCCGTGGGCTGCACCAGGAAGCCGGAGTTCTTCACTTCTTCCGGCGCCAGGAAAACGCTTTCGGTCACCGTAATGGTCTGCTGCAGCGCGTCGATCTTCGGCAGGCTTACCTCCACCTTATCTTCCAGGCCGGCGCGGACCTCCACGTCCGCGCTACGCACCGGCGGCTGATTCTGGCCTGTCGCCTCCAATTGATAACGGCCCGGGCGCAGTTCGCCGATGCGGAACTGGCCCTTGTCATCGGTGGTCACGCAGCGCGTGGTGGGTAGCGCGCAGACGCGGACGGAGGCGGCGGGTGTACCTGCGCCGTCCATCACAGTTCCCACGATCGCGCCAACTCCCGTAGTGTCCTGCGCGGAGGCCACGCCCAGCAGGAGAAACATCAAACTGTAACTGAACCTGTACTTCATGTCTTCGTACGTCTTTAATGACGCCCGGCTTTCAATGACGATGCAAAATCTGCATTGCCTGGCAGCAGAGAAATGGCGGCTACAATAGGATGTTTCCCATGAGAGCCGCGCTGGCGTTGCCCGTTCTGCTTATCGCCCCGGCGTTCTGCCAAACGGCAGCGCTGCCGTACCTTACCGAGCCGCATCTGGCGCCCGACCGGCCCGAGATCGCCTTCGTTTCCGGCGGCGATATCTGGCGCGTGGCGGCAAACGGGGGTGAAGCGTCGCTGCTGGTGGCCGGTGCCGGCGAAGAGTCGCGGCCGTTGTATTCGCCGGATGGGAAGTCCCTGGCGTTTGTGAGTACACGCACGGGGGATGGCGACATTTATGTCTTGACCTTGGCCACCGGGCACCTGAAGCGGCTCACGTTCACCGACGGTCCGGAGCAGTTGGACGCTTGGTCGCGCGATGGGCAGTGGCTGTACTTCCATGCCGGCTATAACGAAATCGCCAACATGAGCGATGTGTTGCGTGTCCGCCTGAGTGGTGGAACGCCGGTGCCCGTGGCCGCCGACCGCTATACCAACGAGTTCTTCGCCGCCCCTTCGCCGGACGGCAAACTAGTGGCCATCAACGCCCGTGGCATCGCCAATCGCCAGTGGTGGAGAAAAGGCCACAGCCATCTGGACCAGAGTGAGATCCTGCTGTTAAAGCCGGGCGCTCCGCCCAGCTATGAACGTATCACCGACGGCGGCGCCAAGGAGATCTGGCCGATGTGGGCGCCGGACGGTAAGTCCCTGTTTTTCGTTTCCGACCGCACGGGTGTGGAGAACGTCTGGCGGCAACCGGTGGGTGGCACCTCACGCCAGCTCACACAGTTCAAGGATGGACGCGTGCTGTGGCCCGCGATCTCTTACGACGGCAAGACGATGCTGTTCGAGCGCGACTTCCGCATCTGGAAGATGGAGACGAAGGACGGCAAAGCATCGGCGCTTTCCATCCAATTGCGGGGGCTGCCCGCCGGGCCTCCGGCCACGCGGACCACATTGACCAACTTCGAAGAACTGGCGCTGTCGCCCGATGGGCGCAAACTGGCGCTGGTGGGCCGTGGGGAGGTGTTCGCGGCATCGGCACGCACGGGTGGGCCGGCGGTAGCCATCACGAACTCGCCGGCGCATGAGTACCAGGTGTCGTGGTCGCCGGACAGCCGCAAGCTGGTGTACGTCTCCGATCGCAACGGGCCCTACAACGTCTACCTCCACGACTTTGAAACGCAGACCGAGACGCGGCTCACCTCCGCCGGCGAGTCGGACGCCGCGCCGCGTTTCTCGCCCGATGGCAAGAGCGTCAGCTATACGCGCGGCGGTACCGGCCTGTGGGTCTACGAGTTCGACAAGAAGCAGGAGCGGCAGGTCACGGCCGCGGTGGTGGGGCGCCAGCCGCTGGTAAGCATGGAGGATGTGGCTTGGTCGCCAGACAGCCGCTATCTGGCGTATGTGAATCGCGGAACAAAAGGCTTCTCCAATGTTTGGATCGTGCCGGCGGCGGGGGGCGAGGCGCAGGCGGCTTCGTTCCTGGCCAACGGCATGGCGCGCACGGTGGCCTGGCATCCGCAGGGGCAGGCGCTGTACTTCTCTTCGTCGCAGCGCACCGAACAGCGGCAGATTGCCCGTGTCGACCTGGTGCCGCGTACGCCGCGCTTTCGCGAGGATCAGTTTCGGGAGTTGTTCCGGCCGGCAGGCAATGGGGAAGGAGCGCCACGGCCGGGCTCCAGTGCCGACGCCAAGCCGGCGAAGCCGGTGGAAATTGCCTGGGAAGGCATCCGGCAGCGCCTGACATTGCCGCAGGTTGGCCTGGACGTGCGCGGCTTCCAATTGAGCCCCGATGGCAACACGCTGCTGGTGGTGGCCGAAGTGGCCGGGCAGGAGAACCTCTACACCTACTCGCTGAGTGAGCCCCGTCGTGAAGAGGTGGTGGCGCGCCAGTTGACCAGCACCGCCGGGCCCAAGAACGACGCGCAGTTTGCGGCCGGCGGGCGCGAAGTCTGGTACCTGGAACGCGGGCGGCCTCATTCCATCTCGCTCGAGTCGCGCACGCCGAAGGTCCTGGCCGTGACTGCCGACCTTGATATCGACTTTGAACAGGACAAGCAGGAACTGTTCCGGCAAGCCTGGACGTTCACGGCCGATCATTTCTTCGATGAGAAGTACAACGGAGCGAACTGGGATGCGCTGCGCGGCACCTATGCGCCGCTGGTGGCCGGCGCGCGCACGCGGCCGGAACTGCACCGCATCTTGAATCTGATGCATGGCGAGTTGAATGCGTCGCACTCGGGTATCGGCGCGGGGCCGGGCCGGGTTGAAGCGACGACAGCGGCGCTTGGGATACGGTTTGACGCGGCGGGGCTGGAGCAGGGAAGCCACGTGGTGACGGAGGTGATCGCGCTAAGTCCGGCGGCGATTGCCGGTGTGCAGGCGGGCGAAACGCTGGGTGCCGTGAATGGGCGTCCGCTGACAGCCGGTGTCAGTCTGGCCGAACTGCTGCAGCACCAGGCAGGCAAGCGCATCGAACTGACGCTAACGCTGGGAGCGGAGAGCCGCAAGCTGGCGGTGCAGCCCGTCAATCAGACAGCGGAGAAAGAACTGCTGTATCGGGCCTGGGTGGAGAGCCGGCGGCTCTATGTGGACAAGCAAAGCGGTGGGAAACTCGGTTACGTGCATCTGCCCGATATGAGTGACCGTTCGCTGGCGCGGCTGTATCTGGATCTCGACACCGACAACCACGCACGGCAGGGCGTGGTGGTGGATGTTCGCAACAACAGCGGCGGCTTCGTGAATGCCTACGCGCTGGATGTATTCACGCGCAAGCCGTACCTGACGTTTCTGGAGCGAGGCCGGTCAGCGGTGCCGGCCCGGTCTTCGCTTGGCCAGCGGGCGTTGGAACTGCCCACCGTTCTGGTGACCAATCAGCATTCGCTCTCCGATGCTGAAGATTTCAGTGAAGGCTACCGGCGGTTGAAGGTGGGCCGCATCGTGGGCGAGCCCACAGCGGGCTGGATTGTCTACACCTGGAATCAGCGCCTGATCGATGGTTCTCAACTGCGGCTGCCGCGCACCAAGGTCTTCGACAACGACGGGCAATTGATGGAGATGCATCCGCGGCCGGTGGACGTGCCGGTGCAACGCCCGGTGGGGGAAAGCTATAGCGGCAGGGATTCGCAACTTGATGCCGCGGTGGCGGAACTGCTCCGCCAGTTGGAGTCCGACGGGCGTCCGGCATCCAGTCCGGCAGGATTCCACTAGTCGGTCTTACAATAGGGAGTATGCGAAGTTTGGGACTCCGTCTGGCTGCTCTGGTTGTGCTCGCGCTGCCCCTGCTGGCAGATGACGCCACCACCACCCTGCGCATCGAAGTGAAGACTCTGAAGGATCGGCCCATTGAGCGGGCCAGCGTCGTATTGGACTTTCTGGAAGGCCGCTCGGTGGCGAAGCTGGGGCGCAAGGTGCGCAAGCACTGGGAAATGCGCACGAATCAGGACGGTGTGGCGAAACTGCCCCCCATCCCCCAAGGGAAGGTGCGGGTGCAGGTGATCGCCAACGGCTACCAAACCTTCGGGCAGGTTTATGACCTGAGCGAAGAAGAGAAGACCCTGGAAATCAAGCTGAACCCGCCGCAGTCGCAGTTCTCAGTACATCAGTAGCCTTAGTACTGATTAAAGAATTCGCGTAAGAATGCCGTTAGAATAATAGCTGCATGACTTTTCGCGTTCACGTGTCGTTGAAGCCCTCCGTTCTGGATGCCCAGGGGCAGACCATCGGGTCAGCCTTACGCGGGCACGGGCATACTCTCGTCGCTGACGTCAGGCAGGGGAAGTACTTCGATATCCGGATCGCGGAAGGTACCGGGATGGCGGAGGCCCAGGCCGAGGTCGACCAAATCGCGCGCGACGTTCTGACGAATCCGGTAATAGAGAACTACCACGTCGAAGCTCTCGACTGAAAAACCAGCGCCGTAGTGCGCATGGGTGGAGGTTGCTATGTGCGGAATCATGGGATACGTCGGCGCGCGCAAGGCCGTGCCGATCATTCTGGATGGTCTACGGCGGTTGGAATACCGCGGGTATGATTCGGCGGGCTTAGCCGTGCTGGACGGCGCGGAGTTGGTGGTTCGCCGTGCCTCGGGCAAGCTTCGTAATCTGGAAGAAGTGGTTCGAAATCAGCCGGTTGACGGCCATTTCGGCATCGGGCATACGCGCTGGGCGACGCACGGGCGTCCCACTGAGGAGAATGCGCACCCGCACCGCGACAGCAAAGGCGACATCGTTGTCGTTCATAACGGCATTGTCGAGAACTACCTCACGTTGAAGCTGCGTCTGGAAGCCGCCGGGCACCGATTTCTGAGTGAAACCGATACCGAAGTGGTGGCGCACCTGATCGAGAGCCACTATGACGGCCAGTCCTTGGAGGCGGCGGTTGCCAAGGCGGTGCGCGAGATCCGCGGCGTGTTCGCGATCGCGATCATGGCCAAGTCCAGCCCGAACAAGATTGTGGCGGCGCGTTCCGGTCCGCCTGTGGTGGTGGGTCTGGGGGAGAACGAGTACTTTGTCGCGTCGGACGTGCCGGCGCTGCTCAGCCATACGCGGGATATGTTCTTCCTGGGGGACGGCGACATGGCCGTGATCACCCCGGAGGGCGTGCATCTGAGTGATTTCGAAGGCACCCCGGTGAAGCGCCAGGTTTCCCACATCCTGTGGGATCCCATCATGGCCGAGAAGGGCGGCTATAAGCACTTCATGCTCAAGGAGATCTTTGAGCAGCCGCGCGCCGTGCGGGACACCATGCTGGGGCGGGTCGGCCAGGAAACCGGCAAGGTATTCCTGGACGAGATGGACATCAGCGAGGCGGAGTTTAAGGCCTTCGAGAGCGTGCGGATTATCGCCTGCGGCACCAGTTGGCATGCGGCGCTGGCCGGCAAGTTCATGATCGAGAAGCTGGCGCGGATTCCGGTGGAGGTGGATTACGGGAGCGAGTTCCGCTACCGCGATCCGATCATCGATTCCAAGATGCTGACGGTGGTGATCTCGCAGTCGGGCGAAACCGCCGATACGCTCGCCGCCCAGCGCGAGGCCAAGCAGAAGGGATCGAAGACGCTGGCCATCTGCAACGTGCTGGGGTCGATGATTACGCGTGAGGCCGCCGGCACGATTCTGACGCACGCCGGACCGGAGATTGGTGTGGCTTCGACCAAGGCCTTTACGTCGCAGTTGACGGCGCTGTTCGTGCTGGCGATGTACCTGGGCCAGGTGCGCGGCAAGATGTCGGCCGAACTGTCGCAGCACCTGATGCAGGAGATGACGCGACTGCCGGGCAAGCTGGAGCATATCTTATCGGTGGACCCGATCACCGATGATCTGACCAAGAAGCTGTTCCGCGCGCAGGACTTTCTGTTTCTGGGCCGCGGCGTGCATTTCCCGATTGCCCTGGAAGGCGCGCTGAAGCTGAAGGAGATTTCCTACATTCACGCCGAGGGGTACCCTGCCGGCGAGATGAAGCATGGGCCGAACGCGCTCATCGACGAGAATCTGCCGGTGGTGGTGCTGGCGACGCGGGACCCGAACAGCGAGGAAAGCCATACGCTGTTTGAGAAGACGCTGTCGAATATCCAGGAAGTGAA
This sequence comes from Bryobacterales bacterium, assembly GCA_016789745.1. Taxonomy (GTDB): domain Bacteria; phylum Acidobacteriota; class Terriglobia; order Bryobacterales; family Bryobacteraceae; genus CADEFT01. Next base: position 20,382 of record JAEUQF010000382.1, read on the forward strand.
GGCCCGCGGCGGCATGGTGATTGCGGTGGCCTGCGAGGGCGAGCAGCTCATCGACAAGATGGCGGACCATGTTCTGTGGATTCCGCCGGCTCCCGATCTGCTGCTGCCGATTCTGGAGATTGTGCCGCTGCAGTTGCTGGCCTATCACATCGCGGTGCGACTGGGCTGCGATGTGGATCAGCCGCGCAACCTGGCCAAGAGCGTTACGGTGGAATGAAGCAGTTTACGCATCGGTTTGAGATTCGGACAGACGGTAAGGGTCTGTATAACGTCACGCGGGAGATTGAGAGGTGGGTCCGCGAGTGTGGGCTCACCACGGGGCTACTGACGGTGTGGCTGCAGCATACGTCGGCATCGTTGACCGTGCAGGAGAATGCCGATCCGGACGTCGTGCTGGATATGGCCGACTTCTTTCAGAAGCTGGTGCCGGATAACCCGCGGCTGTACCGGCATACCATCGAAGGGCCGGACGACATGCCGGCCCATATCCGTGCGGCGCTGACGATGACGCAGTTGTCGATTCCGCTGATGGATGGGGAACTGGCGCTGGGAACGTGGCAAGGGATTTATGTGTTTGAGCACCGGGTGATGTCGCACCGGCGGTCGGTGATTTTGCACTTGTTGGGAGAATAGCGGACTCAGTTATAAGGGCTGCGGTTCGCCGGATTCGGTACCTCTACTGGCTTAATACCCGCCTTCTGGAACACCTGCTGGAAAGCTTCCACCGTCACTAGCGACGGTTTGTAGTTCCCAAACCGATACCCCTGGGCAATCGTCAACGGCGACCAGCCGTGGCGGTTCGGCTGATTCCAAACCTTGCTATCGGCGCCCTTTTCAGCCAGCAACAGTACCGCGCCCGGGGCGTTCTTATAGGCTGCTCCGTGCATCGCGGTTTCCCCATTCTTATCCACGGCGTTGATGTCGTTGCCCAACTCTAGCGCCACCTCGATCGCTTCCTTCACTTCCTTCTCGGTTCCGGCATCTTCGCCCGGAGAACGCGTACCCAAGCCGGCGGCTGCCATCAGCGGCGTGGAGTTGTCGGCATTGGGAATGGACGGATCGGCACCCAGCTTGGCGAGCGTTCGCATGAGTTCCGCGTCGGCAGTCTTGGCGGCCATGAAGAACGGCGTGGCGCCGAGCGTATTGATACCAGTCATGCCGAGTTGCACCTTCTTCGTCATCCGCGCATTCAGGTCGGCGCCGTGCTCTTTCAGCTTCTTGACGAACTCAATGCTGGTCATGCGTCCGCTGCCGATGGGGGACGGGTCGTTATCGCCGCCGCCGGGTTTGCGGACGTGGGACACCATATGCAGAGGCGTGATGCCCGCCTCCAGGTTGTTCGGGTTCGCGCCCTTCTCCAACAGATAGGCGCCCAGGTCGAAATGGGCGTTAGTCGCGGTCAGAAGCAGCGCGCTGGTACCGATCGCGGGCCATTGGCGTCCCTGCGAGGCGCGCTTGTTGGTGCCGCTGCGCTGGATGGTGTCATTGACGTCCGCACCCGCCGCCAGCAGCACCTTCACGACATCCATCCGCCCTTCACGAGCCGCGAACAGGAAGGCATTGAATCCGGATTCGACGCGTGCACGGAAGTCGGCGCCGCCCTTCACCAGCGCTTCCACGGTATCGGCGTGGCCTTCGGCGGCGGCCCACATGATAGCGGTCTGGCCGAGGCGCGCTTCCTTGGCGTGCACATCGGCTCCCTTGGCAAGCAGCAGCTTCACCGCGCCCGTCATGCCCGCGCGCGACGCGGTCATCAACGCGGTCTCGCCGCCCGCCAGCACGGTATTTGGATCGGCCCCGGCATCGAGCAGCAGTTTCACCATCTCTGGACTGCCGCTGGTGCACGCCAACGTCAGCGGTGTAACGCCATAGCGATTTTTGGCTCCGACCTTGGCGCCTTTGTCGAGCAGCAACCGGGCCAGTTCGCGGTCATCCTGATAGGCGGCCCAATGCAGGGCCGTGGTGCCGTCGGGCTCGGCCGCGTTCACCTCCGCGCCCGATTGCAGCGCGGCCGTTATGGCGGCGCGGTCCTGGCGTTTCGCTGCCTCAGGCAAGGTCGCGGCGGCCACTAAGCTATACGCGCCCAGGGCGCTGATGCAAACGATGCGGCGGATCATCAGGCAGTCTCCGTTTAGACGGTCAGCAGTTCGTCGATCTTGCCCTTGCTGTCGGCGAACTTATCCATGCGGATGCCCACCTTCTCCAGCAGGGTCAGGTGTAGGTTGGCCAAGGGCGTCGCTTCCTTATAGCGGATGTGGCGCCCGCCCTTGAGGCGTCCCGCGCCACCACCGGCCACGAGGATCGGCAGATTCACGTGATCGTGAATGTCGGCATTCCCCATGCCGCTGCCGTAGAGGATCACGGAATGATCCAGCAGGCTGCCGTCGCCTTCCTTCGTTGCCTTCAGCTTCTCCAGGTAGTACGTCAACAGGCTGACGTGGAACTGGTTGATCTTAGCCACCTTGGCCAGCTTCTCCGGGTTGCCGCCATTGTGCGTCAGCGGGTGATGGGCGTCGTCCACGCCGATCTCGGGATACGTTCGTGTGGAAGCCTCGCGGGCCAACTGGAACGTCATCACGCGCGTCACATCGGCCTGCATGGCCAGCACCTGCAGGTCGAACATCAGCTTGGCATGGTCGGCATAAGCCGCTGGCACGCCCACCGGCCGGTCCAGGTCCTTCAGATTCGAATGCTCGGTCTCACTCTCGGCCTTTTGGATGCGGCGCTCCACTTCGCGAACGGTGTCCAGATATTGGTTCACCTTCGCACGGTCCCCAGGCCCAATCTTCTTCTGTAGACGGGCGATGCTCTCGCCAACGGAATCCAGCAGCGAGGCGGTAGTGCGCAACTCGGCCTGCCGTTCGGCCACGGTGCCGCCATCGCCGAAGAGCCGTTCGAACACCACGCGCGGATGTGCTTCGGCGGGCAGCGGCGTGGTCGGCGATGACCAGGAGAGGTTGTTCTGGTAGACGCAGGCGTAGCCGTTATCGCACTGGCCGACGGTGGTCAGCAGATCCATCGCCAGTTCCAGCGACGGGATGCGTGTTTCCTTGCCCAGTTGTCTGGCCGCCACTTGATCCACCGTGGTGCCCAGATAGTAGTCCGAACTCTCGGTCCACTTGGCGGTGGCCGCGCTCAGGAACGACGCGTTGGAGGTGGCGTGCGTGCCCGGGTAGGCATTGCGCAACTCCATGTGCGAGAACACGGCGATATCATCGACCATGTTTTTGAGAGGAGAGAGCGTGGGAGAAAGCTGTGAGAGATCGCCTTCACTGCGCGGAATCCAGGAGGGGAAATGGCTGCCCATCGGGATGTAGACGAAGCCCAGACGGCGGACCGGCTTGGCGGGCGTGGCCGCGGTGGCGGTCATGGCCGGGACCATCGCATCCAGCAGTGGCAGTGCGAACGTGGAGCCGAAGCCGCGCAGAAACGTACGGCGGGGCAGCGCTTTCTTGGTGACGATCATTGCGATCTCCTCATCTGGAACGGAGTGCTCTGGACAATGCCGAGGATAAACGACGAGAACTTATAGTCCGATGTCCTGGCCTGCGCCACGATTTTGCGAACCGCTGGCGCATCGTAGTATTCGGTGCCGCGGCCCAGCCCATACGTCAGCAGTTTCTCTGTCAGCGTCATGGCGAAGAACTCCGGCTTGGAGGTGATGGCCTTCTGTAGACCGGTCAGATCCTGAATATGCGTGCCATCGGGGAGCACGCCGGAGGTATCAATCGGCTGGCCTTCTTCCACGGTGCGCCAACGTCCGATGGCATCGTAGTTTTCAAACGCGAAGCCAACCGGATCCATGATGTTGTGGCAACCGGCGCAGGCGGGGTTGGCGCGATGCTCGGCAATCCGCTGGCGCATGTTCAGGGCCTCGCCCACTTTGCGGTCTTCCTTAATGGCGGGCACCACGGCGGGCGGCGGAGGCGGCGGCACGCCGAGCACGTTGTCCAAAACCCACTTGCCGCGAATCACCGGGGACGTGCGTGTGGCGTAGGAAGTGACGGTGAGCACGCTGCCCTGGCGCAGCAGACCGCCGCGCACCGCACCTAGTTCAAACGTCACTTTGCGGAAGCGGCTGCCATACACGTTCGGGATGCCGTAGTGCTTCGCGAGTCGCTCATTCACGTACGTGTAGTTCGCGTTCAGAAGGTCGAAGACGTTGCGGTCCTCACGCCAGACGCTTTCGACGAACAGCTCCGTCTCCTTAAGAAATGCCTGGCGGAGGTTGTCGTCGAAGTCGGGGAACAGGCGCATGTCGGGGTTGGCCGAAGCAAGATTGCGGAGATAGAGCCACTGTCCGGCGAAGTTCGTCACCAGGGTGCGGGCGCGCTCATCGGCCAGCATCCGGCGCACCTGCGTTTCCAGCACCTTTGGCCGGCGCAGGTTGCCGGCGATGGCAGTCTGTAGCAATTCCTCATCGGGGATGCTACTCCAGAGGAAGAAGGAAAGGCGCGTGGCGAGGTCCAGGTCGCTCAGCTTATAGACGCTGCCGGCAGCCAGTCCCGCGGGGGTGTTCTCCACACGGAAGAGAAACTCGGGGTTCACCAGAATGGAGCGCAACGCCAGTTCGATGCCCGCCTCGAAGTCGCCGTCCTTGCGCGCCTGCCGGTACAGTTTCATGGCCGTGGCGGTATCGTCGGCGTTCACCGGGCGTCGATACGCCCGCTGCATCAGTGTGCTCAGGATCTTGACGGCACAGGGCTCTTCTTCCGACGCGCCGCCGGGCTTGCAGACGAAGATGCGCTGGCGGCTGGGCGTGTCGCCGGGACCCTTGGCGTTGTAGGGGCCCGTGATGGAGACCGAATAAACGGCGGGCTGGATGCGCGGGTGGCGATCCATGTTGAAGTTTGCCTGATAGGGCTGGCGTGCCGTTTCGATCATGGCCCACGGCTTCTTGATGAAGGTGGCGGCCACCATGTGCGGGCCCGGTTTCAAGGGCAGGCGGATGTTGAGATGCTGGTCCACCTGGCTGTGATCCTGTCCGGCCGGTGGGGGCTTCACGGTGAAGGCGTGCGTGCGTACGCCGTCGATCAGCAACTCGATCTGGTGCGGCTCATAGAGGCCTTCGATGCGTTCATTGCGGTCGCGGGCGAGGCGGATCTGGAAGTCGTACTCGGCTTCCAGCGGGAAGGTGTATCGAACCGCGGTGCCGCCGCGGGTGCCTAGCGGGAGGCCGTCGAAGTGATCCTCCTGCGTCAGGTCAGGCGGGAGATTGATGAGATCACCGCCGGGGCTGCGCGTGGCGCTGCCTACGGCCAGACGGCTGATGCGCCGCGCCGCGGTGATGTAGCGCTCCAGCAGCGTGGGCGGCAGGTCGGCCACGGTAATGTTGTCGAAGCCATGACTGGATTCGTCATTCGGCAACATGTTGGCGACATCCACTTCCAGGGCGAGCAGATCGCGGATCACATTCTGGTACTCGGTGCGGTTGAGGCGGCGGAACGTGTCGGTGCGGCCGGGATTGGGGTGCGCCGCCGCTGCCTGATCGAGCGCGCCTTCGAGAGCGGACACCATGGTGTTGTAAGTGGCTTCGTTTGGCCGCGGCAGCCCCACTGGGGGCATATGGCGTGCCCGCACCTTGCGTAGCACCTTCTCCCACACCTCCGGGTTGTCGGCGATGGCCTTGTCGTGCAAGGCGTCCAAGGCAAGGTTGCCCTGCTTCCCTTTGCTGTTGTGGCAGCCGTAGCAGTACTGCTTCATGACGGCGCGATCCAGCGAAGGTGCGGCGCTGCACAGTGCGGCGGCAATCCAGGCAAAGGCAAACCAACGGCAGACGAACATGGGTGCGGTTCCAGAGAACTACCCTTATTATATGGGGTTCAGCGAGTGGGTGGGCGTAGCGGAATCGATTCGGTCCGGGTGGGCTTCCGCTTGTTCAGATCGGTGGTGTCGCCGGGGCTGAAGTCCTCGCGGGCGAAGTAGCGGACGGTGATGCTGTTGTTGAGGATTGCGCCGGCAGTGGCGGGCTCCTCGCGGCGGAACGCGCCGGTGTCCGGATCGGCTAAAACGATTCCCGGTATGCCTGTTTTTGCATCGCGGCGGAACAGGACTAGCACGGGTGCCTGCGGGGCATCCAGCTGCGCCACCGTGACGTCGGTAACTTCGGCGGGTTCCGTTGTCACGCGATGGCGCGCTCCGGTAACGGCGTTGTACGACCAGAGACCTTCCTTATCGCCCGCCTGCGGTTGCGTATAGAGCAGAACGTTACGATGCCAGCCTCGCCACACGCGCTTCACGTTGGTGGCGACGTTGCGCTCCTTCCCGGAGACCGATACCACCAGCTTGCCGGTCGTGGTGCCGGCATCGGGCCGCAGTTCATGCCAATCCAATGTCTGGGCGAAGAGGCCACCGGTGAAGAGAAGGAGGAACGCCAGCACGACAGTAAGACGCTGGTGCCGGGTTGGCCGCTACAGAACCTTGCCGGCTTTCACGGTCAACTGCTTGGCTTGCCCGCCGGAGCCTTTCCACTTCTTGACGTGGAAGCGGCCGGTGCGGTCCACCGAGTAGACGTCCACTGGCGGCACTTCTACGGGGGTCTGTGGTCGCCACCTGACTGGCTTCGTGCGCAGGCGAACGAAATGCGCCGCGCCTTCGCCCACGACCGTGGCGGAGCCATCGCGTTCCAATAACACCGCGGTACGTTCGTCGACGCCCACGCCGCGTGCTTGCTTGCAGGGGGATTCCAACTGCATGCGTGCCAGAAACACGAGCAACCGGCCCATGCGGTTGCGTTGGGTGAAGTGGCTGTCGGTGATCAGGCAGCCCAGGTTCGGTACGCGCAGGAAGTCCCGCGCGATAGCCACTTTCTTGTCGAAGGGATCCGTCAGCGCCTCTTTCGATTGCACGGTGTCGAACTCGGCACTGAAGATGTACTCTCCCAACACGGCCAAACCGGCACTGGTGCCGCCGATAGGCACGCCGCGGTCGATCAACTCCTGCAAGGCTTGTTGCACCGGCGTGCCTTTCCAGAAGCGCAGGTAGTTCCACTGGTCGCCGCCGGCGATGAACAGCCCTTCGGCTTTGCGGATCTTGTCCAGGATCACCGGATCCGCCGCCGCTTCCCGCGAGCGAAACAGAATGGTCTCCACGGAGTTCACTTTGCCGAGCTTGTAGAGGTAATCGTTGTAGCCGTCGGCGCCTCCCGCGCGAATGACGACGATATCGCCGCCGCCCGATCGTTCCAGGAACCAACGCATGGCGGCATCCTGATCCTTGCTGCCGCCTGCCAGCACGAAGCCCGGCATGGTGCGCGGTTGCACGTCGGCGGCATCGCCGGTGAGGAACAATTGATAGGCGGGATCGGCAGCCTGCGCCATCAGCACCGCAGTTGCCAGCGGCATGCCAAGCATAGAGTTAGCCATGGTAGCATCGCGAGAGCCTATGTTCCTGTCCCGACGTGCCTTCGTTTCAGCGCTGGCCGGTGCGCGGCTGGCCGCATCCGCGCAATCGCGGCGCAAGCCGAACCTTGTGCTGATTCTGATTGACGACTACGGCTGGACGGACACCGGCTACAACGGCAGCACCTACTACCAGACGCCTCACATAGATACGTTGGCGCGCAGTGGGATGGTGTTCACGAATGGCTATGCGGCGGCGCCGGTCTGCTCGCCCACGCGGTCGGCCATTATGACAGGCAAGTATCCGGCGCGCTTGCATCTCACTTCCCATCTGCAAGGCGCCTCCAACCGCTTCCATTTCACGAAGGTGCTGCAGCCTAGCGCGCGGCTGGAACTGCCGCTGGAAGAGGTGACGATTGCGGAACTGCTGAAAGCCGAGGGCTACCGCACGGCCTGCATCGGCAAGTGGCACCTGGGCAAGACCGGCTTCCAGCCCCAGGATCAAGGCTTCGACATCGCTCATGCCGGGGATGAAGCCGGTTCGACGAACAACTTCTTCTACCCGGAATGGAAAAAGAAGGTGCCGCTTGAAGGCAAGGATGGCGACTATCTGACGGACCGCCTGACGGATCTTGCCGTGGATTTCATTGGCGCTCACAAAGACCGGCCCTTCTTCCTCTACCTGCCGCATTTCGCCGTGCATACACCCATTCAGGGCAAGCCGGACAAGGTTCGTAAGTACGATGCGCTGGCGAAGCCGGACAATCCGCAGAACTACGGCGAGTACGCGGCGATGATCGAGAGCGTGGATGAGAGTGTGGGGCGTGTGATGGCGGCGCTGCGGCAGCACGGGCTGGATGACAACACGCTGGTGCTGTTCAGTTCCGACAACGGTGGTGTGACGTCGCTGGAGTGGAAGAAACGCCCGGTGACGTCGAACCTGCCGCTGCGATTGGGCAAAGGCCATCTGTACGAGGGCGGGATTCGCGTGCCCACGATTGCCCGCTGGACCGGCGTGATCCAGCCTGGCAGCCGCTGTGACGAGCCGGTGGTGAGCTATGACTATGCGCCCACGTTCGCCGAAGTCGCCGGTGTCGACAAAAGCAAGACGGCGCGCATGGACGGCCGCAGCCTGGCACCGTTGTTCAAGCGCGGGACCTTGGGCAAGCGCGACAACTTCTGGCACTACCCGCACTACAGTCCGCAGCTGGGCAAGCCATCGGCGGCCATCCGCAATGGCGATGACAAGCTGATCCTGTTCTTTGAAGATCGTCACGTGGAGCTCTACAACCTGCGGGAAGACATCGGGGAGAAGAAGGACTTGGCGGCATTGCAGCCGGAGAAGGCGGCGGCCCTGCGCGGGCGTCTGGAGGCATGGCTGCGGCAGACCAAGGCGCAGTTGCCGCGTCCGAATCCGAATCACGATCCGGCGCGGGAACGTCAACCAGGAGAGCCCGACGGCCCCACCACGGCCAAGTAGTTGCGATCATAAAAAGGAATGTCCCAACAGCTTCGGGAGTCCCCAGGGGACGCCATCCAGGAACTGGTGCGCCGGCGCCTGGTGCCCGCCTTTCCTGAGTTTCTGCAATGCCGCTCAACAGCGGAACTGCATGCCCATCCGCTTTATCGTGAGTTGGAGTCCGATATCCGGCTGGCGCTGGACACGCCGCAAACGGGCGACTTCCGCAAGCGTCCGGCTTCTGTCCGCAAGAGCTATCGCTGCGTGGCGTGGAACATTGAGCGCGGCACGCAACTGGAAGGCCAGTTGAAGGCTCTGATCGAGGATCCGTATCTGCGGGAAGCCGACGTTCTGCTACTGACCGAGACCGACGTCGGCATGGCGCGTTCCGGCAACATCGATATCGCCCGTCACATGGCGCAGGAGTTGGGCATGTGTTATGCCTTTGTGCCGTGTTATCTGAGCCTGGTGAAGGGCTCCGGCGTGGAGCGCAACGTGTCGGGCGAGAACACCGTCGGCATGCACGGCAACGCTATTCTCAGCCGCTATCCCATCCGCGATGTACGGCCGATTCATCTGGAGAACGGCATCGACAAGGTGGCCGCGAATGAGAAGCGCCTCGGCCAGCAGACGACCATCGCGGCGGTGATTGACCTGCCGCAGCAATCCGTGGCGGCCGCGTCGATTCACTTGTGTGCTCAGTCCACGCAGCGGCATCGCATGCTGCAGATGAAGACGGTGCTGGACGCCTTGCCGGCGGGTGGGCCGGCCGTGATCGGGGGAGATTGGAACACCAGCACCTACGACACGTCGCACGCGTTCTACGCCATCATGGGCTTCTGGCGCCGTGTGTTGATGGGCGTGGGGCACGTGATTCGCAATCACTACCGGTATCCTGAGAATTACTTCGAACGGGATCTGTTCCAGTTGCTGGAAAGCCGCGATTTCGACTACAGGAACGCGAACGTGCTGGGCGCGCACACAGTCCATTACGACGTTGCCGACGCGCGCGCCGAGGGCAGCCTGCGCGAGTGGGTGCCGGAATGGTGTTTCGCGTTCATCCACTGGAGCCTGCGTGAGCATGGAGGCCGTTGCCCATTCAAATTGGATTGGCTGGCGGTGCGCGGTTTGGAGCCCTCGCAGCCCCGCGTGGTGCATGAAAAGCGCGACCGCACGCATGCGCCGCTGTCTGACCATGATGCCATCGGCGTGGATGTGCGGTTCTAGGCACAGTTGCGCGGCACGCTGCGGCGCGTTATTGTTGCGTCGTGAACTCGCGATGGGCCGCACTGCTGTGTCTGGTGTTGCTGGCTGGTGGAGTGCTTTACGCGCAACGCTATCGGGGCGGCTTCTTTGACGACGAGGAAGACAACCCGGCTGTGATCCCGCCTGACGCCAATGAGAAGACCGAGTTCATCTTCACGCGCTTGCGCTATCCGAACTTCCAGGGGGGGCGGCGGTGGCGTGGGGCGTGGGCCACGGACTACCCCAAAGCCGACCGCCAGTTCCTGCAGGGACTTCGCCGCCTGACGCGCATTCATGGGCGGTCCATGGAGAACGTCGCGGACCTGGAAAGCGATGAGATTTACAACTACCCCTGGATCTACGCGGTGGAAGTCGGCAACTGGGGCCTGGATGAGCAGCGTGCGGCGAAACTCCGCGACTATCTGCTTCGTGGCGGCTTTCTGATGGTGGACGATTTCCACGGCACCTACGAGTGGATGGTCTTTGAGGACAGCATGAAGCGGGTCTTCCCGGACCAGCCGATTGTGGAGTTGGAATCTGCCGAGCCGGTGTTTCACGTGCTGTATGACCTGGACCAGCGGGTGCAGGTGCCCGGCATTCATACGGCATTCAGCGGCCGGACGTATGAGCGGGATGGCGTAGAGCCTCGCTGGCGCGGCGTGTTCGACAGCAAGGGCCGGCTGGTGGTGGCCATCTGCCACAACATGGATTTGGGCGATGCGTGGGAGTGGGCCGACCATCCGCAGTACCCGGAGAAGTTTGCGTCGGTAGCCTACCGGGTGGCACTGAACTACATCATCTATTCGATGACGCACTAGGGTGCGCGTCCGCGCCGCGAAAGGCGCGATACAATGGAAAATTACCCCTTGATGTCTCCCCGCATTCGTTCTACTACAATTCTCTGCGTCCGCCGAAATCAGAAAGTCGTCATGGCCGGTGACGGCCAGGTCACCATGGGCAGTGAGGTTTTGAAATCCTCCGCCAAGAAACTTCGACGGCTTTACAACGGCAAGATCCTGGCTGGCTTTGCCGGGTCCACGGCCGACGCGTTCTCGCTGTTTGCGCGCTTTGAGAGCAAGCTGGAACAGCATAACGGCAACCTGCCGCGGTCGGTGGTGGAGTTGGCGAAGGACTGGCGCACGGACAAGGTGCTGCGGCACCTGGAGGCCCTGCTGTTGGTGGCCGATACCACCAACACCTATGTCGTCAGCGGTAATGGCGACGTCATTGAGCCGGATGAAGCAATTGCGTCCATCGGTTCCGGCGGGCCATTCGCCAAAGCCGCGGCTGTCGCGCTGTTGGACAACACGAAACTTTCGGCGCGCGAGATCGTCGAAAAATCCATGAAGATCGCCGCCGACATCTGCATCTACACCAACGGCAACGTCATTTATGAGGAGCTTGGCTAATGGTGATCTATCTTCCGAGCCAATCGCTTGACGAAACGCCGGCGCTGGATGAATTGACGCCGCGGGAGATTGTGCGCGAACTGGATAAGCACGTGGTTGGGCAGGCCGACGCTAAGCGTGCCGTTGCCATCGCCTTACGCAACCGCATCCGCCGCCAGCGCCTGGAACCGGAAATGGCCGAAGAGGTCATGCCGAAGAACATCCTGATGATCGGGCCAACAGGCGTGGGCAAGACGGAGTTGGCACGGCGCCTGGCGAAGCTGTCCAACTCGCCGTTCCTCAAGGTGGAAGCGAGCAAGTTTACTGAAGTGGGCTATGTCGGGCGCGACGTGGAAAGCATGATTCGCGACTTGGTGGAGATTGCAATCGACATGGTGCGCGAAGAGAAGCTTGACGAAGTGGCGGACCGCGCCGAGCGCAATGCTGAAGAGCGTCTGCTGGACCTTCTGATGCCGCCACAGCCGGAAGCGAGCGAATCCAACGAACGCACACGCGAAAAGCTGCGCGAGAAACTGCGCGCCGGCAAGCTGGACGACAAGCTGGTCGAAATCGATGTGAAGGAACAGGGCCCGCGCTTCGAGATTACGGCCGCGCCGGGCATGGAAGACATGGACATCAACCTGAAAGATGTCCTGGGGCCGCTGTTCGGCAATCGCAGCAAGAAACGTAAGATGCGGGTGCATGAGGCGCTGGATTACCTGATTCAGGAAGAGGAGCAGAAGCTCATCGACATGGACCAGGTTACGCGGATCGCACTGGAACGCGTGGAGCGTAACGGCATCATGTTCCTGGATGAGATCGACAAGATCGCCGGAAGGGAAGGCGGGCATGGGCCCGACGTCAGCCGCGAAGGCGTGCAGCGCGACATTCTGCCGATTGTGGAAGGCACCACGGTGAACACCCGTTACGGTTTCGTGCGCACCGATCACATCCTGTTCATCGCCGCTGGCGCGTTCCACGTTTCAAAACCCGCCGACCTGATTCCCGAGTTGCAGGGGCGCTTTCCCATCCGCGTGGAGTTGAAGTCGCTTACTGAAGAGGATTTCATTCGCATTCTGAAGGAGCCGAAGAACGCGCTGGTGAAGCAGTACATGGCACTGCTCGAAACCGAAGGCATCAAGCTGACCTTCACCGACGATGCGCTGGAAGAGATGGCGCGCTATGCCGCCCAGATCAACCAGCAGATGGAGAACATCGGGGCGCGCCGGCTGCACACCATCATGGAGAAGGTTCTGGAGGAGATCAGCTTCCAGGGGCCGGACCTCAAGAAGAAGAACGTGAAGATCGACGCCGCCTACATCCGGCAGCAACTGGCCAGCATCGTGAAGGACCAGGACCTGAGCCGCTACATTCTGTAAGCGATGAGGAGAGTCTGGTTGTGTCTGCCGCTGCTGCTGACCGGGTGCGGCTATGTGGGCGATCCGCTGCCGCCTGCCCTGCACATTCCGGAGGCCGTGAACGACCTTTCGGTGCAGCAGCGCGGGGCGAAACTGGACATCCGCTTCACGCTGCCGCAGTTGACGACCGAAGGCATGGGGCTGGAGTACCCGGCGGAGATTGAACTGCGGATTGGGCCTCCGGCGGCAGGCGAGTTTGATGCGAACCGCTGGGCCTCCGGCGCGCGGCGCGTGCCGGTGCCTGTTCCCGATACCGGCACCTCCGCCTTCGTCGTCGCGCCACTTACCGAAGCGGCCGGCACGGAGGTATTTGTCGCGGTACGCACGTTAGGCCCGTCGCAACGTTGGTCGCAATGGTCGAACTTTGTGGCCTTCCCTGCGCAGCGGCCCCTGAATAAGCCGCAGGTCCAGGCGGATTCGGCGCCCGAAGGGGTGCAGTTAAAATGGACGGGCGACGCGGCGCTCTATCGCCTTGCGCGGCAGGCCGAAGGCGAGCCGGAAATGCAGCCGCTGGCCGAGGTTCCCACCCCGGCTTATTACGATAAGACGGCCGAGTTCGACAAGCCCTATCGCTATCAGGTGACTGCCGTGGCGAAGGCTGACACCCGCGAGACCATCAGCGATCCGTCGGACGTGGTCAGCATCACGCCGGCCGACCGCTTTCCCCCGGCCGTGCCCGGCGGGCTCACGGCGCTGGCCGGCATCAACACCGTGGAACTGGCCTGGGAGCGCAACACCGAGCCGGACCTGCAGGGGTACGTGGTCTACCGTGCCGCCGGCGATGGCCAGATGGAGAGGCTTGGCCCCAGCGAGCCGCCCTCCTATAGTGATAAGGCAGTGGAATCCGGCAGGACTTACCGTTACGCGATCAGCTCCATCGACCGTTACGGCAACGAAAGCAAGCCCTCGGAGGCCGTTAGCATCGGCCTTCCCTGAGCAAACAAAAATCGAGGAGAATGTTTTTATGCGCAAGCACGTGCGGTTCAGCCTGAACCATAATGCCTGGCCGACCACGCCCGACAGTTCGCCCCTGGCGCGCTATGGCGTGGTGGAGGGCGAGTGGGTTTATGAAACCGATTCCCTTTGGGATACCGCGGGCAAGGAAGGCTACGCGCTGAGTGAAGTGCGCCTGCTGCCCCCCGTGTGTCCCACCAAGATTGTGTGCGTCGGCCGCAACTACGTGGACCATGCCAAGGAGTTGGGTAACCCCGTTCCGGTGGAACCGTTGATTTTCTACAAACCCCCCTCTTCGCTCATCGCCAGCGGCGATAACATCGTCTATCCGTCCTTTGTCGGCCAGATGAGCTTTGAAGGCGAACTCACGCTGGTGATGGGGCGCCAGGCGCGCAACGTTGCCGCCGAGGATTGGGAACAGTACGTCTACGGCTACACGATTGTGAACGACATCACGGCCCGTGACCTGCAGAAGAAGGACGGCCAGTGGGCGCGCGCCAAAGGCTGCGATACGTTCTGTCCCTGCGGCCCGTTCATTGTGCCGCGCACGGCGTTGCATTTCGACGACATTCGCATCCGGAGCTGGGTAAACGGCCAGCCGAAGCAGGACGGCTCCGTGAGAGATATGATCTTTTCCCCCGGTGCTATAATCGCCTACGTCACGCAATTCCTGACGCTCGAGCCGGGCGATATCATCGCCACCGGCACTCCCCCTGGAGTGGGGCCCCTGGAGCCAGGCGATTCGGTGAAGGTTGCGATCGAAGGGATTGGGGCTCTGGAGAACAAGGTAATCCGAGGGTGAACATCAAGTCATGAAGATTTTTCTGGATACGGCCAATCTCGATGAGATTCGCAAAGGCGCCGACTGGGGCATTGTCGATGGAGTCACGACCAACCCGTCGCTGATCGCCAAAGAAGGGCGGCCGATTGAAGAGCAGGTCCGCATGATCTGCGACATCGTTGATGGCGACATCAGCGCTGAAGTGGTGGCAACCGAAGCCTCTGAAATGATTCGGGAGGGGCAGAAACTCGCCAAGATTCACAAGAACATCGTGGTGAAACTGCCTCTGATCCGCGATGGCATCAAGGCTTGCGCGGCGCTTTCGAAAGAGGGCATCCGCACCAACGTCACGCTGTGCTTCTCGGCGAACCAGGCGCTGCTGGCCGCCAAGGCCGGTGCCTACATCATCAGCCCGTTTGTTGGGCGCCTGGACGACATCTCGCACGATGGCATGGAACTGATTCACAACATCTGCACCATCTACGAGAACTACGGTTTCAAAACGCAGGTGCTGGCGGCATCGCTGCGTCATCCGCTGCATGTACAGGATTCGGCATTGGCCGGCGCGCATATCGGCACCATGCCGTTTAAGGTGCTGGACATGCTGTTCAATCACCCGCTGACGGATAGAGGCCTGGACCAGTTCCTTAAGGATCACGCGAAGGCTTTTCAGGAAACCGGCGCCAAGCGCTGATTCCGGGTTACGAGGCGATTTGCTGTGACGACGGCCACCGCGATTCTGCTATTGGCACTGAGTGGCGGTGTCCTGCTCGTCCTGGGCGGCTGGCTCCTGGTGGGCAAGCGGCGAACTCCGGAAGAGCAGGAGCGCTCCCGGCGGGCCTTCCTCACGGCCCGTGGCCGCATGTTGGATGCCGAGGTCACCGAGTTCCACGACAACCTGGTGGGCTACTCCTATGAGGTTTCCGGAGTCACCTACCACGTGGTTCAGGACGTCACCCCGTTTCATGACCTCCTGCCTCGCGACGCATCACTGTTGATCGGGCCGGCAGTGATCAAGTATTTGCCGGCGAATCCGGCTAATTCGATACTCATCAGCGAAGGCTGGAGCGGGATTCGTGTCGCCCGGCCCGCCGTTGGAAAAAAAGGAGCGTAGAACATGAAGAACTGGATGAAGAATGCATTACTGTGCGCCACCGCAGGCCTGCTGTTCGGCGCTGGTGTGATGGTGGGTGCGAAGAAGTACGAAAAGCCCAAGTCCATCATTCACGTCGTCACGTTGTACTGGAAGGACGGCGCTACCGACGCCCAGAAGAAGGCTGCTTTGGACGGGGTCGAGAAGATGGCGTCGGAGATTCCCGGCCTGGACCGCGTGTGGTTGAAGAGTGTAAAAGTGCAGGGCGATGCAGGCGGCAAGGCACTGCAATCGGCCTTCGTCATGGAGTTCAAGGACGAAGCTGCGTTCAAGGCCTATGACAACCACCCCGCGCATCGCGCCTGGGAGAAGGTGTACACGCCGGCGCGCGGGGAAAGCCGCACGCACGACATCACCAACTAAGCAGGCTTTATGCGGCCTCGCCGTGGCCGCAATAGCCACGGCGAGGCTGCTAATATTATCATTCCGAAAGCCAATAGACCGCCCTCCACGGGGTTGAAGTCGGCTACCAAATCGTCCCACGTCCTTCCGAACACCCGTCCCATCCCAATCTCGAAAATCAGCGTGGCTACCATCCAGCGCAGCCCGGTGACGATACGCTGCCGATTCGACACAAAGCCGATCCAGCGATGCGTGAGCGCCACGATGAGCAGGATCAGGCAGGAGCCCGTGAGTACGCCGATCTGCCGCGAGCGAATTGTGCCGACAACCGGTACCAGCCACAAGGTGCGTGCCGTGCCCTGGGCGATCTCCGCGGCCATCAACAACAGCCATATCGCGGCCGCGCGGCGTTTAAGGGAACTCATAGCCGTAGCGTGCCAGGATGGCGCGTCCCTGGGTGCTGGTCAGGAAGTCGAGAAAACGCGTGGCTTCGCGCTCCCGCGGTGAGCCTTCCACGATGCCCGCTGCCTGGTTCAGCGATTGATGCAGGCCGGCGTCGACCTTCACTACGTTCTTCTCCGCGGTCAGCAGGGAAAAGGCGGTGAAGGCCGCGTCGGCATTGCCGGACTCGACGAACTGTTTCGCCATCTGGATGTTGTTGGCGAAAACAATTTTTGGCTTCAATGTTTCCCATAGATTCAAGTGCGTGAGTGCATCCACTGCCGCCTGGCCGTAGGGGGCGGCGCTCGGTTGGGCGATGGCGATGAAGCGGATCCGCGCATCTTTCAAAGCTTCGGGCGATAAGGTTGCCGTGTCCCACGTGGGTGCCCACAATGCCAGCCGTCCGCGTGCATACACCAGCCGCGACTGTTTTGCGATCCGTCCCTTGTCCAGCAACGCGTCGACGTGCGTGGTGTCGGCCGCGACGAACACATCAAACGGCGCGCCATGGTCGATCTGCTGCGCCAACTGCGCCGTCGACCCGAAGCTGAACGTTACCGGTACCTGCGACGCGTCGGTGAACGCCTTGCCCACCGCGCCGAACACTTCGGTCAGGTTGGACGCCGCTGCTACCGATAGCGATCCTGGCGCGTTAACAGGGCGCTCCGGCTTCGTGCAGGCGCAGGTTAACGCCAAAGCCAGCAGCGCCACGGTCCGCTTTTGCATGAATCTCTATTATCCCGTCTCTAGCGGAATGCCGCGCGGCTGTATGCCTGCCATGCCGATGACGTCCGCGGCACCGGTTTGCCGCTCACTTCACTGCGAATTCTCCTCGATCGTCATCCCTGGCACGTGTCGCCACAGGTCACTGCCGCCTTCCTTCAACTTCTCGCCGATCAACTCCCGGATGAGAGTACACGGTGAGTGATCCATGGTTTAGCAGCACCCAGAGTAACTCGGCGGGCTGTGAATGAACTCATCCGCGAGCGACTGCGGCCGATTGCTTCTCGTTGCGCCAGGCGTGAGCATCACCCCTGGGTGATGAACACGTCCACTCTTGTTCGGAAACGTATCCGCGGATCGGGGCTGGCTCCGCAATGAACTGGAATAGGAGACCGGATATACTCAAGTGGCGATGCCAACCGTGACTTTGCTGTCGCTGCTGGTAGCCTTGGCCTTGCCGCTGGCTGCCCAGACTAGACCCCAAGTTCTGCATGCGGCGCTGGGGCCGGAACTGAGCACGTACAAACTGGACGTGAATGCCGCAACCTTGGAGAAGATCTCCGCGGTGACGTTGCCGGAGAACGTGCAGGAGGCGTGGCCGCATCCGACGCGGCGGTATCTCTACGTGGCTTGGAGCAACAACACGAAGGGCGGGCACCATGGGTTGACGGCTTTCGAGGTGGATGCGAAGACCGGGGCTCTCAAGCAACATGGACAGCCGGTGACGTTGCCGGCGCGGACCGTGTACCTGACGCTGGATATTCCTGGCAAGCATGTGATCTGCGCGTCGAATGATCCGAGTGGGGCGACGGTGCATCGGATTAACGCCGATGGGACGTTGGGGTCGCAGGTGGCTCAGCCTTCCAACCTGGACTTTGGGGTTTATGCGCACCAGGTGCGGGTGGACCCGACCAACCGCATGGTCATCATCGTCGCTCGGGGCAACGGGCCGACCGCAAAGACGAAGGAAGATCCCGGGGCGCTGAAGGTGTACGGGTATAACGACGGCGTGCTCAGCAACCGTGCGTCGATTGCGCCGAATGGGGGGTACGGCTTTCAACCGCGCCACTTGGAGTTTCACCCGTCGCGGTCGTTCGCCTATATCACGGTGGAGCGGCAGAACAAGCTGCAGGCGTATCGGGTGATCGAGGGTCCCAGTCTGAAGCCGGAGCCGCTGTTCACGGCGGAGACGCTGGTGGACGTGGCGAACATTCCCAAGCAGGCCACCAGCAGCATTCACGCGCATCCGAATGGGCGGTATTTATATGTGGGCAATCGCGGGCCGGCTGGGGGAGAGAACTCGGTTGCGGTGTACGCGCTGAACGGGGAGACCGGCGAGCCCACGCGGATCCAGAATGCAGACACGCAGGGCGTGCATCCTCGGACATTTGCCCTGGATGCGACGGGGCGGCTGCTGGTAGTGGCGAATATGCAGCGGGCCGGAGCGGCGCTTCCGAATCTTGCGGTGTTCCGCATTGGCGCGGATGGGAAGCTGACGTTTGTCCGGAAGTATGAACACACGGACGCGGGGGAGCGATCGTTGTTCTGGACGGGCATTCTGCCGCTACCCTAACGGCGCAAAAGTTGTCTATCATAGTCCCACCACGTCGTAACGGTTAACCGGGTTCGCAAACCATCAGATCGCGAAGTGAAAGGGCTGTCGCTTATGAGGTTCGCTGTCTCTCTCGTCTTGTTTCTTGGCGCATTGTCCGCGCAAACCACATCCACAGAAATTCTGGGCACGGTGACGGATCCATCAGGGGCGTCTGTACCTGGAGCGAAAGTTATCCTGACGCGCACGGCCACGGGCGAAACCCGCGAAGTGGCCAGCAGCAATGACGGCAACTATTCGTTTACGTTTATTGAAATTGGGGAGTATACCCTGCGCATTGAGGCCGGCGGTTTCAAGACGCAGGAGAAGAAGAATATTGTGGTGCAGCTGCAGCAGAAGGCCCGCGTGGATTTCACGTTGGCGGTGGGCTCGGCGTCGGAAGTCGTGGAGGTGGTGGCGGCCGCGGTGGCGCTGAAGACGGAAGATGCCGCGGTGGGAGGAAACATCGACAACAAGCGCGTGGTGGAATTGCCACTAAATGGGCGCAACGTGGCGACCTTGGCGGTGCTGATTCCTGGCGTGCAGTTCGGCATTCGCATGGGTGTCGACGGATCGGGCGGGTTCCCGATCCCTGGCAACGGCGTAGCCATCTCGGCCAACGGACAGAGAGAAGTGAACCAGCAGGTGACGCTGGACGGCGTGATCGCCACGGAACCGCGGGTGAACACGGCGGCGTTCTCGCCGTCGATCGACGCGCTGGATGAATTCAAGGTGCAGACGTCGTCCTATTCGGCCGAATATGGGCAGAATTCGGGCGCCATCATGCAGATGGTGGTGAAAAGCGGGACTAACCGCCTGCGCGCGACGTTTTGGGAGTTTCTGCGCAACGATAAGCTGGCGGCCAAGGATTACTTCCTGAACTTCCAGGTGCCGGCGGGGACTCGCCTGCAGGACAAGAACCGGCTGCAGCGAAATCAGTTTGGGACGTTTCTGGGCGGACCAGTGTACATACCGAAACTCTACAACGGCAAGGACCGCACCTTTTGGAGCTTTAATTATGAAGGCCGCCGGGAAAAGCGTGAAGATGCGCGCGAGGCCTTCTTCTTTCCGGAGGCATTCCGGCGGGGCGATTTCTCTTCGCTGCTGACGCCGCCGATTGGCGCCAACGGGCGTCCGGTTCGCGCTCCGGTGGTGATCTTTGATCCGACCACGGGCGAGCCGTTCCGCGACAATGCGGGCAACATCACGAACATCATTCCGCCGAGCCGCATCAACCGCAATGCGCAGAACTTTGTGAACACGTTCCTGCCGCTGCCGCAGTTTGCCCCGGCCGATCCGCTCGACACGAACGTGCGCGGTACCAACAAGAACATCATCAATAACAACCAGTATCTGTTCCGTGTGGACCACAACTTCACGACGAACGACAAGGTGTGGGTCCGGTACATAACCGATCGTGGGCGGTGGGATCAGGGCGACCCGGGACTGAATCCGAACTTCGGCTATTTCGTGACGTCGTTGAACTGGAACCTGGGCGTGCAGTATCTGAAGATCTTCTCACCTACGGTGGTGAACGAGTTCCGCTACGGCATTAACAAGAGCGATAACAATACCTTGAATCCGCGTTCGAATACGGATTTCGATCCTGATTCGCTGGGCATTGGGCGGTTTCGCAAGACAGATGGCTCGCGGTTCAGCCAGCGCGAGGTGGGCATTCCGCCGATCAGCGGGATTACCTCCGGCGATCGCGACGGCGGCAACGGGTACGACTTCAACACGGTGCACCAGTTCGCCGATAACATGTCCATCAATCGCGGCAAGCACAACTTCAAAACCGGTTTTGAATACCGGTATGTGAAGCTGGATCGCGCGGCCGCCAATGAAGCACGCGGGACGATTGGCTGCTGTCCCGGCGGGTATGCGCTGGCGGGCTTCCTGCAGGGCTATATCAGCAACACGACGACAGGCGAGGGCCTGCCGTTCACCGCGCCGCGGCAGAATCGCTGGTCGGCGTATTTCCTGGACGACTTCAAAGCGACGCGCAAGCTCACGCTGAATATCGGCATGCGGTGGGATTACTTCCAGATTCCCAGCGATACGTTCGGGGCGTGGCGGACGCTGCGTCTGGATGTGCTGACGAACTCTTCGCGCGGTCCGCTGCCGACGGTGGTGCCCAACGTGGGGACGAAGAACTGGCCGGCGTATGAGAACCGGGACAACCGCTACTTCATGCCGCGGGTAGGCTTTGCCTATCGCGCCACGGAGAAGTGGGTGCTGCGCGGCGGTGCGGGCTGGTTCGCGAATGCGCAGCAGCTGAACAACTACACGATTCTGAACCTGGTACCCCCAGTGAGCGGCACGATTCCGTATCAGATTGTGGACGCGCCGGCGCAGACGTTGACCGTCAACTATGCGGGCCAGGCTTATACGGTGCAGACGCGGCGCCTGCAGCCGGGCGCGATTAATACGCTAGACAATATCTACGGTGCGCGTGCCACGGCCAGCACGGTTCGCAACACGAACATTGTGCCGCCGGATAACAAGTCGTCCAACCACTGGCAATGGAGCTTCGACCTGCAGCGCAACCTGCCGTGGAACACCGTGTTGACGGTGGGCTATGTCGGCAGCAAGTCGAGCCACCTGGACAACACCGTGACGTGGAACAATCCGGATCCGATGTGGTCGGGCACGCCGCAGAACCCGAATCCGCTGGCGACGAACATCCAGGCGCGGCGCCCGTATCCGTTCCACGTGTCGCAGGGGGAAGTGGGTGCGGACGGCCAGCCGGTGGTGTTTGGCACGGGCAATATACGCTATTTGGATAGCTATGCGAACGGCAGCTATCACGGTTTGCAGACCAACCTGGAGAAGCGCTACAGCGCCGGGCTGATCATCGGACTTGCCTATACGTACTCGAAGTCGATCGGTGAGGGCTATGGCAGAAACGAAGGTGGTCTGGGCGTCACCAATGGGTATCAGAACCCGCGGGACCGGCGCGCGGCGCGAGCCCGTTACGGCTTCGACGTGACGCATAACGCGGTGATCAACTTCGTTTATGAGATGCCGTTTCTGAAGCGCTTTACGGGCATCCCGGGCGCCTTCCTGGCGGGCTGGCAGATGAACGGGGTGGGCACGATGCGGACGGGCTTCCCGTTCACGGTGGCGGGCGGCAATCTGAATACAGGTGGCTTCTCTCTGCCGGACCGGGTGGCGGACGGGCGTTTGGAGGAGGGAGACCGGCAGCGCTGGTATGACATTACGGCGTTCCGCCGCACCGACTGCAATATTCCGACGCGCCCGGATCTGTGCCATTATGGCAACGCGGCGCAGGATGCGATGGTTTCGCCGGGCATGCGCACGGTGGACTGGTCGATCTTCAAGAACTGGCGCCTGCCGTTCTTGGGCGATCAGGGGCGGTTCCAGTTCCGGGCGGAGTTCTTCAATCTGTTCAACACGCCGCAGTTCGGCCAGCCGCAGGGCATCAGCTACACGACGTTGGACTCGGTGATTCCGGACGGGCCGAGGAACGGAGAGATCCGGTCATTACGGGCTCCGATGCGGGTGGTGCAATTCGGGGCGAAGATCTATTTCTAGGCCTCGCCGCACTGCGCTGGCAGAATGCAATGGTATGAAGCGGAGGTCCGCCAGTCAGAAGCGGCGCGGGCCTCCCAACCCGTCCACCAGCCGGTTTTTATAGGGGGCGTGGGATCCGTTGGCCGAAGACGTGGACCCCTCGATTCTGAATCTCGGCATTGGTGGTTCCATGCTGGAGGTCTACGATTACTTTTTCACTCGCCATGTGCCGCCCGTGCAGCCGCGATCGTTCCTGCTGTACGCCGGTGATAACGATTTGGGCGATGGGCGGACGGGCGGATCAGGTGGCGCAGTGGTTCCAATCGCTGCTGGCGAAGGTGGAGGGCTCACTGGGCAGGATTCCGTTCGGGTTTCTGTCCATTAAGCCGAGTCCGGCGCGGCGATATCTGTTCGAAAGCATTCGCCGTGCGAACGTGGAGATCCGGGAGTTGGTGGAGCGCCACGAGTCGGCTTACCTCATTGACATCTATGCGGCCATGCCGGATGCCGGCGGGAATCCGCGTGTGGAAGTGTTTGCTGAAGACGGCCTACACCTGACTCGTGCGACGAGGACGTTTATTTTCTGACGCCTGAGATGGTACCGCACTACCTTTGACCTGCTACCATCCCTTTCATGATCCGCGTGCTGGTGATATCCCTGCTGCTGGCGGCCTCCGTTTTGGCCCAGCCTCGTCCCGTGATTGGAATTGGCGGGATTGTCCATGAGACGAATACCTTCAACCCGAAAAAGACCACGCTGGCCGACTTCGAGACGGGCATCGGGGGAGCGAAAGGGACGCTGCGGGGCCAGGAGATTCTGACGCTTTCGGCGAATGCCAACAACACGACGGCGGGCTTTATGGAGGGCGCGCGGAAGCATGGGCTGGAACTTTACCCGACGGTGGTGGCGGGGCCGCAGACCATCGGCATGGTGCTGGACACCGCGTTCAATCAACTGACCGAGGAACTGATTACGGGTTTGAAGAAGGCGCCGAAATTAGACGGCATTCTGCTGTTCCTGCACGGGACGATGGTTGCGGAATCCTATCCGCATGCCGATGCGGAGGTGGTGCGGCGGGTGCGGAAGGCTTTCGGGGACAAGATCCCGCTGATTGTGGTGCACGATTTCCATGCCAATGTGTCGGAAGAGATCGTGAAGCTGACCACGATCCTCATTACTTGTAAGGAATGCCCGCACCTGGATGCTAAGGATCGCGGCGTGGACGCGGCGCGGTTGATGGCGGGAGTGGTGTCAGGCAAGATCAAGCCGGTGCAGCATATCGTAAAGCCGCCGATGCTGCTGAATATTCTGTTCCACAACACCTACACGGCGCCGCTGAAGCCGGTGACGGATGCGAGTAAGGCGGCCGAGAAGGCGAATCCGAAGGTGCTGATCGCCAGCATTCCGGGCGGCTACCAGTACGCGGACATCCCCGCGATGGGGCCGAGCGTGATTGTGGTCACCGACAATGATCCGGCACTGGCGCGCAGTGAGGCGGAGCGGTTGGGGAACCTGCTTTGGGGCTTGCGGAATCAACTGGTGTTCAAAGCGCCGGATGCCGCGGAAGCCGTGAGAATGGCCATGAACAACGGCAAGTTCCCGGTGGCGCTGATGGATGCGGGCGACAATATCGGAGGCGGTTCGGCCGGCGACAGCACGTACGTCCTGAGTGAACTGATCAAGCAGAAGGCCGATGGCTGGGTGGTGGCGATTTCCGATCCGAGCGCGGTTCGCGGTGCCATCAAGGCCGGCGTGGGTGGGGACTTCGACATGCCGGTGGGCGGCAAGACGGACAACCTGCACGGGGATTCGGTTCGCATCAAGGGAAGGGTGAAGGGCATCTACGACGGCAAGTGGGTGGAGCGCGCCGTGCGCCATGGCGGCGGCCGCTATTGGGATATGGGTGTGTCGGCGGTGATCGAAGTGGAGGGCTCCAGCGCCGACAGTCCGAAGCTGGTCCTCTTGACGCCGAAGCGGACGATTCCGTTCAGCATCGGGCAATTAACCAGCGTCGGCATCCGGCCGGAGGACATGAAGATCCTGGTGGCGAAAGGCACTGTAGCGCCTAGGGCTGCCTATGAACCGGTCTCGGCCCGCATCATCACGGTGGATTCCGGCGGTGTCACGGGTATGAACCCCAAGCGCTTCCAGTACAAACATGTGCGGCCCGGATTATTCGGGATGTAAGCCGGCTAGTCCCAGGGGATTTTGATCTCGACGCCGCCTCCGACGCCGCCTTTGGAATCGACGAAGAAAAATCCGGAGATGGTACCGTTGATGGCGCGCACCTGCACGCTGAGCAGTCCTTTGATCTTGCCTTTGATCTTCGTGAGCTTGCGTTCCGGTGTTTCGTCGTCATCGGCGACGGTGCCGCTTGCTTTCACGGCCAGTGTGAGGTCCTTGAGCTGGTGCCACATCAGGGCATCGAGGATGGCTTGCTTGAGGGTGATCTCCGCATTGGCCTCTTCGAAGGCGGCCCCGTCGTGCTTCATTGTGGATTTCAGGCTCTTGAGTGGCTTGAAGGCGGTCTTCAGTTTGACTTCCACTTCCACCTGGATCTTCTTGCTGAACTCGCCGGATTTCTTGTCGTAGTCGTCTTCAATGGAAGGCTCCACGTTCAGCCAGGGCGGGGACTGTCCGGCGCCCGTTTGGTAACCGGCTCCATCCCAAACCTCCACCGGCAGCCGGACGGGCGTGATCAGGGCGGAAATGCGCTCCGCCTTCAGTTTGTCTCCAAGAAGCACGGCGATGATGACGACGCGGTTGGGCCGGACGCCGCTGGTCACGAAAGCACCACGGACGGTTTGCAGATCCTGCAGCATGCGGCCCACCGGGCCGAGGTTGTTCTTGGGATCCAGGTGAACGGTCTCGGTGTAGTACCCGGTCAGGTAAATGCGGGCGTCCTCGTTTTTGCGGGAGTAGGGAAGGAACTCGCGCACGACTTCGGCGATCGCCTGATTCTGTGCCGTTGTACCGGCAGGCAGCAGCGTCTCTTTCATAGCACCTCCGACGCTAGAAGCGGAATTCGCACCTGGAACTAATCAGGAAAGTTAGTGGCTCCCTCGATGGACCGTGCCGGCTTGTGATAAGTTACGCTAATGCGCTTCCGGGTCCTTGTTGTTACCCTTACTCTATTTGCCGTATCGCTCCTCGCCCAGACGCAGTCGCGTCTTTCGGGCCTGATTACGGACGATACGGGTGCCGTGGTGGTTGGTGCCCGTGTGGTTGCCCGCAATGTGCTGACCGGCGTGGCCACCGAGAGTGTGACGAACGATACGGGCAACTACCAGTTCCCGATCCTGAATCCTGGCGAGTATGAAGTCACGGTGGAGATGACGGGCTTCAAGAAGGTGGTGCAGCCCGGTGTGATGCTGGAAACGGGCTTGACGCGAACCGTGGATTTGCAGCTGACCGTAGGTGCGGTCACCGAGACCGTGGAGGTGAAGGCAACGGCGCCGCTGCTGGAATCGGAAACGTCTTCGGTGGGGCAGTTGATTGAACGGGCCTCGGTGTTGAACATGCCGTTGGAAAGCCGGCGGACGGCGGGTCTGGTGCGTCTGTTGGGCGCGGTGGCTTTCAGCACGGAAACCAGTGGCGAGCAGGTGCCGATGTTTTCGATGGCGGGCGGGCGCAGCCAGAATCAGATGTGGCAGTTGGATGGCGCAGTGGTGCAGAACATGTCGCTGGGCGTGGCGCAGCTGCAGCTAAATCCGCCGGCCGAATCGCTGCAGGAGTTCAAGGCGGAGATGAGCAACTTCTCGGCCGAGTTCGGGCGTGCCGGCGGCGGGCTGATCCTGATGACGACACGTTCGGGCACCAATGAATTCCACGGGTCGGCCTATGAGTTTCTGCGCAACCAGGCGCTGGATACGCGGACGTTCTTCGCGCCGCGGAAGGCGCCGCTGCGGTACAACATTTTCGGTGGGTCGCTGGGCGGGCCGGTGATCAGGGACAAGACGTTCTTCTTCGTGAATTACGAAGGCGCGCGGCGGCGGGATGGCGTGACGGTGTCGAACCTGATCGTGCCGCACGCGCCGGAACGCAATGGCGACTTTTCCAACCGGCGCGATGTGCAGGTGCTGGATCCGACCACGAACCAACCCTTCCCTGGCAATATCATTCCCGCCAACCGCATTGACCCGGTGGCGCGGCAGTTGGTGGCGTTGTATCCGAACTCGAACATCGCCTCCGATATCACGCGCGCCCCAACGGCGAACTATGTGGTGAACCTGTCGGACAAGCTGACGCAGGATTACCTGACCACGCGCGTGGACCACTCGCTGGGGAACAACGACCGAATCTTTGGGCGCTATAGCGTGGTGCGGGCGCCGCAGGAGATCGCCTCGGCGTATGCCGAACCGGCGGCTGATACGCGGGCCGGCATCCGCGAGAACAAGATTCACTCGGTGTTAGGGACATGGATTCATAACTTCGCGCCGACGGTTCTGAATGAAGCGCGCTACGGCTATTCCATCCGCATGCACATCAACCGCAATGCGGGCATGGGGAGCGGCTTCAATCAAAAGATCAACCTGCCGGGTGTGGATCCGCAGGCGTTTCCGATTGTCGGGGTGACTGGCTATTCCGGTCTGTCGGCGGCACCGAATGAACGCATCCAGACGCCGATTCTGACGCATCACTTTGTCGACAACCTGACGCTGATCCGCGGCAAGCACACCATCAAGACCGGCTTTGAGATGCGCTATTCGCTGAACAAAGACCAGCTTTCGCAGACGGGCGGCGGTACGTTCACCTTCAATGACCGTGCGACGCGCAACGGCCTGGCGACGTTCCTGCTGGGCTGGACGTCGAGCGCCGGGCTGAACCGTCCGGACCTGCTGGAAGCGCGCACCGACTACTACGGCGCCTACGTGCAGGACGACTGGAAGGTGAATCAGAAGCTGACGCTGAACCTGGGTCTGCGTTGGGAGTTGGACACGCCGCGGTGGGAGCGCATCGACAATCGCCAGAGCGGGTTCGACGGCACGGCGATCAACCCCGTGGCGGGGGTTCCGGGCATTCTGACGTACTCCGGCCGCGACGGGCGCGGCAAGTACGCGCACGACTTCGATACGAACAACTTCGGTCCGCGCATCGGCTTCGCGTATAAACCCGTGGACCGGACGGTGATCCGCGGTGGTTATGGCATCAACTATCTGGGACTCTATTTCGGCGCGGTGGTGAATACGCTGTCGCAGGGCTTTGGCGATAACTTCTCGTTTACGTCGCCCGACGGCGGCTTCACGCCGGCGTTCCTGTTCCGCGGCGGCATGCCAACGGGTACACGCGAGCCGATTGGCCCGGCATGGGGAGCCGTGCGGTTGGGACAGGCTCCGCGGGCGGCGCCGGACTTCATCAGCCAGGATCACGTGGCCGGCTATTCACAGCAGTTCAACTTCACGGTTCAGCGCGAACTGGGCGCGAACATGCTGTTTGAGGCGGCTTATCTGGGCAACCTGGGACGTAAGTTGGGCGGCGCGGCGGCGAACATCAACATGATCCCGCTGGTGAACGGCCGCGGCCCGGCGACGCAAAGCCAAGCGGCGCGTCCGTTCCCGCAGTTCAACAACGTCACGCGGCTGACCCCAAACTGGGGCGCATCGAGTTACCACGCCTTGAACATGAAGGTGGAGCGCCGCTACTCGAACGGCTTCAACCTGCTGGCCAACTATACGTACTCGAAGTTCCTGGACAACATCGAAGGCGGCAACGAAGTGGCCGGTGGGGAAGGCAACGGCTATACACACAATGAGCTGCGCGGGTTGGACAAATCTTATTCGGGCAACGACATGCGGCACCGGTTTATCGGCAGCAGCCTTTATGAGTTGCCGATCGGCAAAGGGCGGCGGGTGGACATCTCCAACGGCATTGCCGATGCGGTGGTGGGCGGATGGACGATCGGCTTCATCGCCGAATTCCGCACCGGTTCGCCGTGGGGCGCCATCGAGCAGACCAACGCGACCAACACGTTCTCCGGGAGTCCGCGCCCGAACCTGACCTGCGATCCGATTATCGACAGCAGCCGTCCGCGGCAGGAATATCTGAACCAGTGGTTCAACACCACCTGCTTTGCAGGCCCTGCGACGGGCACTTTCGGCAACGCGGCGCGCAACATCGGCTTCGGTCCGGGGCAGATTGTTATCGACAGTTCGGTGAACAAGAAGTGGAACCTGAGCGAGCGGTACCGGCTGCTGTTCCGCGCCGATTTCTTCAACCTGCCGAACCGGCCGAATTTCGGTGTGCCGAACGCGGTTCGCGGGCGTGGCGACTTTGGCCGTATCACGTCGACCCGCGGCACCGGACGGCAGATTCAGTTGAATCTGCGCTTCGAGTTCTAATTGCTGCGGGCCTTTGCCATTGCGGCGATTGGCGTGTTGGCGCTAGCGGCGCAGTCCGGGTTCCCCGTCCGGACCACGCCGCCGCGAACACCGGAAGTGGGCCGTATTCTGGAGCGCGCCGATGCCGGCAAGGATGGCTGGATCGGTGAGCAGGATTACGAGGCGCTGAACTCGTGGATCCAGAAGAACAAGGCCGCGCTGCCGTGGCCGGCGGGCACTACCTCCCGCTTTTCCAAACTCACACTGACGGAGTTGAAGATCATCGCCAGCAACCGTGCCGACGCGGCGGAGAGCAATACGACGCTGCGGCTGCGGGTGGAGTTGGGGGGAGTGGGTCGCGATGGGCGGCGGCTGTCGTTGCTGGGTCACGCCAGCGCTTCGTTCGCAAAGCAGAACGGTGAGTGGCGCCTGGATTCCTTCACGCCGGGCGCGCTGCGCGAACTATCCGGGCCGGCGGCACCGCGCTTCACTGATGTCACGGCGAAAGCCCTGGGGCACAACGTTTCGTATCGCCACCAGTTGGCGCGCGGGTTGGACGAATGGCGCATGGCACTGGATGAAGCCACGGGCATCGATGTCTACGGACATAACGGGGTCGCGGTTGGGGATTACAACAACGACGGGTTGGACGATTTCTATGTGGCGCAGCCTTCGGGGCTGCCGAACCGTCTTTATCGCAACAATGGCGACGGGACGTTCGACGATGTGTCGGCGGCGGCGGGCGTCGATCTGCTGGATCCGACCTCGATGGCGTTGTTCGCCGATCTCGACAATGATGGGGATCAGGATCTGGTGCTGGTGGCCGGGTCGCGGTTGATCCTGCTGGTCAATGATGGACGCGGTGCGTTCACGCCTCATGCAACGCCTGGGTTCGTGGCGCCCACCGGGACACTGACGTCGGCGGCATTGGCGGATATGGATCGCGATGGCGACCTGGACCTATACGTCTGCGCCTACGATTTCTGGACGCCGGGCGTGAACTACGCCGCGCCGACGCCTTACTACGATGCCACCAACGGGCCGCCCAATTTTCTGTATCGCAACCGCGGCGATGGCACGTTTGAAGACGTCACAGCCGCCAGCGGCATGAATGAGAACAACAATCGCTTCAGCTTCGCGGCGGCGTGGGCGGATTACGATCGTGATGGCTTCCCGGATCTCTATGTCGCGAACGACTTCGGCCGCAACAATCTCTATCGCAACAACGGCGACGGGACGTTTCGCGATGTGGCGGCGAAGGCGGGTGTGGAAGATCTGGGCGCGGGGATGTCGGCATCGTGGGGCGACTATGATGGCGATGGTTGGTTGGATCTCTACGTGAGCAACATGTGGTCAAGCGCCGGGCAGCGGCTGACATTCAACCCGGCCTTCGAGTCGGTTGCCGGCGATGCCGACACGCGGGCCGCCTTTCAACGGCAGGCGCGGGGCAATTCGCTGTATCGCAATAATCACGACGGCACGTTCACCGATGTGACGTTGACGGCCGGTGTGGAGTTCGGGCGTTGGGCGTGGGCTAGTTCGCTGTTCGACTACGACAACGACGGGCGCCTGGATATCTTCGTCACCAACGGGTACATCACGGGGCCAGACACGCACGATTTGTGAAGCTTTTTCTGGCGGCAGGTCGTGTCGCGCACACCCCAGAAACAGGCTGGCTCGCGGGGGTATCGCGAGGCCTGGCGTGCGGTGAATCTGCTGATTCGTTCGGACGGGTCGTGGAGCGGGCGGGAGCGCGACGTTTGTTACCGGAATAACGGCGATGGCACGTTCGCGGATAGCTCGTTTGTGACGGGGCTGGATTCGGCGGGGGATGGGCGGGCGTTCGCGACGCTCGATCTGAACGGCGATGGGTCGCTTGATATCGTGCTGGCGTCGCGCACGGCGCCGCGGATCCAGGTGCTGCGGAATCAGCCTGCGGGGGACGCTCTGGTTCTGGAGTTGCGCGGGGCAGGGAAGTCGAATCGGGATGCGATTGGCGCGGTGGCGGAATTGCGGACGAATCGCCGGACACTGCTGCGGACGGTGCAGGCGGGTTCGGGGTATCTGTCGCAATCGTCGCGGCGACTGCATTTCGCGTTGGAACCAGGGGAGCGCGTCGATGGTCTAGACGTAGCTTGGCCGGATGGGGAGAAGCAGACCGTGAGCGCTGCGCCGGCGCGGGGCACCTACCGGTTGGTGCAAGGCTCCGGCGGCTTGCAGGCGATCAGCGGTGCCGTGCTTCAGCGGGTGGCACAACCTGCGGCGCCTGCGTCGCCCTGGCTCACGGAGCCCGTGCCTGCTCCTCCGCTTACGGGTTGGCGGCCAGGGCGCCCGACGCTGTTGAACTTCTGGGCGTCGTGGTGTCCCCCGTGCCGCCAGGAGATGGGGGAATGGACCGCCTCAGCGGCGGCCTTCCAGCGCGCGGGGCTGGACGTGGTGATCGTATCCGTGGATGAGGACAAGTCGAAGAAGCCGGCCGCGCCGTTCGCGGTGTTGCAACCTTCGTCAAACGATATTGCCGCATGGAATCTGTTTCACCGGCACTTGTTTGACCGGCGCCAGGATATTGGCCTGCCGATGAGCTTTCTGCTGGATGCGCAAGGCCGCGTGACCAAGGTGTATAAAGGCGTCACGCCGAGTGCGCGCATTGTGGCGGACCTGCGCGCGACGGCGCGTCCTGCGCTGCCGTTTCCCGGCCGGTGGATGGCGGAACCGCCGGGGCGCAACTGGGTGGAACTGGCGACTGCGCTGGCCGAGCATGGCCTGGCTGCGCAAAGCATTCCCTACTTCGAGCAGGCGCTGGCGCAGGGGCAGCCAACGGTGGAGGCATTGAACAATTTTGCCGGGGTGTTGCTGGAAACCGGGCGATTGGAGGAAGCCGATGCGCTGCTACAGAAAACGCTCACTTTGTTTCCGCGCCATCCCGACGCGCTGGCGAACCTTGGCACGCTGCGGCTGAAACAGAACCAGCCGACCGCTGCCCGCGACCTGTTCCGGCAGGTGTTGGCCACGCAGCCCGATGATGCCTTCGCGCAGCACGGGCTGGGATCCGCGCTGTTTGCCCGGCAGGATTACGCCGCCGCGCGGCAGGCCTTCGAACAGGCGCTGCGGCTGGACCCCGGTAACCCGAACTACCGTTACAGCCTGGCTTCGGTACTGGCTGCCTCCGGGGATCTGAAGGGCGCGCTGGCCGTGTTCCAGGCGCTGTTGCCGGAGCGGTCCGATTCTACGGACCTGGCCAACAACTTAGGCATTCTCTATGCGGAGACCGGCGATGCGGGGAAGGCCGAAGCAGAGTTCCGGCGGGCGATGGGTGTGGCTCCGGAGCACCCGGCTGCGTATCTGAACCTGGCACGCTTGTATCAGCGGCAGGGCAAGATCGCCGAGGCACGGCAGGTGTTGGATGGTTTGCTGCAGCGCGAGCCCAACCTCGCGCAGGCCGTCGAAATGCGCAACGCCCTGCGTTAAGATTGAGAACCGCCATGGCCAGTCTGTTTTGGATGCTGCTCCTGTTTGCCGCGGAGTCCGGCCTGCCGCCCTTCCCGGTGGTGTCCCCCGGCGACCCTGTTCCCCAGAAACTCTACCAGTACACCGGCAAAGGCGCGATCACCTACGACAGCGTCGATCGCATTGGGGAGTTCGCCTCCTGGCGGGCCGCGGTTCACGGCCGCAAGGCGAGCGTGCAGAAGGACCGCGCCGGCTACCTGAACACCCGCTACGATTGGGCGGCGATGCGTACCGATGCGGCGTGCCGTATGAGCGGCGGGAAGCTGATCCCCATGGGCCCGGTAACACGTCTGCCGAAGGACGCGGCCACATGGGATGCCCTGGCCAAGCTCACGCCGGAAGAGATCCGCCGCCGCGATTTGTTTCCCGAAGGCTTCCGTCCGCTGTCGCATCCGCTGCACTCCACCGGGCATATGTTGTTTCCGGAGTCGTGGATCAAAGCGCATCCCGAACACCGCCGCTTTGATATCGATCATGACCTTGGCGACGCGTTTCTTCCGGAGTTCCCGCCGCCGTTATACCTGACGACGCGCCCGGACATGGGCGACGTCGCCAGAGGGCGCGAAATTACGCTCGAGAACTTTCGTGAGGTTTTTGATGGCGTCCTCACGCCGGAGCAGATGGAAGGCCTGCGGCTGCTTGTAACGCGATTTCCGACCAGTTGGTTTAACTTCACGAAACACCGCGTTACCGATGAGCCATCCCGTGGCGTTGCGTGCTTTGATTGCCACGTCAACGGCCACACCAACGGCGCGCTTGGCCTGGATCCTGGCACCCGTCCACAGCTAGCGCGCGTGCGGCTGGATACGCCGAGCATCCGCGGGAATCACGTGATGAGCCTATTCAGTCTGAAGCGTTCCATTCGCACGCTGGAGCACTTCGCCGAGATCGAAGAGTACTTCGATGGCGACATCGCGATGCAACTGCAGGTGGGCGGGCGGCAGTTGGACAAGCCGTCGACCAATCGCATGGGCGATTTCATGTCGATCATCGGCTTCCCGCCAGCGTCGAAATTAGATCGTCTGGGGCGGCTGATCGCGGCGAGAGCCACGCCTGCGGAAAGGCGCGGCGAGGAGTTGTTCTTCGGCAAGGCGCAATGCGGGTCGTGCCACCCGGCACCGTTCTATACCGACAATCGCATGCATGATTTGAGGGTGGAGGAATTCTACACGGGGCGTGCGGAAGGCTGGGCGAAGACGTTCTCGCTACGCGGCATCAAGGACAGCCCGCCGTACTTCCACGACGGGCGTCTGTTGACGTTGGAGGACACGGTAGAATTTTTCAATCTGCTGCTGGGCACCGGTATGACGGCGGCGGAGAAACAGGATCTGGCGGCGTTTCTGCGGTGTTTATAGCCGCTAGAAGATCACCTTCAGGAACAGGTTGATCTGGCGTTGGCCGTGGCCCTTCTCGCCGGTGATGGAGCCGAAGGCGGCATTCGTAGGCGTGGTGTTCGGGTCAGCGAACTGCACGTGGTTGGCGGCGTTGATGGCCTCCAGCCGCAACTGCGCACTGACGCGTTCGGTGACGCGGAAGCGTTTCATCAGCGAGGCATCCACGTTGTTGATGCCATCGCCGCGAATGCCGCTGAAGCGCAGTGGGAACCTGCGAACGTTGGATGCCAATTGGAAGGCGGCGCGGCGTTCGAAGCCGGCTTCGGTGTTGAACCAGCGCTCGGCCCGGCGATCAGCCACCGGCAGAACGACGTCGGCCAGATCGCCATTGAAGATGGCATTGCCGAAGCCGAGCGGGTTGCCGGACTGGCCTTCGTAGGAGGCCTGCAACTGCCAGCCGCCGATGACCCGGTCCATCCATCGCGAAGCCCCGCCCAGCAAGGGCTTGCCGGTGCCGAAGGGCAGTTCGTAGATGCCGGTGAGGTTGAAGCGATGGGTGAAGTCGAGGTCGGAGATGGTGTAGGCGGGCCGGGCGTCGCCATCGTTAAGATAAGAGATCGCCTCCATGAACTTTGACCATGTCCAGTTGGTCTGGAAGAGCAGCCCATGAGAGAAGCGCTTCTCCACGTTGATGGTCATGGCGTTGTAGAAGGAGAAGCCATCGTTGGTGGTGACGCCGACGCCGGTGAAGTGCGGATACGGTCGCAGCAATTGCGAACGCGCCACCTGCGCGCCGGCGAGTCCTGTGCCGGCGAATCCCGTGATGCCTGCGAACGGGTTGCGCACCTGGTCATTGAGTAAGTTGATGGCCGGCTGATCGCGCAGCGGGCTGGTGGAGAGGAACTCGTTCGGGATGCCGCCGAGTGCGCGTGAGGTCTGCAGCTTGGTTCCGCGATTGCCCACGTAGCCGATCTCCAGCACCATGCGTCCGGGCAACTGCCGCTGCACGTTCAAAGACCAGCGCTGCATGTAGGCTCCAAGCGGCGCCGGGTTGAAGTAGCTGACGCCGCGGCCGAGAAAGGTGTTGACGCCCTGCGAAGCGCCGGCCGGCTGGTCGATGCCGTTAGGGAAAGGCCGGGCCAGCGTGGCATTGAAGGTGACGCCGTTGTTCAGCGTGGGTACGATGAGCGTCGATTGGGAGAAGCCGCCCTGGTTCACGTCGCCGCGATCGGCGCCGGAGGGCGTGTAGAAGATGCCGTAGCCGGCGCGAATGACCGTCATGGCGTTGAGTTGGTAGGCCAGGCCAATGCGCGGCATAAAGTTGTTCTTGTCGCCGCTCCACAGGGTACGCGGTTCGCCATTCACGCCGGCGAAGGTGAGCCCGCCGCGCACGGCAAACCGCGATGCGGCGATTTGTGGGATGGGGTTCGTCGCGTAGTTGGCCTTGGCCTGGGCTTCCATGGGATGCGACTGGGTGAGAGAGAAGCCGCGAATGGAGCGGTTGAACCGCTCGGTGACAGGCGATTCGTACTCCCACCGGATGCCCATGTTCACCGTCAGGCGCGACGTCAGCCGCCAGTCATCCTGGAAGAACAAGGCCTGGAACGAAGACTGTTCGGCGCGGCTGGCGTTGACGTTCACCTGTCCGCCGGTGGGAATGCCGTAGAGCAGCGAAGCCAGTCCCTGTCCGATGGGCGCACCGGCGGAGGTGTCGAGCGGCCCGCGGGTATAGTTGGTTCCGAAAGTCAAGGCAGGCGCCACGTTGCCATAGGCGAAGCCGTTATCGCGCAGCAGGCGGTACTCCTGTCCGGCACGCCAGGAATGATTGCCCTGGATCTTGGTGAACGTGGTTCCGATGGTGTGTGAGTAGTTGGTGCTGAGGCTGCCGCCCCCGGCACCCAACGCCGTGTAACCGTCGACCGTCAGGGCGGGGAAGGAGACTCCGCTGTAGTCGGTGGAGGATCGGAGTTGGTTGATGAAGTCGGCGGAGAAGCCGAGCGAGGCGAGATCGAAGCCGCGATGCAGCGGTGCGCTGTAAGGCCGCTGCACCACTAAGCCGTAGCGCACATTCAAGAGCGCCGTTGGGCTGAAGGTGTAGACATTATCGAGGGCGACACGATAGCCGCCCGGGTTGTTCCAGGTACCCACGGCCTCGGTTGGATACGAACGCACTTTCTGGTCGAACTCGCTGGTGGACACGCGCGTGAACGCGCGCCAGCGATCGGAGAAGTTGTGATCCAGGCGCGCCGCCACGGACTTGTACCGCCACTTCTCGTCTTCAATACGGAAGTAGTTCTGGCGGCCTTCGCGATCGCCGGCCACGTTCGGTTCGGGGAAGAACTTCATCATGTTCACGGCGATGGGATCCAGTTGCGATGCGGGAATGCGATTGCCCGCTACAGGCTGTCGCTGTACGCGTCCGCTCGGCTGTAGCGCGCCGGAGCGCGGATCATAAATCTGATAAGACGCACCGAGTGCCAGCAACTGCGAAAAGTCGCCCTGCTTCTGGGCCGCTGTGGGGAACGTGGCGATGGCCGTGGCCTGCCGCTGCACCTTCATGCCCTCATAGCCGAAACTCCAGAAGGTCTTGTTGCGGCCGTCGTAGACCTTGGGAATGTGTACCGGGCCGGACGCCGTTCCTCCCCAGCGCAGATAGAGCCAGCCAGGATTGGCCTGCTGCCGTTTTTCGGGAGTGATTGGCCCGGTGGCCGGATCGTACAGCCAGCGGTTGGAAAACCACGGCACGGCGCGGGTGCGCGAATCCAGATAGTAGGCGGTGCCGTGAAACTGATTGGTGCCGGCCTTGGTGGTGAGGTTGATGATGGCTCCGGCGGCGCGGCCGGCGCTGGCGTCGTAAGTGGACGTCTGCACGCGGAACTCCTCCACCATGTCCTGCGGCGGCACCATGTAGGTGGAACTATTGTTGGCGTTGTTGGGCACACCGTCCACCAGCGCTTCGCTATTGCCGGTGCGTGTTCCGTTCACCACCAGCGCGCCGTTCGCCAGGTCCTGCGTCGGATTGCCGGGCGCATGGCCGCCGGTGGCGACGATGCCGGGCTGGAAGCGCGCCAGATGATACGCATTGCCGCCGGCGATGGGCAACTCCGTAATGCGGCGGCTATCGACGACTTGCCCTACTGACGCCGTGGCGGTTTCCAGCAGCACCGTGTCGCCTTTCACGGTGACGCTCTCGCCGACCGCGCCGAGTTCCAGGGTGAAGTCGAGCGTAATGCGGTCATTGATGCGTACTTCAATGCCGTCGCGGGTGCTTTTCTTGAACCCGCTCTGCTCTACCGTGACCCGGTAAGTGCCGCTTAGTAAGTAAGGAGCTTCGTAGTTACCTTCGGCATTGGTGGCCGACGCGGTGCGTACGTTGGTTTCGGTGTTCACCACTTCCACCCGCGCCCCGGCCACCGCGGCACCGGTTGGATCCAGCACGCGTCCGCGTAGCGTCCCACGCGATTCCTGTGCCGGCGCTAACCACGCCAGCGCCAGCAGTGCGGCAAGTGTACGAAGTTGCATGATTGTACGGTAGTCTAGCACCGCACACTTTCGGGCTCACCCCGCCCGTTCCACGTATTGGCGGACGAAATCGCACCCGACTTCTTCGATATAGCTGTCGATCAATCGCTTCGTGACCGGACCGGGCGCGTGTCCGCCGCCCACCGGCGCCCCGTTGAATAGCCGCACGCCGGCGATGCACAGACTGGTGGAGGTGAGGAACATCTCGTCAGCTGTCTCGGCGTCGAACAGGTCGATGTCGCCTTCCAGCAACGGAATGCCGAGTTTGGCGGCAAGGTCGATGGTCATCTGGCGGCTGATACCCGGCAGCACGTAGCGTTCACTGGGGGTGTATAACGTGCCGTTGCGGACCAGGAAGATGTTGCTGCCGATGCCTTCCGCCAGGCACCCGTTCGCATCCAGTAGCACGGCCCAGCCATCCGGATCGTGCGCTTTCACCGATTGTTCGGCCACGATCATGTTCAGGTAGTTGTGCGTCTTCGCGCGCGGGCTCATCATGTCGGGACCCACGCGCCGCTGCGGTGGCACCCACACGGTAAGGCCGTCGCGAATCTGACGGGCGCGTGCCTTCAAGGGCAGGGGCGTACATTCCACGATGACGTTGGGGCCGCGATGCTCGGGCATCTCTTCGCCGATGGGGTCGACGCCGCGGCTGACGCGCTGGCCGATCCACCAATCGCCCGCTGCCGCACGCAGCGGCTCATTCCGCGCCACGATCTCTTCCGAGATCGACATCAGTTCCGACGGCGAGATCCCCGGATCCAGGCGGATGTAGCGCAGCGAGCGATACATCCGGTCGATATGCTCTTTCAGCCGGAACAGCTTGCCGTTGAAGGTGCGCGTCATGTCGAAGACGCCGTCGCCATAGCGCCAACTGCGGTCGCGGAAAGGCAGCAGCACCTGGTTTTCCGGAACGTACTTGCCGTTGAACCACGCGGTGCGTGGAGGAGCCGGTTGTGTCATAAGCGTCTCAGCTTATCATTCGCGCGACGCCGCTTCCATTGACAATCGCCCCGCCGCTGTGCGAAACCAAGGCCCATGAGGCGCCGCACTTTCCTGACGTTGAGTTCCGCCCTGCCCGCCTGGGCTCGCTGGGAGAATAGCCCCACCGTGAAGGCGGGATTTGCCGAAGCCAACATCACGCCGGAGATCGGCATGGAACAGCCCGGTGGCTACGGTAAGGCCTTTCATCGCACGTTTCACGATGCGTGCAAGGCGCGGGTGGCGGTGTTCGATGACGGACGCAAGCGCGCCGCCGTGGTGGGCCTGGACGCGCTGATCGTGCCGCGCGGGCTGGTGCTGGAGGCTCGCCGCCTGATTACGGCCAAGTGCGGCATTCCCGGCGATGCGGTATTGATCAACGCCAGCCACTCGCATTCTTCCGGCCCGACGGGCATGGTGCAGCCCGGCGAGTTTGATAACGCCCCGGAAGACGTGCGCCGCCTGGCCTACGAGAAGTCTTCCATGGCCGATGCGAAATATCTGGCGAAGGTGCGCGACGCGATCGTGACGGCTGTTGTCGAGGCCGATACAAAGAAGGCCGATCTTGTTTGCGGCGTTGGTTCCGGCATGGAGGATAAAGCTGCCGTCAACCGGCGCATCCGCATGACCAACGGACGCACCTACACGCATCCCGGGCAACTCCATCCGGACATGATCAAGTACGCCGGCCCGATTGACCCGGAAGTGGGCGTCATCGGCGCGTGGGATAAGAAGGGTCAACTCACCGGCTGCATCGTGAACTATGCCTGCCACGCCACTACTAATCCCGGTGGCATCTCCGCCAATTGGGTCTACTACCTGGAGAAGGCCATCCGTGGCTTCTTCGGGAATCAGGTGACGGTGGTGTTCGTACAGGGCGCGTGCGGCGACATCACGCAGGTGGACAACTTCGCGACGGTACAGCAGCCTGGGGCCGAAGAGTGGGCGCAGATCGTGGGTGGACGCGTGGGGGCGGAAGCGATTCGCGTGCTTCTATCCATGCCGCGCGGTGCGCTCACGCCGGTGGATGCGGCGGTCACGGTGCTCAAGATCCCGCGCCGCAAGCCGTCGGCGGAGAAGGTGCGTCAGGCGCGCGAGATGGTCGTTAAAGACCCCAATGCGGTGGGTGTCACTGAGTGGACCTTCGCCAAGGAAACCGTGATGCTGGATTACCTGATCCAACGCGATCCGGTGGCCGATGTGGAAGTGCAGGCCATCCAGGTGGGGCCCGCGGTGTTTGTCTCCAACCCCGCCGAGTACTTCGTGGAATTCGGCCTGGAGATCAAGGAAAAAAGCCACTTTCCGTTTACGTTTCCGGCGGAGTTGTCGAACGGCTGCGTCGGCTACGTGCCTACCGAAGAGGCGCTGAGCGAATCGGGCGGTGGGTACGAAACGCGCCTCACGTTCTACTCCAACCTGATTCCTTCGGCCGGTCGCCAGATCGCCGTAGCCGGGATCGCACTGGCCAACAAGTTCACCCCCGGGGCCATGCCTTCGGCGCCGAAGGCCACCGCGCCCGCACGCGGCGCCTGGCAGTATGGCAACGTGCCGCCGGAACTGCACTGATTTCGTGTACAGTGCGAGAGATGCCTACGCTTCTGCTTGCACTTGTCCTGGCCGTTATCCCAGCGGACGCCGCCCTTCGCGCCGGTGCCGCCGTGGCGGACATCACGCCGCAGGAGTGGCCCGTACGGGTGATTGGCGGTTTCACGCTGGTGCTGGCGAATTCGGCTCATGATCCGCTGCACACACGCGCGCTGGTGCTGGAGAATAACGGGACGAAGGTGGCTATCGCGGTGGTGGATAGCTGCTACGTGAAGCGGCCAACGCTGGATCGAGCCCGCCAGCTTGCCTCGCAACGCACGGGCATTCCCGCCAGCCACATTCTGATCTCCGCGACGCATTCCCACTCGGCACCGCCGTCGATCGCGGAGCCCGGTAACGCCATGGAACAGCGGTATGTAGACCGGCTAGCCACGCAGACCGCCGAGGCGATCATCCAAGCCAACGCGCGCCTGCAACCCGCCACCGCGGCCTTCGGTTCGCGCCCCGTGCCGGAGGAACTCTTCAATCGCCGCTGGTTCATGCGCCCCGGGTCCATCGCGCCGAATCCGTATGGCGAAACCAAGGACGTCGTGAAGATGAATCCTGGCGCGGGTTCACCGGACTTGCAACATCCGTCCGGCACCACGGATCCGGAGTTCAGCATCGTCTCGATCCGCAGCGCAGCCGGCAAGCCGATCGCGCTGCTGGCCAACTATTCGCTGCACTATGTGGGCGGCGTACCCGGCAATCAGTTGTCGGCTGATTACTTCGGCGAGTTCGCCGCGCAGACGGCTGCCCGCATCGCCCCCGATGATCCGTCGTTCGTTGCGATGCTGACCAACGGCACCAGCGGCGACGTGAATAACAACAACTTCCTGCATCCGCGCCCGCGTGCGGAACCCTTCGCCCGGATTCGGGCGGTTGGCGCCAAGATGGCGACGCATGCCGCTGAACTGAGCGCCACCCTCACTTACACCGATGCGTTGCCGCTGCGGGTGGCCGATCGCGAACTGCCGCTGGCTTTTCGCAAACCCACGCCGGAACAACTGGCCTTCGCCCGTCAGGCGCTGGCCGAGCCAGACGAGAAGAAACTCCCGCTCCGGGCGAAGTCGTACGCCACCCGCGCCATTGCTCTGCACGAAGGGCCGGCCACGGCCGATGTCCGCCTGCAGGCCATTCGCATCGGCAACCTGGGCATTGCGGCGATTCCCTGTGAGGTGTTCACCGAGATCGGCCTCACCATCAAGGAACTGAGCCCGCTGCGGCCAACCTTCACCATTGAACTGGCCAACGGCCACTATGGCTATCTGCCCACGCCGCGCCATTACTCTTTGGGCGGCTATGAGACCTGGCTCGGCACCAACAATCTGGAGCCGCAGGCCTCCGTCAAGATCACGCGCACGATTCTCGACTTACTCCGCGAAGTTGCCCGCTGAAATAAATCGGGGTCCGGCACCGTATCTGTTCCGGCTGCGATGAATACTTCAACCGTTGACGCACTCCAACGCGACACCCGTCATGCCCTCCGGCGCCTGGCCCGCGACTGGCCTTTCTCCATTGGGGCCATTGTCATCATTGCTTTCGGCATTGCCGCGAACACTGCTGTTTTCAGCATTCTGAACAACACGTTGTTCCAGCCACAGCCGTTCGCCGGTATCCACCGGCTGGTGAACGTTTACCAGAACAACGCGATCTCCGGCGAGCCCGACGGCGTGTCCTACCCCGCCTTTCTCGACTTACAGAATGAGACCGCGGTCTTCACTCACGTGGCGGCGTCGCAACTGGGGGAAGGGCGGTTCCAAACCGCGCTGGCCGCGCCCGGTACTGCGGCTCCGGTCCAGTTCGGGCTCATCGAGTACGCGAGTGCGAACTACCTTGACACCGTGGGTCTGCGCCCCGCCGTGGGCCGGTGGTTCACGGACGACGAGCAGCGCCGGGCGGATCCGGTGGCTGTACTGGGCTGGTCCACGTGGCAGCGTCACTTTCGCGCTGATCCGGGCATCATTGGCGAGACGCTGAACGTCAACGGCATCGGCGTGGAGATTATCGGCATCGCACCCGCGACGTTAAACAGTTCGCCAAGCCCCTCGTTGATCGCCGCGGCGTGGCTTCCTGTGACGCTGCTGTCGAAGTCCACGCTGGCACACCGGGAGGCGCTGCCGCTGCAGGTGCGCGCGCGTCTTCGCGATGGCGTGACGCTCACCCAGGCGCAAGCGGCGATGAGCATCGCGGCCCAACGGCTGGCGGCAGAGCATCGCGATACCGATCCGAAACGAGGCATTACCGTGCTGGCCACGGCTGCTGTGCAGGTGCATCCCCGCGAGAAGGCGCTGAAGCCGGTAGCGATTCTCTGCCTGACCATCGTTGCGCTCGTGCTGGCGGTGGCCTGCAGTAATCTGGCTACGCTGCTGCTGGTGCGCGGCAGCGCGCGTAAGGCGGAGATCTCGCTGCGGCTGGCGCTGGGTGCCTCGCGGCGGAACCTGGTGCAACTGCTGTTGCTGGAAAGCCTGGTGCTGTCAGCGGTGGGTGCCGCGGCGGGCGTTGCGCTGGCGCATGCCGGCCTTCGCTACCTGGCAACCATAAATCTGCCGGTCGTCTTGAACATGCAAATGGACGGGCGTATGCTGGCGTTCGCCGTCGTAGCCGCTATCTGCTGTGGCGTCGGCTTCGGGCTCCCACCGGCGCTGCAGGCCACCCGGGTGGATCTGGCGGTTGCGCTGCGCGAAGAGAAGGGCTCGTCCAGCGGGGCCTTGTCGCTGGCGCGCAGTTGGTTCACGTGGAAGAACGCCCTGGTGACCGCGCAGGTCACGACTTCGTTTCTGCTGTTGGCAGGAGCTGTCCTCGCACTTGGCATCTTGAATGCCACCCAGCAGCGGGCCGTGGGATACCGTCCGGATGGCATTGCTGTCCTGCAACTCGACACCGCCTACGCCGGTTTGGATGCGACTGGAGCGTCGACGCTTCTTACGCAACTGCAGCGCAGTGTTGCCGCGTCGCCTGGTGTTGAATCCGTGTTCGTCACCAGCGGCATCCCCATCGACAATCAGTTTGACCAGCAGTTCCGGCTGGAGCGCGCGGTGATCGGCGCTCCTCTCGAAAGCGAAGGCCGATGGGCCGGACCCGGCTACTTCCACACGCTGGGGATTCCCGTGCTTCATGGCCGCGTCTTTGACGAACGCGACCAGCCGCAAGCCGCGCCTGCCGTGGTGGTCAGCGAAGCCTTTGCGCGCCGTTACTTTGGCTCGCCGGATACCGTTGGCCGGTCGTTCTGGCTTGCCGGCGACCCACCCATCCGCGTGCAGATCATCGGCGTGGTGGGTGACGTGCGCAGTGTCGACATGGTTGTAGACCAGGCGCAGAGCACGATTTATCGTTCCGCCGCGCAGGGCGGTGGCCCGTTGACCACGCTGGTGGCGCGTACCTCTCATCGGGACAGTGACCTGTTGGCGCTCATGCAGCAGCAGGTGCGCCGGCAGCGGCCGGACCTGCCGGTTCTGAACGCCATCACCATGCGCCAGCGGCAGGGGATGGAACTGATGCCGTTCCGAATCGCCTTCGTGGCGCTGGGCATTCTTGGGGTGCTGGGCGTGCTGCTTTCCAGCGTCGGCCTCTATGCGGTGGTGGCTTATGCGGTGGCGCAGCGCACCGCCGAACTCGGCATCCGCATGGCTCTGGGCGCGCGCCCGCGGCATCTGAGCTGGCTGGTGGTGCGTGATGTTACGGCATTGGTGCTGGTGGGCATTGGTGGCGGAACGCTGTTGGCGTGGGCTGCCGTGATCCTGCTGAATGCCTTCGTCGCGCCCATCATGGGCCTCAGCGGGATCGCCCTGCTGCCGGTGGCCGCCGTCATCCTTCTATGCGGAGCCGCGGCCGCCTATATCCCCACGCGCCGCGCCATCCGCATCGACCCTATCGCCGCGATTCGCTATCGCTAGAGTTCGCGATACACTGGCACCCATGCCGGAATCCAACCAGGCCCAGCGCACGGACTCATTCGATCGCAAGCTGGAACTGATCAAAGCCGCTCATCAGAAGGGCCAGTATCATCTGGTCCGCGCGCTCGCCGATTCGCTTCGCAGCACCGCCATCCAGGAAGCGCAGCAACTCGCCGACCCGGGCTCTCCGTTCCTTGCTGCGTCTTCCCATCGCGAGACCGCATCGCTGCCCGTCGCCTGGCGCCAGTGGGCCACCGGCTGGGCCTATTACAAGACCTTCGCTCTGGAAGAGACCATCGGGAAGAACCATCCTTTCCAGCCCATCGAACTCAGGGTGGCGTTCCCGGCCTCGCAGATTGCGTCGCCGGCACGGGAGGTTCGCCTGGCCCGAGTGGAAGGCAACACACTGCGTGAGGTGCCCTCGCAGGTGCATGCCGAAGTGGCACGAGGCAGTGAACAGCACTGCAAGCTGCTGTTCCTGACCGGGTCGCCCGCCAACACCCGCACCCGCTATGTGATCTTCTACGGCAACCCCGATGCCGAACTGCCCGCCTATCCCACCGACCTCATCACCAATGGCGAAGGCTTCGGCCTGGACATCGAAAACGACTTCTACAAGGCCCGCCTCTCCCGCCAGATGGGCCAACTGGAGCGCCTTACCTTCAAACGCCGCCATGGCCTGGAACTGTTTGCCGGCGGCGAGGGCCACGGCGAGCCGCCCGGTATCGACTGGGCCCATGACTACGTCAGCTCCGGCAATTTCCAGAAGCTCCGCATCACGTTGTGGGAACGCTGTCCGGACTACGAAGTGACGCGCGGCCCGCTCTGCACCATCGTGCGCCGCTGGGGCTTCCCCTATTCTCCGGTGCACCCCGTCTATTCCCCCGCGCGCATTCACTTCGATGTCGAGTACCGCTTCTTCTCCGGCATGCCCTGGTTCCTGAAGACCAGCCGGATCGACGCGCTGCAGACCACTGAAGTCGATGCCCTTCGCGATGACGAGTGGGTTTTCTCGGGCCAGTCGTTCACCGATATTCTGTGGATGGGCGTCGATGGGCAACTGCACACCGGCCAGGTGCCGGAGGCACAACGGGAGAACCTCTGGGGTGTTGGATTCATGAGCCGCGAATCGCGCGATGCCTTTGTCGCGTTGTATCTGGAACACCGCGGCGAGAACCTTCCTCCGCTCAAGCACGGCGGCGCGCCGTTGTTTTATTACGAATGGCACGGGCGTGTCTGGAGCCGCTACCCGCTGCCGGTGAAGACGGTCCCGGCCGGTGCCGTGCTGCACCAGAAGAACGCCTACGTGGCCGCGCATTACACCGAACAGGGCGGAGAAGAAATGATTGAAACA
Source organism: Bryobacterales bacterium (assembly GCA_016789745.1). GTDB lineage: Bacteria > Acidobacteriota > Terriglobia > Bryobacterales > Bryobacteraceae > CADEFT01. The sequence goes on from JAEUQF010000382.1 coordinate 65,247, forward strand.
TTACGCCACTGCCTGGTGAACCCACTGCAGCCGGTGGCGGCTGGCCTGCCTGCGTTGGACGACGCGGTGGCCACCGGCCGCCTGGCCCGGCCTGGTGAGGCCGGCGACAGTCCGATATCGAAGAAGGCCCTCTGGGACGCGCTGCGCGATTGCAAGGACGAGCAACTCTACAGGGCCGATATCAGCGTGGTGGATCTTGGACTGGTTTACGATATCGAGGTCCGTAACGGCGATACCGTGGTGGTTACGATGACCATGCCGCATCGCGGCCGCCCGCTGCTCGGCTTCTTCACTTATGGGTCCGGAGGCAACACGATGCCCGTGCGCACGCGGCTGCTGAAAGTGCCGGGCGTGCGGAAGGTGGTGGTGAACCAGACGTGGTACCCGGAATGGTCGTCAAACCGGTTGACCGCGGAGGGGCGGGCGAAACTGGGTCTCTGACGGCATCCCACCGCCTGGACACCCGCGCTCCGTTACCCCGCTGTTTCGCGATATGCTATCCTTACCGCCTCAACCGAAGGAGATTTTCAGCATGTCCACTCGCCGTCAGTTCTTTGCAACCGGTGCCGGTGCCCTGGTTGCCTCCACGCTGCCCCGTATTGCGCGCGCCGATGTGAAAACCTTCCCCTACGCCGAATTCG
>JAEUQF010000390.1 GCA_016789745.1 Bryobacterales bacterium
GTCAAGCCCCGCGAAAAGCCAGCCATCTACCGCATCGCCAGCCACGTCCCCGAAAATCACCCGTTGCTTGAAAAGCGCCGCCGCGAACTCACCGAGCAAGGCCTCGCCCCCACCATCATCGTCCCTCTCACCCCGGAACTACTGCTCGAAGAACGCACCGAAGGCTTGCCCACCGCCTATACCCAACCCTTCGAAGAACTCGCCGCCAAACTCATCGGCGACGCCGAGCCCCAACGCAAAGCCACCATCGCCAGCCGCTTCGAACCCCTCGACCGCACCCGCAACGAGAAAGGCAAAACCTTCGAACAGAAGGTTGTCGAGGTGCTGCGCCTGCTCGACTTCGAAGTCGAAGCCGACACCCACTACGACGGCCGCCAGATCGACTTCATTGCCCGCCAGCGGCAGGGGCTCGCGGACACTGTCTTCGTGGGCGAATGCAAAGCCCATGCCAAACCGGTTGGCGTCTCTGATCTGGACGCCCTCCACGGTCGTGTCACCGCATTCCGCCGCGCCGAACCCAATGCGCAAGGCCTCCTCATCGCCGAGCAGGCCTTCACCGACACCTCCCGCGACTACGCCCGCAGCCTCGGCCTCATCCTCTGGACCTTCGACGAACTCCTCACCCGACTCGTCAACCTCACCGGCTATGACAACGCCCTCCTTCGCGACTACGAAGGCCTAGACATCGAACGCCTCTACGTCGAACAGAACGTCTATCCCGAAACCGGCGGCGGCGAGAAGATCGCGCTCAAAGCCCTGATCGACCGATTTGTAGACGACGACTCCGCCCGCTTCCAACTCATCCTTGGCGACTACGGCACCGGCAAAACCTGGTTCACCCGCAAGGTCGCAGCGGAGTTGGCCCGCGCCCACCACGAAGACCCAACCCGCAACCGCCAACCCGTGCGCATCAGCCTCCGCGATGCCGCCAAAGCCATCGATCTCGACGGCATCCTCCACGGGCACTTCCAACGCATCCTCAACCGCAGCGTCAACCCGCAATCCGTGTTGCGGCTCAACGAAGAGGGCCGCCTCATCCTCATCTTCGACGCCTTCGATGAAATGGCCACCCAGGCCGATTGGGAGGTCACACGCCAGAACTTCCGCGAAATCCTCAGGTGCGTCAGCGGGAATGCGAAAGTCATCCTCACCTGCCGCACCCACTACTTCAAGGACCAGAGCTTCGTCGACAAACTCGTGAAAGGTCTGCCTGCCACTGACCTTGGCGACAAGCCGACCGAACTCTACCGCGAAGTCTTCGGCCGGGAAGGCGTCCGCACCGCCTACCTGCGCGGCTTCGACAGCACCCAGATGCGGACCTATGTCGAGCGAGCCTGCGGCACCCAGGCCGAAAGCGTGCTTTCGCTCATCGCCAGTTCCGAGCCGCTCCAGCAAATCGGCGAAAAGCCGGTGCTGCTGGAGATGATCGTGAAGAGCGCGCCGCAACTCGAACGCCTGGGCCGCGACATCACCGTAGCAGACCTCTATGCCATCTACACCGAAGAGTGGTTCGAACGCCAGGACTGGCGCATGCGCTTCACGCGCGAGAATCGCCGCGCCCTGGTCGAAGAACTGGCGTTGCGGCTTTGGGGCAGGGAATCGGCGAAGCTCCACTTCTCCGAACTGCGCGATGTTGTTGCCGAGTTCCTGCCAAACGAGAGCAAGACGGTACAGGCGCTCGATGCCGCCGACCACGAAGTACGAACCGCATCGTTCCTGGTCCGCGATGCCGACGGCAACTACGGCTTCTCCCACCGCAGCTTCCTCGAGTACTTCCTCGCCTGTGCCCTGCAGCGAAAGGGCTCCGCGGCCCTGGCCATCGCCCGGCTGAGTCCCACGGTGCTCCGCTTCCTCTGCGACATCGCGAAACCTGCCGCGCTTGTCGACTTGCCGCTCTGTTCTCACCAAAACCTACCACCCCTTGGCTTCTGAGAATGCGGTACTCCTGTGGAAACAACTCGGAACGCCCGATCTGGGTGCCCCGCAGCAACTCGCCGGCGCGCAGTTGGAAGGCATCGACTTGCGCAACGCCCCGATGGCGCACGCCGATCTCACGGGCGCGGACCTATTTGGTGCGAGGCTTCCCGGACCCAGGCTGGAGGGAGCGAACTTAAGTGGTGCCAACCTCACGAACGCGATTCTCGACGGCGTCAATCGATCGCGGGTCAACCTCACTGGCTGTGACTTACGGGCAACCAGACTTTGGGATGGCCAGCCACTCGGGAGCGCACTTCGGGGCCCGGTTGGCTTCGGCGCAGTCAACTGCGTTGCGTGGTCGGGGGAGCGTTTGGCCGTTGCGGAAGACCGTTTTATCCGTGTGCTGGATGCACGCACGGGTGAGTGGCGGACGCTGTCCGGGCACGGGGATGTCGTGACGTCGGTGGCGTGGTCCGGGAATGGGCAACTAGTCGCGAGCGGTTCGCTGGACAAGACGGTGCGTTTGTGGAAAGTCGAAAGCGGAGAGGCTGTCGGTACCTTGTCGGGCCACGAGAGTGACGTGCTCTCGGTGGCTTGGTGCAAGAACGGGCAATTTCTTGCGAGCGGGTCCTATGACCATATGGTCATGTTGTGGGAAGTGGAGAGTGCGAGGCTGGTGCGCACCCTGTCCGGTCACGAAAAGTGGGCCCTTTCTGTGGCGTGGTCTGGAGATGGGCGGATGCTCGCAAGCGGGTCCTCTGACGAGATGGTGCGCTTGTGGGGGCTTCAAAGCGGGCGTTTGGTGCGCACCCGGTCTGGTCATGCTGCGTTGGTCAGTTCTGTGGCGTGGTCCGGGGATGGGCGCATCCTGGCGAGTTCCTCCGACAAAACGGCGTCGTTGTGGGAGGTGGAGAGCGACAGGGTGCTTAAGCTCTCCGCTCACGGCGGCGCGGTCCGTTCGGTGGCATGGTCCGGAGATGGGCGGATGGTGGCGAGTGGCTCCTATGACAAAACGATAAAGTTGTGGGAGGTGGAGGGCGGGCGTTTGGCGCGTACGTTGTGGGGGCACGGGGGCGGGGTACTTTCCGTGGCGTGGTCGGGGGATGGGCGGACGGTGGCTAGTGGGTCCTATGACAAGACGATAAGGTTGTGGGAGGTGGAGAGCGCGCCCTTAGTGCGTGCGTTGTGCGGGCACGAGGGAGGGGTCCGTTCGGTAGCATGGTCGGGTGATGGGCACATGCTGGCGAGCGCGTCTGATGACAAGACGATAAGGTTGTGGGAGGTGAAGAGCGGGCGGGAGGTGCGGAAGTTGTCCGGTCACGATAGTCGCGTCCGTTCGGTGGCTTGGTCCCCGGACGGGCGGATAGTGGCGAGCGCGTCCGATGACAAAACGATAAGGTTGTGGGATGTGGAAAGTGGGCGGGCGGTTTGTACGTTCTTAGGTAACGAGACTTGGGTCCTTTCGGTTGTTTGGTCACCTGACGGTACAAGGATTGTAAGTGGAGCAGCAGACGGAACGATCCGCATCTGGGATTCGCACACCGGCCTATGCATCGCAGTTTTGTGGACGCAGTCCAGCGGTGCAACCGTCACGTACGTCCTCGCCGAGGACGGCGTCTCCATCGCCGGCATGGTGACCGAACCCGCTGACCGCCCCAAGATCCACTTCACCCAGGGCCTCATCGACTATCCCTACGAAGCCTTCGCCCACTTGGAGAACCCGGAACTCGTCGCCCGACGCCTTCGTGGCAACTAGAGCGGGCAACGCCGAAGGATCGGTTGTCAAGCGTTCAGGTGTTCCAATCACTCGCCTGCTATCTCCGGGGCTCGGTGAGACAGCAATGTCCTTCCGACTGTGGCGCAGCACATCGGGGTTGGAGCAATCGGGCGCTGACTGTGATTTCATTCAGCAGACGCTACTTTCTTTCGAAGGCACCGGCAACGCAGTCTCTCTGCTGCCTGCTTTGAACAGCTTTGAACCCACAGAACAGGTCGTCCATCACAGTCCCACGAGTTACGATAATCGACTAGCTCGTATGAAGCGAACGAGCTCGCCAATGTATGGTGGAACAGTCGCTGTTGTGGTCCAATTCTTTGTGACCAACTGAGCCAATCCAACCTTGTCTTCCAGCTTGCGTTGGGCCCTTTTCTTCTCTTCGTCTACAAGTCCGAGGTGCTCGACGATTTCCTCAGGGTACCGTCTCTTGCCGGGAAGTACTAACGTGCTGAGTTTGCCAAGCTCTACTTTCAAGAGCTGGGCGATAGCCACCCGCATCATCTCGATGTTAACATCGTTCTCAATCTCGCGACCAGAGCTGAACAGCGCTAGACGGTGCTCCGGATCCTTTGAAGCCTCTTCCCGTACTCTTGCTTTCGTGGTACGCACGTGTTCCTCCGACTCTTCTCCGGGAAGATCTTTGTCCATAAGCACGGCGCTATACCGGCAAACGTGGATCACTCTCACAAAGTCGTTCGGTCCCGATTCTGCAAACGCGAAATGGCTGAGCACTTTACCACCGTAGAATACGAAAGAGAAATCGCTCCCCTCGATAAACGTGGTACCCTCAGCAGCCAGCACCTGGTTTAGCCATTTCGTAACGTAGATCCGATCTGACGGCCCTTCTACCCATATGATGCAGTTCGTCTGCAGTAGCGTACTGCCCGCCACCCCCAAGGCATCTAATGTTCGTCCATGTTCAATGAAATCGCGGCAAGGCCGCACAACCGTACAGTTGTCGTGTTCGATGCCAAACCGGTACACGCGGTCGTCTGAGGTAAGGCTGTCTAGGACTGCATTCGAATGCGTTGTAACAAAGAACTGTGTGTCTTGTTGGCTGCGAAGACGTGCCATAAGGCGGCGCAATAGTCTGGGGTGTAGGTGACACTCTGGCTCTTCCAAGTAGAATTGGCGTATGTTGGGATTTCTGAGCATATCGGCCATCAGCACCGTCAGCTCAGCTATTCCTGTGCCCATATACTCAAGCGCAATGGGACGCCCGCCCTCACGTTCAAAATACAAATCGAGCGGATCTTCTCCCTTAACTTCAAAATGCTTGATCCTGCCGCCAGCTTCGGGTCCCACGATAAGCGTATTTAGCTCGTGGAGTAACTGTTCCCTGAACTCACTAAACCTAATCGCTTCCCTTTGATCTACCTGCTGATCGCGAATCTGCTTAAGCAGATCTCCACCGTCCACCAGCCCCCGGCGCCCCGCATTTCTGTCGATAGCTCGTACAGGATCGAAGAAACGGGTCGTCATTGCCCAACTACGCACCAGCTCCATGCCGGCAGCTTTATAAGGGCATGCATCAGTTCCGGATGACTGGGTGTAGTTGCCCATCCTGTTGAGATACTCGCATCGGGCAGGTTCCGTAGGCGAAGTTCGCACCACAGGGTGCCAGGCGCCGTCTCTGTACACATCCGCGCACGCGATAATGTTGCAAAATTCCGGTTCTTTCGGCTTGGTGGCTCTGACCTCCACCGATACTTGGCACATCTGATCATGCTCGAACGCTCCTGGCGCTGTGTTCTCAAGCGGCTGAGTCTGAATCGGTCCCGAGAACAGCAGGGTAGCTTTGATTGGGTGCTCGATCCGACCCTGCCACCACCAACTGCGATCTACATCTTTCCACGGAACCTTGATAGGCACATCGCTGCTCTCAAGAACACGCGAGGCAAGCACTTCCAGAAATCGTAGCACCGTTGACTTTCCACAGTTATTAGGTCCGATTAAGACATTGAAGCGACCGAGGTCTCCGAGAATGATCGGCGATCCTGGCTTGGCACTGCGGTAACCTTCCAGCGTGATAGATTGCAGATGCATCGCTACCGCACCCTGCTCCGCCACCTAACCACTACATCCTGTGATGTGTAATCTGCTGGGACACCGTCAGTCCACCCCAGACGGTAACTAACGTCGTTGCTGCGCGGTGGCGGATCTGGTGTCGACATCTTCACGCGTGTAGGCACCTCGACTGCCTCACCAGAGATCACGGCTTCGCCTGTCCTAAGGTATGGCAGCATATCGACCGCAACCGCAAGAAAGTCTGGAAGCAGGCGTCGCACGTATGTTTGGTCGGCGGGGTTTGTGAGCCTTAGGACCACGAAATTACCACATTGAGACAACACCGTCTCGCTGACTTCAGACGGGCGTTGGCTGACCACCAGCAGGCTAACTCCATACTTTCGGCCCTCCTTTGCTATTCTCTCTACTCGGTCTAAGCAGATGCGATCACGGGCCTCCTCACTGCGAGGGAGGTAGTTATGGGCCTCTTCAAGCACAAGCGCGAGTGGTAGCGCGTTCGGATCTTTGTCCCAGTACTTGTAATCGAACGCAAGACGGCATAGAACTCCCACAATAACTGACAGAATTTCCGATGGTAAGCCCGACAGGTCTATTATGGTCATCTGGGTCGCACTGTCGGTACCGAAAAGCGTTGCGAGAATGTCCTCAAACGGTGTCCCCGAAGACTCGTCGGAGAATAGGAAATGGTACCGTGGGTCGTCGTAACGTGACTCCATACGGGTCACCAGGTTTGATAGCTTCCCAAACCATTGCCCCTGCTTTTCAGATTTCGCGCCTTGCACCATCTCTGTGTCCAGGGTCTTAAGCTCAGATAGCAGCCGATTGAAGGGAAAGAACGTAGGAGTGTCAACGTTTACACCTTTGTCCGAGAGGCCAGCCGCAACTGCTTCGGATGCGCGAAGCTGCTTTAGTGTGTTCCGGAATAGTGCCGACTGATTTGCCGCCGTGGACTCACGGGACACGAACAACGCTTCAAGCTCCTCCGCATTCAAACACCAGTGGGGGATTCTCAATTTGGAGGTCTCGATGTGCCTAACCTTGCGGCCAAGAGAGACGAAGGACTCCGGGAAGGCGTTGCGGTACTCATCATGGAGATCGAAGAATGTAATGTGAGTGTTGGGCAGTTTGGCCATAGCGGCCTGGAGGAGGGATGCAACCGTCCACGACTTCCCAGCACCTGAGGTTCCAAGGACGGCGGTGTGCCGGCCAAACATCTTGTCGATAATCACATGCTCCTTGCCGCCTCCCCGTTGACACCGCTGACCGACCTCCAGCGTGTCGCCCTCAGGGGCGAATATTGAGTCCAATGCCTCAGCAGTCATCAAGTATGCAGGACATCCTACTGTTGGATACCTTTCGATACCGCGCTCAAACCGCTGTCCATCCCGAACGAATCCGACAAGCGTACACACGACTAGCTTGCGCTCGGCGCTATTGCCTTTTTCCAGCACTTCCTGCATCTTGATGGCCGAGATAGTTGCGATCAATTCAGTTTGCGGCGAGGCAATCAGGATGAAGGATCCCAGTTCAACGGCGAATTCCTTTCCCGAATAATGACGAGAAAGATGGTCAGCGTGGATCGTTATCTGCGCACCGTCGACCTCCCTAACCGAGCCAAAGTGCATTGCCGATTCTTGAAAGTTGATTGACATGTGACGTAATGGCTTTGAGTTTATCAAGGTTGCGTCGGTATCGGGGCTGGGCCGTCACGACGCAACCACGCACCCGCCACGCGCTGACCAGCCAGATTGCCTGTCTTTCTCTCAATAGCCGATCCCTCAGCGGAAATATCCGTTCACGTCGATAATCAACTCGGTAGCGTCTGTCGCAAACGCACTGATTTGGTCCCCACTGCCCAACGGCACAATGGCCGCATTCGCTACCACATCGCCTTCGAAAGCGTTCAGCGTGGACACCAGCGGTTGAGCTGATCCGGTCGGCCACAACGTTACATACTGCAAGGGCCCCTGGGGCACCACGGTAACATTCACCGAAACTGCCTTCGCGCCAGCAGGGATGCCGCAGGTTCCTGACACCGGTACGTTCCTCACCGTCGCTGCCCCAAGCCCCGGCGCCCCGAGTGCCCCGGTCTTCCCCGAACCAGCGCGGGTATCAACCAATCGGCACGGAGCCACGGGATAGAAAGCATAAGCTGCCGATTGTGTCGACTTGCTGAAATACCCATTTGCATCAAGAATCAGTTCACTCGGATTCGATACAAACGCCTCGATTAACCCGCCCGGCCCAGCCGGCACAATCGCCGCATTTGCCACCACGCGTCCGTCAAACGAGTTCAATGTCGATGTCAAGGGCCGCGCCTTTCCTCCGGGGTACAAAGACAGATAGGCAAGTGGACCGCTCGGCACCACCGTCGCATTCACCGAATAGGCGACGGCATCCGCCGGTAATCCGCAGGAACTCTGCGGCACCGGCAGTTGTGCCGTTTGGTTGAGCAAAGTGCGCGGCGTCGGAACACTGGAGAACCATTGCCCGGACGCAAAGGGCCCGGCGGCCCCGGAACGGGTGTCCACCACACGGCACGGCGCCGTTGGCACAAAGCGCGCGGCATCCGAAACGGGACTCACGAGCATCACGCACGGCGTGAATAAGGTCGGCACACCCGGCGTCGGCAGGACAATCGTCGGCCGGTTCGGCCCCATGCACACCATCTGCCATTCGTAACGGGTAGCGAAGGAAGAGTCGAAGTAGCCATTAACGTCAACAATCACATCCGTGCGATCCGTAACGAATAGCTCGACAGCGCCCGCCGGGCCGGCAGGCACGATCGCCGCGTTTGAAACCACTCGCCCGCGAAATGAGTTCAACGTAGAGATCTGGGTAGGCGCCGCCCCGGCCGGTTGCAGGGTGAGGTAAGCCAGCGGTCCGGCGGGCACTACCGTCACATTCAAGGAGTAGGCAGTCGCGGACCCCGGCACGCCACACTGGCCAGCCACGGGAAGAGTGCGCCGCAAGCCGCCATCCAACGCCGGCGGTCCAAAGGCTCCAGAGAATCCGCTGCCAGCCCGCGTATCCATGATGCGGCAGGGCGTAACGGCTACGAAACCTGCGCCGTTCGTCGGAGAAGCACCACTGCCATTTTGCGTGACCGAAAAGCTGGCGGTTCCAACCTGGATGAGTGCGGTGCGGGAAGACGCAACGACGTTCGCATCGTAGCTGAACACAATCGTCTCGGATCCAATCCCTGAACCTGTGTTTATTCGGAGCCAACTTGCATTCGAGGTTGCTGTCCACTGGCATGCAGTCGTGAGATTGATGACGCCACTTCCGCCAGAGCTATCCAATGTCGTTGAGGAGCCCTGTAACTGATAGCTACACTCGCCACCAGCCTGCAGCACCACAAAGGCGGCAGTGCCGACATTGATCACACCAGTCCGTGCCACGCCGGTGCGGTTCGCCTCGACGCGATACCCCACCACCCCGTTGCCTGTTCCGGTCGTGCCGAAACTGACGGTGAGCCAGTCGGGATTGGCGGAGATCGCCGTGCGGGTACACGCGCCAGAACTCGCGTTAATAGTAAAGGAGCCGACTGTATCCGTCGCGGCAGGCGCGGCAAGGAAACTCGGATTGACCGTAAACGTGCAACCCGGTTGCGCATAGAGAAACGGTACGACAAGAAAGTCGGCCCATAAAGCGAAAAGCACGCGTCGATTACAGCAGGTCCGGCGGCTCCAAGGCAAGCACCGTCACTGAGTGCCTCCCTCCCTTTCAACCTTCGGCAATCCTGGGCTTCCGATCCACCCCGAAAACGCGCGAATTGCATCGCCGGACTATTCGATTATTGTTGAACTCAAGGACCGCGGTCAGCAGACCCACCTCACCCGCCGGTCCAGCATCCGCCGGTTTCAGGATATGGGTTCCTACGATGACTGGCCGCTATAACCTCAAAAACTGTCTGCCTTCTCCAACACCCGCAGGCGGCGTGGCCGTCCTAGGCGGAACCGGCGAAACCGACAGGAGAAATAGGTCGAATCGATGCTGCTGCGTCGGGCCCGTGCCGACAGCCGCACTCCCATGCACATTTTAATGACCGCGAACATCTTCGGGGCGGGCCCGAAAGCCCCCCTTTATGCACAGAGGATTGCGCTCGCGGGCGACAGCCTCGAAGGAAGCGTACGTCTCTGCGTCAACTGCTTGAACCAACCGCCTCAGCAGATCGAGCGCTTCCATAGCCGGAGTCACCGGAATCTTCCGTGCTGCCAGGATTCCCGGCAGATGCTCACGCGCCTCTTGGAACGCTACATCGGGAGCCATGAATTCGACTTGCCCGGCGTACTTGCGCAACAAGCCCAGCACCCGCGCACCCAGCACCGCGCGAATCAGAATATTCGCGTCGAGCACCAGCATCGCTAGCCTTTCCGCGTCTGCCGCTTACGCCGGACCTTCTTGAAGTCGGCCGCAATTTCGTCTTCTGAGGTCCACGCCGCCGCGATCAGTTCCTGCATCCGCTCACCGGCCACACGCAGGGCTTCCAGGTCCGCTTGGCTCGGCTTGGGCTTGGTGGGAACGTAGATCCCGATCGTCGAGCCATGGCGTGTGATCGCAACGGGCGTCTTTGATTCCAGGTAGTCCGCCAGATTCTCCCGAAACTCACGAATTCCGACTTTGGTGGTCTGCATGGCCGCAACCTCACTTGCGTACACAATGATAACACAATTACGGCGCGTCTTCCCCGGCGCAGCGGACGGCGGTTA
>JAEUQF010000398.1 GCA_016789745.1 Bryobacterales bacterium
TGCGATTGCGGGTCCCGCCGGATGGGCGCCGGCTTCGGGAAGCTTTACGTCGGCAACGGCGTTCACCATTACTTGGCCCGGCCGAGGCACCTATTCGGCCACGGTTGGCACGGATCAGGTTACCTGGAACAACGGCATCACTTGGAGGCGGGGTGGCTCCGGCGGCGCGGGTGGTTTCGGCACGGCGGGTCCTGGTCCCAGCGCCGGCACGGCGGTGGCCGGGGGAATCTGCGCCAACCCTCGCACGCAGGCCATGATGGACGAATGGCTGGCGCGTGCCATTCCGCCTCAGCCTGCCGGATCCGCGCTCCGCTATGAGCCATGGGGACGCTTGGTGGGACGATCGCTCACCGCTAACGTGACGGTCAACGGCGCACCGGATACCCGGCTCACGCGCTGCGAGTGGCTCTGGAACAACGCTGCCCAGCTGCGCTCCGCAAACGGCTTGGGAACCCTGAAAGAATACGTCGAAAGCCGCCGCTAGCGGACGGATTCCGCCGGGCCTGGCAACAGACGGCGGCGGAACAGGACCTTGGGCGGAGCAGCGAGGTCACGGCCGAGGCCCACCATATCGACTTCGATGTCCGGGTGGAAGTACCCGGCGATGATCTCGGTGGTGGAGTGAAAGCGATGCGCCGGGGCGGCAAGCAGAATCCGCGGCGGCCGCGGGGAAAGCGCGATGCCCGGGAAATAGCCCTGGCGGGTGAACTCGTTGCGATCGAGGTGCCAGCGCGTACGGATGTAGTAATCGAGCGCCTGGATGGGCAGGTGGAGATTTTCGGTGGCCTTCAGTTCCAGGATGGTCAACCGGCCGTCGAGATCAGCGGCCAGAAGGTCAAAGAGGCCTTCCTGGCTGCCCGTGAGACCCTGGACCTGGGAATAGACGGGAGCAGCGTGCAGGCGGGCATCCAGGTTCTGGACATGCTGCTGGAGGCTCCATTCGAGAAGCGCTTCCGGATCCAGGCGGGGTTTGGGCGTGGTGGAGGCGGCGGCCAGCGTGGTGAGCACGTTGCCGGCGTCGGTAAGATCAATCTCGTGGGCGCCCTGCAGTTCCGTGAACGCGAACAGGCGGTACTGGGCGATCTGTGGGTTGAGGTGGCGGAGCCGGAGTGCGGTTTGGCGTTCGGTGCCTTCGGGCAGGAATAGCGCAATGCCTTTCCAAGCCAGATGCGGCATTTGCGTGCGCAGGTAGTGATGCCAGATAAGGGCGAAGCTGACCAGCCGGGCGGCTTCCGGTTCGCCGGGGGCGAGCATGGCAGCCCAGGCTTCCCTGCCCCGTACCAGGCAGGCGCGCGGGAAGGCGGGCGATAGGCTGTGTTCCAGGTCAGCGCCAGCCGAAAGACGGTGCCGGGTGTACCCCGGAAAATGGCGGGCCAGCAGCCGTTCGAGCAGCGTGGCACCCGTCCATTGGGCGGCTTTGCGGTTGAGGGCCTGATTTTGTGGCCGCGCCTCGTCGTACAGGAGCAGTTGGCCGTGACGGCCGCCGAGGGTTGCCGTTTCTAGAGTAAGTTTGCCCGGACCTGCGGTTCGGAGGGCGGTAATTCGGCGGTTGAGGACACGGTGTTCGTCCCATACTTCCAGGCGCAGCCAGCGCGTGCTCCGCTCGATGTGGAAATGCTCCGGGTCGAGAGCAAAAGCCGGTTCGCCGGGTTCGACGAGGACGGGTTGGCGGGCGGAGGCGAGAAGAGTCTCGATGGACCGGGCGGCCAGTTCCACTGGGCCCGGAGCCGCGTAAGCGGGGGCGGCCATCTGTTACCTTAATCGGTGGAAAGGTTCTGAAGGTTTAGCGAGAGTGAGCGACGATTTAAACCAACGGCTGGCGGCGATGGAAGAACGGCTGGCGAAAGTGTGCGCCCGCACCGGGCGCCCGAGGGATTCGATCACTCTGCTGGCGGTCAGTAAGGTCTTTCCCCCCAGCGCGATAGCGGAGGCATACGCGCTCGGGCTGCGGGAGTTCGGCGAAAACTACGTGCAGGAGTTCGAAGGCAAGTTCCCGGATGTGAAAGATTTGCCGGGTGCGCGCTTTCATTTCATCGGACACCTGCAGTCGAACAAGGCGCGGCGGGCGGCGCAGTTATTCACCACCATCCAGACCGTGGATTCCGAAAAACTGGCGCGGCGGCTGAACGATGCCGCAACGCCGCTCGATATCTATCTGGAAGTGAAGCTGTCGGAGGAAGACTCCAAAGCCGGCTGCCCTCCCGAAGAGTTGGGTGCGTTGGTGTCGGCGGTGCGCGCGATGCCGCATCTGACCCTGCGCGGCCTGATGACCATGCCTCCGTGGTCAGAAGACGCGGAGTTGTCCCGGCCCTATTTCCGGCGCCTGGCCGAGTTGGCCCGCGAGCACGGCCTGCCGGGCCTGAGCATGGGCATGTCGCACGATTTTGAGGTGGCGATCGAAGAAGGGGCGACGTTGATCCGGGTGGGAACGGCGCTGTTCGGCAAGCGCCGCAAACCGGCGGCGACGTGACGGTCGGGTACCACGCACCGCTGCCGCCGACCCGGAGCGGCGTGGCCGACTATGCACAGGCGCTGCTGACGGCGCTGCGCGGGCGGGTGAACGTGGCGGTGGATGCGCCGGCGGCCGACGTGCACCTGTATCAGTTGGGAAACAACCCGCTGCACCGGGCGATGCACGACCGCTCGCTCGCCAACCCGGGCGTCATTCTGCTGCATGATGCGAACCTGCACCACTACTACCTGGGCGCCCTTTCGCGCGAACAGTACATTGCCGAGTTCACACGCCAGTACGGCGAGTGGCACAAAGCGACGGCAGCGGCGTTATGGGAACGGCGGGCGCTGTCAGGTGCCGACGCGGCATACTTCGACTATCCGATGCTGGGGCGGGTAGTGGAGCGCGCGCAGGCGGTAATCGTGCACAACCGCGGGGCAGCGCGGCGGGTGGAGGCCCTTCGTCCGGCGGCGCCGGTCTATTCGTTACCGCATCTGCTGGAACTGCCGGCCGAAGCGTCGCGCCAACAGGTGGCAGCCTGGCGTGCAGAACATGGGCTGGAGGGCTGCTTTGCCGTGGCGGTGTTCGGCCACCTGCGCCCTACCAAACGAGTAGCTTCCGTTCTGCGAGCCGTGTCGAGGCTGAAGGACGCCTATCCGCGGCTGCGGCTGGTGGTGGCGGGCGAAGCGGTGTCGGCCGAGTACGCCGCGAGCTTGGCGGAGATGACCGGCGTCGTCCGGTTCGGCTACCAGCACGAAGAGGCGTTCACGCTTGCCCTACAAGCGGTGGATGCCGTAGTCAGCCTGCGATATCCATCCTCGGGGGAGACCTCGGGCATCACGCTACGGGCGATGGCGGCGGCGCGGCCCGTGCTGGTAACCGAAGGCGACGAGCATGCCGCTATCCCCGAAGCCGCGCTGTGCCGGATCGAGCCGGGTGTTGGCGAGCCCGAGCATCTGGCGCACGTGCTGGCTCTACTCGTCGAAAACCCCAGCTACCGCCAATGCATCGGCGCGCAGGCGCGGGCGCACATCGCGCAGAAACATGCGCCGGAGCGTGTCGCGGCCGAACTGGAAGCCATACTGCGCGCTACAATCCGTTGAATGCTCCTCACATTCGGTCTCGCTGCCGCGGCACTCCTGCTCCCCGGGCAAACTCCGCCGGACTGGCGCGCCGCCGACCAGGAAACGCTGCGGCATTTCCAGGCCCTCGTCCAGATCGACACCAGCGACCCACCGGGTGTCGAACAGCCCGCGGTGGAGTATCTGAAAAGAGTGCTCGAAGCCGAAGGCATTCCGGTGCAGCTTTTCTCCATCGATCCGAAACGCCCGAACCTGGTGGCGCGGCTCAAAGGCACGGGCAAGAAGCGGCCGCTGCTGTTGATGTCGCACACCGACGTGGTGAACATCGACCCGGCCAAGTGGACCTTTCCTCCCTTCGGTGCGGTGCGCAACGGCGGCTACATCTACGGGCGCGGCACGGTGGACGACAAGGACAACCTGGTGGCCTGCCTGATGACGATGCTGCTGCTGAAGCGGGCGAATGTGAAGCTGGACCGCGACGTGATATTCCTGGCGGAGGCCGGCGAAGAGGGCAACGTCAAGTACGGCATCCTGCACATGGTGAACCAGCACTATGGCGAAATCGATGCCGAGTACTGCATCGCCGAGGGCGGCGGCCCGGTGCGCACCGGCGGCAAGCTCCGCTACAACGGCATTTCCACCGCTGAAAAAATCCCCTATGCGATGCGGCTGGTGGCGCGCGGCCCGGCCGGACACGGGTCGGTACCGCTGCGGACCAATGCCATTGTGCACCTGTCGCGGGCGGTGGCAAAAGTAGCCGACTGGCAGCCGCCGATGCGCCTCAACGACACCACGCGCACATACTTCGAGCGGCTGGCGACCATCAGCACGCCCGAGCAGGCCGAGCGCTACAACAACCTGGTGAACCCGTCGCGGTCGGCAGCCATCCAGGAGTATCTGGCCGAGAACGAGCCGCGCCACAACTCGATGCTGCGGACTTCGATTTCGCCGAACATCATCAGGGGCGGCTACCGCGTGAATGTGATTCCATCCGAGGTGGAGGCAACGCTGGATATCCGCGCGCTGCCGGACGAGGATCTCCCCGCACTCGCCGAGCAGATCCGCAAGGTCATCAACGATCCGGCGGTGGAGGTGGTGCGGACCTCGCGCGATTCGCGTCCGGCCGCGGCGCCCACCGATCTCAAGACCGAGGCGTTCGGACTGATTGAGGCGATGACCAAGAAGTATTATCCCGGCGCGATCACGCTGCCGTTCATGCAGACCGGCGCCACCGACATGGCCTATCTGCGGGCCAAGGGGATGGCCTGCTACGGAGTGGGCGTGGCCACCGATTCCGAAGACGGACCGAAGGGATTCGGCGCGCATTCGGACCAGGAACGTGTGCTCGAAGCCGAGTTGTACCAGTTCGTGAAATTCCACTGGGAACTGGCGCTGCGGCTGGCTTCGGCAAAGTAAAGGGAGGACGTCATGATGACGGCCCGAACGGCTGGCGGGCGCGGTGGTCATGGCGCCGGCCTGTGCATTCGCGGCCGCGGTCTCCAGAAGCAGGTCCGGATGCACTCTCCCGATCACGATCTGTTCGGTGGCAGGGCTCGCTCGATGACAACGGGAGAGCCGAGCGCGTAAGCCAGAAGCGGGTTCGGGCAGTTGGTACCATTTGATACGTCGCGTACGTATCGATGAACTACAAAACCAACGCCGGCGCCCCGATCGGAGGTGGAGCTGCGCGCCGACCTCGACGCACGGACCCTATGACGATGTGCCGCCGGAAGACAAGCGGAGAGGCCTGGACCTTTGCGGCCAGTGCGTGTCGTTCGGCAAGAAGGTGTGTCCAACCCTGCCGGCCACCTCCTCCTGGAAGAAGGGTGCGGCGGTGAAGGGCAGTGCCGACATCAAGGGGGGAACTGTCATTGCGACCTTCGACGCGAGTGGCAAATATTATGGACATGCCGCGATCTACGTCAGCCAAACGTCGACCGGGATGGAGGTGTACGACCAATGGGTGACGCCGCCGAATCCGAAGGCAGCCGGTCCACGGACAATCCGGTTTGGAGGCGGCAGTGATGTCAATAACGGGGATAAGTACTGTGTGGTCGATTAGCAGGGCGGTCGCAGTCGTCGCCGTGCTGCTGGCGAGTGCGCCCCTTCGCGGCGCGGATGCCGGTGTTTGCCCGATTCGCAAGGGACAGCCGCTCCGGTATGTGGATGTCTTCGACGGTCCTGTGAAGGACATGGCGATGCTGGTGCCGGATGAGGCGGGAGAACGGTCTGGGTACTGGAAGCTCGGCTATGTCTATGACGCAGGGCGGGTGGTGGTGGTCGGCTGTAAGTACGCCATAAGACGACGCAGGACGTCACGCTCTCTCAGCGCGTGTCCCGCTGCGATTACGGGCTTGATGCGAAGAAAACGCTACGAGTCTGGTGCAAATAAAGTTTGAAAGGGATCGCGGGGTGAAGGCATCCCCACTTGTCGGCACTTTTTGCGGCCGGCGGCGTCAAAAGCAATAACTGGCGCGCGCTGGCCCTTCGAAAGGAACGAACAAGTGGGGAATCACAGCGCGATTCGTGTCTTTGGATTTGGCGTGGCGGCAATGGCTTTGGTCAGCCTCCATGCAAACAGCAGCAGCAACACCAACCGCACACCGGCACCGGCGCCGAGTGTGGAGCGCGGGATCAAGTGGCTGGCCTCGGTGCAGGGCCGCGATGGCGGCTGGGGCCAGGACGGGGGCGAGACGTCGTATGTGCGCCAGGGCGAGAACCTGGAACGCGGCGGAAATGATGTCGCCAATACGGCGGTGGCGGTGCTGGCGCTGCGGCAGGCGGGTAGCACACCGAAGTCGGGCCCCTATAAAGAGAACGTGCGGCGTGGTGTCGAGTTCCTGCTGCGCTCGGTGGAGCAGAGTCCGCGGCAGGGGCTCGCGATTACCGACATCACCGGGACACAGATCCAGCGAAAGCTGGGACCGTACATCGATACGTTCCTGACGTCGAAACTGCTGGCGGAGTTGGACGGACAGATGGAGTCACCGGCGGCCAACGCACGGGTGCGGCGGGCGTTGGAGAAATGCGTCGCGAAGGTGCAGGCGAATCAGCTGAAGGATGGCAGTTGGAATGTGAGCGGGGGATGGGCGCCGATTCTCGGCACATCGATTGCGTCTCAGAGTCTGGCGGTGGCGCGGGATAAGGGCGTGAAGGTGGACCAGGTGGCGATGGCTCGCGTGGATGACTACACGCGGCGAACGGCAGCCGAACCGGTGGGTGTGGCCGGCGGCGTACCGGGCGATGTGCGACGCGGCGGGGTGATTGGCGGCATCATCGGCGGTGTGCCAAGTGCGGCGCCTCCTCCGGCGGTAGCAGCATCGGCGGCGGGCGTGCCCTTGTATAAGCGGGCGCAGGAACTGGAGCAGATGTCGCGCACGGCGGAGGATCGCCGGAAGAACGCCAAGGAGATCAAGGCGATTGAGAGGGATCTGGGCAATGCGCAGTTTGTGACGGGTTTTGGATCCATGGGTGGCGAGGAACTGTTCTCCTACCTGAACATCAGTGACAGCTTGCGTCGCACGGGCGGGCCGGCTTGGGACAAGTGGCGGAAGGAGACCTTCGCGCGGGTGGAAGGGATGCAGAATGGCGACGGCACCTGGGCCGGGCATCATTGCATTACTGGCCGCGTGGCGGTGACTAGCGCGGCGGTGCTGATCCTGGCGGGAGATCCGCGATGATCTCGGCACGGTACCGACTGGCGCTGCTAGCGGCGGCGCCGGCCGCGCTTCTGTATCGAAGGCGCAACGCATTGGCGGCTGGCGCGGAGTACCTGTGGGGGCAGCAGGCCGACGATGGCGGGTGGCATAGCACGGCCTATGGGCTGTTGCGGTCAGGCCAGTCGCTGACGGCGTTTGTATTGGACGCGTTACTGCGCGTGGACGAACGGACGTTCCGCCCGCCGAAACAGGCGCTGCAGCGGGCGCTGGGGTTTCTGCAGCGGCACACGTCGGAGGAGGGCGCTGTGGGGGTGATAGGCGAAGTGCCGGATTATCCGAACTACGCCACGGCACTCGCTGTGCAGGCCTATGTGCGAGCGCGGCGGGACGAGTTGCAGCCTGCGGTGCGGCGGATGACGGCATGGTTACTGGCGCAGCAGTTCGGCGAGGCGAATGGCTGGTCACGCGAGCAGGCTGCCTTTGGCGGATGGGGCATGGGAGGGGAGGTGCGGCGGCCTCCCTACCCCGGCCATGTCGACCTGTCGATGACGCGTCACGTTCTGGCATCGTTGCAAATGGCAGGCGTGCCGTTGACGGACGCGGTTTACAGCCGCGCGCGCGTGTATCTGGAACGTCTGCAGAACCTACCCGGTGATGGTGGCTTCTTCTTCTCGACAACAGAGGAGGATACGAACAAGGCGGGGCTCGACGGGCGGCGGTTTCGGAGTTATGGAACGACGACGGCCGACGGCATCCGGTCGTTGCGGTGCTGTGGGTACACGGACGCGGATCCGCGGGTGACGGCGGCGCGGGCGTGGCTGGAGCAGGCGCATACGGGGTTCACAGCGCCGGGGTTTGTGGGCGAGGCTTATCGCCGCTGGCCGGCGGGCTTGCGGTTTTACTATGCGTCGGCGACGGCGGGCCTGTTCGGCATGACGGATGCGATCGAACAGCAGCAGCAGGCTGATGGAAGTTGGCGGAATGAAGAAGCGCTTGTAAAAGAGGACGATCCGTTGATCGCGACGGGCTTTGCGATCCAGGCGCTGGCCGTACACTGAGAGGATGCGCTTGCTTGCAGTTGTGCTACTTTTGCCCGGCTCTCTGTTTGCAGAGAATGCCGAGTTGGCGAAGGTATTCAAGGAATACTACGAGGCCGGGCTGGCGGATTCGCCGGAGTCCGCCACGCAGGCCGGGCGGCGGGACTATAACGACCGCTGGACGGACTATACACCCAGGGCGCGACAGGCGGCACGCCAGCGGCGGCAGGATTTTCTGGAGCGCCTGAAGGCGTTCGACGGGGTGGCGCTGAGCGAGCAGGAACGGCTCAGCGTGCAGTTGCTGCGGAACCAGGTGGAGCAGGGCGCGGAGGCCGAGCGCAAGATCGGGTCATATATGACGATCAATCACTTCACGGGGCCGCACCTGGTGGTTCCGGCAACGTTGGGATTAGCGCCCGTCGAGACGGTAAAGGACTTTGAAGACCGCATCGCGCGCCTGAAGGCGTTGCCGAAGTATGTGGACGGGGTGATCGCGGCGGCCGAGGACGCAAAGAGCAAGGGGTTGCTGCCGCCCAAGCTGGTGGTGGAGCGGATGCTGCAGCAGTTGGACATGCAGCGGAGCGCGCCGGCGGAGAAGAGTCCGCTGCTGGCAGCGTTCGCCCAACTGCCTGCGGCGGTGCCGGCGGCCGAGCAGGAGCGGCTGCGGCGTCAGGCCGCGGAGGCTTACGGCAGCGCGTTTCAGCCGGCTTGGGCGAAGCTGCGGGACTATGTGTCTTCGGCGTACCTGCCGGCGGCCCGCAGCAGTATCGGTGTCTCGGCGCTCCCGGAAGGCGAGGCCCGGTATGCGACGTTCGTTCGGATTATGACCACCACGGATCTGACGCCGCAGCAGATTCATGAGTTGGGATTAAAGGAAGTGGCGCGGGTGGCGGCGGCGATGGCGGCGATCCGGAGGGAGTTGCAGTTTGAGGGGTCGCATGCGGCGTTTGTGGACCAGGTTTTGGATGCGCCCGCGATGCGCTTTCGGAGTGAAGCCGAGGTGCTGACGCATGGTCGCGATATTGCCAAGCGTGCGGATCCGGAGTTGCCGCGCCTGTTCCGGACACTGCCGCGGATGCCGTATGGGGTGCGGGCCATTCCGGCGGATCGCGCACGGACGGCGGCACCCTACTATGAAGGACCGGCGCTGGATGGGAGCCGGGCGGGCAACTTCTACCTGCGCACCGTGGATCCGGAGAAGCAATCGAAGTGCTGCATGCAGGCGTTGATTCTGCATGAGGCGGTGCCGGGGCATCATCTGCAGGTGGCGTTGGCCGCCGAGATGGCGCTGCCCGAGTTCCGGCGCATGGGACGCTACATTGCGTATGGGGAAGGCTGGGGACTGTATGCGGAGAGTCTGGGGACCGAGTTGGGGATGTACGAGACGCCATATGAGCGCTACGGGCAGTTGCAGTCGGAGTTGTTCCGCTCGTTGCGGCTCGTGGTAGACACGGGTATTCATGCGCTGGGCTGGAGCCGGGAGAAGGCGATCGCGACATTAAGCCAGGCGCAGGGCGGGTGGATGGACGCGGCGTTCATCGCCAGTGAAGTGGACCGCTACATCGCGATGCCCGCGCAGGCGCTGTCGTACAAAGTGGGCGAGTTGAAGATTCAGGAGTTGAAGAAACGGGCGCAGAGTCGGTTGGGCGCGAAGTTCGACATCCGCGAATTTCACGATGTCATTCTGCGCAGCGGCCCGCTGCCCCTCTCGCTGTTGGAGAGCGAGGTCAACCGCTGGCTGGAACAGCCCCGGCCATAGAGTCGAGAGCCTGAAGCCAGAGGTCGACCATTTCCATTTCTCTAGCTGGGACGATGTCGGCACGAACAAGAGCGTCGTAGCAGCGCCAGAGGTTCTCTCCGGTCCTGCCGGGATCCGGTGAAAGCGGGAGCGCGGACAGGATGTCGAGGATACGGGCGTTGTTGAGGTAGCCGGGGATTTCGTCGGCAAAGTCGCGCAACAGCGAGTGCTGGTTGCGGTCCTGAAAGACGGTGGGCTCGCGAAAGGCGATGTGCAGGTCACGAGCGTGGAGACAGATCTGGGCGATGAAGGAGCGCCAGATGTCGGTCATGCGGAAGCTGACGTGGGCGGGTAGATACAACAGCGGGTAGGCGTCCGGCCAGAACAGGGTGTTCTGGGAATTGAACGGGCAGAAGGTGCCTTTCGAGAGGATGACGGTGTTGGGCTGGAACCTGGTTTCGGCAACGGTGGTGAGGCGGTAGACGGCATCAACGTCCGGGTCACCATCGGCCAGGTATTGCTGGATGGGGCAATCGTAGAGAGCGACGTCGCCGAGGGGGCTGGGTTCGCGGAGGCTGTCGGCAATCCGTTCCAGGGGAAAGCCGCGAGGCCAGATCTTTTGACTGGAGAAGTGGGTGTAGACGTTCTCCCAACCGGCCTTCCGCACCTGGCGGCCGCTAACCTGGCGATAGGTGTTCTCCAGGAAGTTCGGATAAGGGATGTTGTCGTCGTCGGTTTCGGCAATCATACCCGCACCGTGGGCAATGGCCCAGAGATAGCCGATGTTCTTGCGGGCGTAATGGTTGAGGGGGCATTTCGCCGCGAACGTACCACCGATGTCGAGCTGTTCCGAAACGGGGAGGAAGCGGGTACCAGGCCAATTCCAGCCGGGGGGTGTTTTGCGGTCCCCCACGACGAGTAGAGTCCACTCGCTGCACTGGCCGGCAATCTGCTGCACTGCCCGTGTGGGCAAATGGGTGGTGGTAATTACGACAACTTTATGAAACAGCACAACTACGAAAGCACAACTGCGGTTTTTAATTATAGCGGGTGATAGATTGAAAACGGCCGCGAACAAGTGCGGTTTTCTTATAGCAATGGGAGCGCAGCATTGTTTGGTGCAATCTAATACGTTGTCACGGGTGAATCTGGCCATTGTCTGTCCAATGGCGAACGAGGCAAGGACGGCGGAGGGATTTGTTACAGAAGTATTAGCGGCATGCGAGGCTCTGGGAGAGGCACGATTCCTGGCTGTGCTGGATCGTGTATCGAGAGATGGCACCTTTGACATCTTGAGGGCACTGGAACGGCGGGAGCGGCGGCTTACCGTCGTGTGGGCGCCGGAGAACCGGTGCGTCGTGGACGCCTATGTGCGAGGGTATCGGGAGGCGCTGGCCAGTAAGGCGGGCTGGATTCTGGAGATTGACGCAGGGTACAGCCACAGGCCCGCCGATGTCCCGGCGTTCCTGCGAACCATCGAACAGGGCTACGAATGCGCGTTCGGAACGAGGTTTGGTAAAGGCGGCAGGCTGGTGAACAGTTCGCTGCGGCGCAGGATGATCAGCCAAGGCGGCACTCTGGTAACGAATCTGCTGCTGCGAACACAACTGAGCGATATGACAAGCGGGTTTCAACTCTTCCGGCGGGATATTCTGGAAGATATTCTACGGAAAGGCATCGTGTCGCGGAGCCCGTTTTTCCAGACTGAGATGAAGGCCTATTGTATGAAAAGACACTATGCGGAGGTTCCGATTCTCTATTCGATGGCGAGCCATAATGTGAGTGCGGGATCCATCAAAGAGTCGTTTCAGCAGTTGTTTCGCTTGTACGGGCTGAAGAGATCCGGACGTCTGGCGATTTGAAACTGCACACGGAATCGCAAACAATGCGCCGCCGGTGGACCGACTTGTCGGCGGCACTGGAGAGGCCGGCGCTCTACGGTTGGCTAGCGTTGTGGTGGGCGGTGTTTCTGGCTCCGCTGCTGCTGGCGTCTATGAGCCGGCCGTTTGCCTGGTGGGACCTGTTAACGCTGCCGCACCTGTTCCATGGGCTGCCCGTGTCCTGGGAGAACCTGCTGCCGGGGTACCTGCGGGCCTTCCACAACGCCTATATTGTGCGGCCGACAACGGCACTGATGCACGATCTGCAGATGCTGCTGTTCCATGGCCAGTTCTGGCTTTGGTACCTGTTCAAGTGGGCGGCAATGGGATGCGCGTTGGTGGTGGTGGCGCGGATTCTGCGGGATAGGGGCGCGAGTTGGGCGGTGTCGGCGGTGGTGGTGGCGTACCTGCTGTTTCATACGACTTCGTTCAAGTTGATGCTGAGCGCTCCGGACGGTTTTGTGGCGTTGGGGGCGTTGGTGTTGGTGTGGCTGGCGGCAGCGAAGGGGGCGGCGCCATTCGTGCTGGCGAACATGAGCTACCGGCGGTACGCGGCGTTCCTGGCGGTGTTCTATGTGACGCTGGGGATCAAGGAAGTGGCCTACGCGTTCTGCGGCGTGTTGGTGGCGGCGCTGGCGTTGCTCGGCGGGCGACGGTCGGTGTTGCGACTGCTTCCGCTGGGCGTGCTAATGCTGTATTGGACGTGGCTATTCGCCGCGGCAGGCGGACGGGCGAAGGGGCTTACCCTGGGCAGACTGGCCAGGGATGTCGCGGCGCATGTGTCGATGCTGGTGCCGGCATCGCCGCTGGCGTTGCTGACATTAGGGGTGGTGCTGCTATACGGGTATGCCGTTTGGCTGGCGATGCGTGAGCCGGAGGACCGGGCACTGATCCTGTTCTGCATTGCGGCGGCTCTTGCGGTTCTGGTGTTCACGTCAACGACAGGGGTAGCGGCGGCGCGGTACGTGATTCCGGCAATCTACCTGTTGGCGATTCCGATGGGGCTGGCGCTGCGAAGCCTGCGGCCCCCGGCGCTTGCACTGGCGGGGTTTCTGGTGGGTTATCCGCTATTGACAGCGGGAGATCTGTTTGCGCAGGAGTTGGCGTATCAGCAGTTGCTGCACGAATGCGGGGAAGCGCTGAATCTGCTGGAGGCGAAGGGGGCGGCGGGGTACCGGGTGATGACCAGCGGCGTTGATGCGGATGTGGGCCTGGAGTATCAGGGTACAGTGCGGCTTTTCTTCGGAATCTACGGCCCGCGGTTTTATGGGACGCGCCGGCTGGCGGTGCAGTCGATTGCGCAGGACGGCGTGCCGGCGGAGCGATTTGTGCTGCTTTCGTCGCGGCCGGCGGAGGAGGTGGTTGGGGGCAATGAGGAACTTGCGTGGCGGTTGGAATCGACCGAGCGGGGAGAGCGGAATTACTACGGCGTGCTGGAGGTGATGACGGCGTATTTCGGGAGGTTCGACAGGGGGATCGGGAACGCGCATGTGCCGCGCTATGACAACGGGGCACCGACAGTGAGCGCGGCGCCGACGTTCTACGTGCATACGTTTGCGGCGAGGGAGATGGCGGAGAAGGGTGCGAGCAATCCGCTGCGGCCGGAGGAATTGCGGAGTGAGGGCAAGTCGGTGCGGTGGCGAGTCCCAGTAGGGTCAGGGGCGCAGGCAAGGCTGCTGCGGTACACGGGGATGATGGAGGTGCGGCGGGGGCGGGTGCGGTTCGGGATTGTGGGGGAGGATGGACGTGAGGTTTGGGGAGTGACGATGGAGGGTGTGGGAACGCTGCCGGCAGTTCCGGCTGGGGTAGCGTTTGAGCCGGCGGAGAACTACTGGCTTGCGTTTTCGGGCGATGCGGACACGGCGTTCGTGATGCGTGAGTTTCGGGTGTCGCGGCCGGTGGAGGTAGGGACGATTCCACGGATCCGGCGGTATGGCGCAGTGATACCGTAGTCAGCAGGTTGTCTCCCAAGCATGCGTAAACGACCGCGCATTTACGGGAGGATCTCGGCGGTCTTGATGTAATCGAGGCTGCCGAACAGGCGGATCAGATAAGCATTGCCCATGAGTTCCAGTTTGGTGGGGTCGGGGCCGGCGCCGCCGCGGGATTCGAGTTCGCCGTACTTGGCGTACAATTCGTCGGCGATAGGGAGCCCGTCGACGATTTTGGCGAAGGGCGTGAATCCGTCGCTGTCGAGAGCCTTGGTGTTGTCGGCGAGGTTGATGAAGACCTGCGTGCGGCGGGAGTTGGGGCCGACCTTGGCAAAACTGAGCGTGCCGCGCTGGTTGGAGAGCACGCGCTTGTCGTCCATCAGGGGCGGCTTCGCGTTCCAGAGTTGCATGAGT
Organism: Bryobacterales bacterium; assembly: GCA_016789745.1. Taxonomy (GTDB): domain Bacteria; phylum Acidobacteriota; class Terriglobia; order Bryobacterales; family Bryobacteraceae; genus CADEFT01. Next base: position 14,194 of record JAEUQF010000398.1, read on the forward strand.
TTGGGGTCGGCGGCGACGCCGAACTGGGCGATGAACTTGCGCAGGACGCGGAAGAAGCGGGCATCGTTGTAGAAGCCGGTGCGGGTGAGTTCGTAGAAGCGATCGGAGGCGAGGGGGGCCCACTCGCGGCGGGCTTCGATGGTGATGTCGCCCTTGGAGGTGGCGAGTTTGACGCGGTAGACGGGGGGAGGGGTGGTTTGGACGGCGGGTTTGGTGGGAGTTTCGGCGGTAGGGGTGGTTGGGGAGGAGCAGGCGGTGGTTAGGAGGATGAGGGGCAGGATGGGGATGAGTTGAGGGCGCATTGGTTTTAGGATACGCAACGGTGAGCCGCGCAGTCTGCGGTTGGCGAGAGGCTATAATTCCCTGGTGTTCGCTTCCCTATTGTTCCTATTGATCGGTCCCTGTGTAGTGGGGGCGGAGTGGATTCCGTTGGGGGATCCGCGGTTGGAGGTGCGGGGGCTTCCGTGGTTCGGTGAGAACCAGCACCAGACGATGCGGCTGCCATTGCGGTTGCAGGCGGCGCTCCCACCGGCGGTGTGGAACCTGGGGCTGTCGCCGAGCGGGGCGCGGATTCGGCTACGGACCAATTCGACGCGGCTAGCCATCCGGTTGGAATACCCCTCGCCGCCGAATATGGCCAATATGCACGCGTTCGGGCAGACCGGGGTCGACCTGTACCTGGATGGAGTGTATCGGGGGTCGGCGATTGCGCCGAAGGATGCGGGACCGGGCAAAGTGGTGGAGCATGTATATTTCGACGGGCTGCCGCCGGCGATGCGCGAGGTGCTGCTGTATCTGCCGCTGTATAAGGCCGTGAAGGTGTTGGGGGTGCAGTTGGATGAGGGCGCCACGACGGGGGCGGCGAGGCGGTTCGCGGTGGCGAAGCCGGTGGTCTTTTATGGGACGTCGATTACGCAGGGTGGATGCGCGAGCCGGTCCGGGCTGAGCTACCAGGCGACCCTGGGGCGGCAGTTAAACATCGACTTTGTCAATCTGGGATTTTCGGGGAATGGCAAGGGCGAGCCGGTGGTGGCAGAGATGACGGCAGAGATTGACGCGTCCTTATTCGTGCTGGATTTTGCGGGAAATAACCCGTCGGTAGAGTCGCTGCGGGAGGTGTATGATCCGTTTCTGGCGACGCTGCGGGCCAAGCATCCGGAGACGCCGATTCTGGCGGTGACGCCGATTGCGCGGGCGAAGGAAGATGAGCGGAGCGCGGGGCAGCGGGGGCTGATTACGCAGGTGGTACGGGCTCGGATTGCGGCTGGGGATAAGCGGTTGACGCTGGTGGATGGGTTGTCCTTGCTGGGGCCGCATCAGTTGGACGGGCTGGTGGACGGGGGCCATCCCAATGACTTGGGATTTCAATGGATGGCCGATGGACTGGCGCCGGTGGTGGCGAAGGTGTTGGGGCTGCCTCCGCCGGTGTTGACGAATGACCGAGCGATTACGGTGACGTCGTCGGCGGCGGCTCGAGACAAGCGCGAGGCGATTGCGCGGTTCATCTGGGGTGCCGGTGGGTTCCCGGTGGATGCCAGGCCGGCGGCGGTAGAGAAGAATGCGGCGAGTCCGATTGCCGGGTTGCGGCACAGGAAGGCCGTGGAGACGATGACGATCCGGATGGAAGCAGGGCAGGAGAACACGACGCATCATTTCGTGCCGGTGCGCGGGAATGGGAGGTTGGTAGTGTTGCAGCACGGGCATGGTTGCACGTTCGACGACTTGCAGGCGGAGAAGAGCTTTGGCCTGGCGCATGCGGTGGACCGGATGCTGGGTGCCGGGTATGGAGTGCTGATCGCTTACATGCCGCACATGCGGCCGGGGGATTGCGGCACGGTGCCGCACGGGAACATGTTCGAGTTGCCGGTGCGGAGTGGGAATGGGTTGAAGTTCTTTCTGGAGCCGGTGGCGGTGAGTCTGAACGTGTTGAAGCCGCGCTATAAGGAAGTTCACATGGCGGGGTTGTCGGGCGGCGGGTGGACGACGACGCTGTATGCGGCGATTGATCCGGCGATCCGGACGAGTTATCCGGTGGCCGGGTCGATTCCGTTGTACCTGCGGGTGGGCGGATCTGTGGGGGATCATGAGCAGTATTTCGCGGAGTTTTACCGGCTGGCGGGGTATCCGGATCTGTATGTGTTGGGGGCGACGGGTCCGGGGCGCAAGCAGGTGCAGATCTTAAACAGGCGCGACGATTGTTGTTTTGGGGAGGCGCAGCATGATGCGCGGCGGATTGGGGCTTCCTATGACGAAGCGTACCGGGTATACGAGCGGGCGGTGCAGGAAGCGGTGGGCAAGGCGGGCGAGTTCCGGTTGGTGATTGATGACGAAGCGCCGCGGCATATGATTTCGGCGGCTGCGGTGGAGATTATGTTGCGGGAGATGGAGGGAGTTCGGAAATGAGCTGGGTATTGGCGCTGGGATTGGTGTTGGGCGCGGTGTTGGGGCAGGCGAAGACGCTGGTGGTGATTTCGATCGACGGCTTGGATAACCGCTATCTGCGCGACGCGGACAAGGTGGGGGTGAAGATACCGGCGATCCGGAGATTGATGGCGGAAGGGGCGTGGGCGAACGGCGTGGTGGGCGTGATGCCGTCGGTGACGTTTCCTTCGCACACGACGATGGTGACGGGAGTGCATCCTCACCAGCACGGGATTATTGCGAATAACGACGGCAAGAATGTGCGGTTTTGGTATACGCGGCAGATCAAGGTGCCGGTGCTGTGGGACGTAGTGAAGGCGGCGGGATTGAAGACAGGCGCGGTGGACTGGCCGGTGACGGTGGGGGCGAACATTGATTTCAACTTCCCGGAGAAGTTTTTGGGCGGGGATGCGGGGCGGATGGAGATGGAGGCACACGAGGATGTGTCGACTCCGGGGCTGATTGGGAAGATCACGGCGATGTACCCGTCGTTTCCGCGGCCGATTGTGGATGATGTGGCGCGGACGCAGGCGGTGCTGTACATGCTGAAGGAGAAGGCCAATTTGATTCTGGTACATTTGGCGGATCATGATGCGGCGGCGCATGCGTTTGGGCCGTATGGGAAGCCGTCGAACGCGACGCTGGAGCGGGCCGATGAGTGTGTGGGGATGATCATGAAGGCTTTGCCGAAGGATGGGGTGATTGCGCTGGTGAGTGATCACGGGTTTGAGCGGGTGGACCGGTTGGTGGATCCGCAGCAGTATGCGAGCGGGGAGATGACGGTGTCGAGCTATATTGTGACGACGAAGGATGCGGCGGTGGCGGCGGCGTTGCGAGGTAAGGATGGGATGGGGCGGGAGATTCCGCAGCAGGAGTTACGGGAACGGGCGCCGGGGATGGCTGGGCTGTTCGCGTTTGCACCGGCCGAGCACGTGAATTTTGGGAAGGGGAAGTTGGAGAAGCCGCGGGGAACGCACGGGTATTGGCCGGTGCGGGAAGAGTTCCGGTCGGTGTATGTGCTGTGGGGGGCTGGAGTGAAGAAGGAACGGCTGCCGGAGATGGAGATGACAGCGATTGCGGGGCGGTTGGCGGGAGTGTTGGGAGTGAAGTTTCCGTAGTAGTGTTTTCCGGTGGGCGGGGTTGGATGGCACGGGACTTGCAGGACCAACGGTGGAGCGCGGCCGGATGGTCTGGCCTACATTGCATATCACGGAGGTGAACATCCCGATGCCGAGTTGTATTCATTGCGGTGCGTCGACGGAAATGTTTGAATTCGATGAGCCGATTTGTATTATGTGCGCGGAAAATGGGGAGAACGGGGCATCGGGGCGGGGGCAGTCTGGCCGTAACGGGACGTGGACGAAATTACCAGGTGGGAGGATTGACCGGGAATCGTGGTATCCGGCGGGGCCGCCGGTGAAGGAATAGCGATTGAGGGCCTGGTGTTCAGGCCGCGTAGGTGGAGGCCAGGAAGAGGTGCTTGCCGAGGACGCTGAGGGCCGCCTCGAGTTTTCCGGCTTTGTTGTCGTGATTGGGGTCGAGCATGCGGCGGACGACGGTTTCACGGACACTGAGCCGGCGGGCGAGTTCGGACCGGGAGATGCCGGCGTCGGCAATGGCCCAGTAGAGTGCGAGTTTGGGGCGATCCAGAAGGGGATGGGGACGGGCTTCTGGTGTGGGATGTGGGGAAGTCGGGGAACGACACGAGGGTACGGCCGGAGGTGTCGCGGCGGAAGGTGGCGGGGTAGGTGAAGGCGAACATCGTTGCTCCGTGGAGATCGCGCGGGTCGATGGCGAGGTCACGGCACATGGCGAGGAGTAGACCGGGGCTTGGTTCTTTGGTGGATCCTTGAGGGTGGTGGAGCGGGAACCCAACCAGACGCGCCCGTGACTGCCTTTTCCCATAGACGGCTCGTAGCGGAAGCCGATGCGGTTATCGTGCGCGAGGCGCTGCGGTAGTGTCCGGGAATCTGTGTAAACGGCTCCCGAGTAGTGCGGTTTGGTCCGGTACTGGCGAAGACGAAAGCTTCTAAGCTCATCCCGCCGGAGCCGCCCGTCGCAGAACTATGCTGGCAGAACGGCGCGCAGTGCGCAA
>JAEUQF010000413.1 GCA_016789745.1 Bryobacterales bacterium
CTCGATTTTGGGCTGCTGGCCGGCGACGACGTTGGGGCGGTTGCCGCCGCCGACGACGGAGGCGCTCATGGCCACGGGCGGGCCGCTTTCCATGGTGAGGATGGGGTTGAGCTGCCAGCCGCCGATGATGGCGCGCTTCAGACCGGTGGCCTGGGTGGCCACGGGAAGGTTCCAGAGCGTGGTCCAGACGAGGCGCTGGGGAATGTCTTCGGCACTCTTGGAACGTTCGGCGCGGAGGTTGAACCAATCCTGGACACCGCCGATGGTGTTGCCGCCAGGGCGGATCTGGCCGCTGGCGTTGCCGTCGTCGATGTTCTTGGAAGCGGTATAGGCCACCAGCATGGACAGGCCCTTGGAGAAGCGCTTCTCGATTTTTACGGCGAGGGCGTGATAGATGGAGTTGTGGTTGTAGGTAAAGCCGCCGTTGACGCCGGTGAACTGCGGATAGGGCAGCAGCAACTGCTGGCGGGTGACTGTGGCAGCGGCGAGCGGGCCGCTGTCGATGAGGCCGAAGAACGGATTCGGCACCGACTGGGCGAGCGTAGTGCCAAGGGCACGCTGGGCGTCGGTGAGGTTGTTGAGCTGGGTGGCGGCACCCTGCAGGCGAGTACCTTTGTTGACGACCCAGGCGGCTTCCAGCAGCCAGTTGTTCCAGGGCTCATATTGGACGGTGAAGTTGCCCTGCTGGGCGTAGCCGCGGCGGACGTTGAACAGCTGACCCGCGACGGACTGGCCAAGACCCGTGGCGGCACCGAGGGAGACTCCGAGCGGATCGAGCAAGCCCTGCGGGAAGGGATCGGCGAGCGTGTGGTAGGGGGTCAGGCCGCCGTCGATGGACGAAACCATCGGCGTGTTCAGCGAGAAGCCGGTGGTGGTAGGTCCGATGAAGGGGCTGGAGGGGATGTACATGAGACCGTAGCCGCCGCGGAAGACCATCTTCTGGCCGAACTTGTAGGCGTAGCCGATGCGCGGGGCCCAGTTGTTGAAGACGCGTTCGGTAAGGCCACGGCCGCGGCCGCCGACGCCGGGGAAGGTGAGGCCGCCCTGGAGGTTCATGCCGGGGACGCGCAAGGGGCTGGCGACGGTGCGATCGAAGTTGGTGAGCAGGTTGTAGCGGTCGGTGAGGGGGCCTTCGTATTCCCAGCGAACACCGAGGTTGAGGGTGAGGTTATTGGAGACGCGCCAGTCTTCCTGGAGGAAGCCGGCAAAGTGGTTGAGGCCCTGGGTGAAGTTGGGCGAGCGGGTGGCGAGGCCGGAGGTGGGCGTTCCGAGCATGAACGTGGCGACGCCGTAGCCGGCATTGGCGCTGGCCTGGAGGGGGTTCGGCCCCTGGGTGAAGCCGCGGCCGAACGAGAAGTTGCCGACGGAGTTGGAGCGGCCCCAGCGGTTGATGCCGTAGAAGCGGTGCTCGCCGCCGAACTTGATGGTATGGCGGCCGGTCAGCTTGGTCATGGTGCCGCTGGCGAGGGTACTGAGCGAGGGGTTCCCGGAGGTGGAGGTGTTGGCCATGGTGGCCATGTCGGAGATGCCGACGGTGGGGAAGCGGGCGCCGCGGTCCTGGGAGCCGAGGCGGGCAAACGACGCCGGGAAGCCGAGCGTGGTGATATCGAAGCCGTCCGAGGGCATGACGTAGTTTTCGTTTTCGCGGGCAAAGCCGAGCTTGCCTTCAAACAGCAGCGTGGGCCGGAGCGAGTCGGTGTAGTTGAGCGACGCGCTGTGGCGGGGGATGTATACGTCACGGCCGTCGACTTCGGCAGCGGTGCCGACAACGCGGGGGAAGCGCCAGTCGAGGTCATCCCAGGTATAGCGGCCGGAGATGCGGCGGGCCGACGAGATGTTGTAGTCCATCTTGGCGGTGAAGGTGTTGCGGTCGATGGGGCCGGCGCCCTGCAGGAAGAGGTTCTGCGCCTGTGTGTTGGGCAGGCCGGGGAGGTTCGGCTCCGGCCAGTACGTCATGATCTTGCGGGAGATGTCGGAGATGCGGGAGGCCGGGATGATGTTGCCGGGGAAGGCGGCGCGCGTGAAGCCGGAGCCGGCGGCGGTGGTGGTGGCCGGGTCGTAGATGGTGATAAGGGCGCCTGAGGCGACGCGGGTATCGGAGAAGTCGCCGGCGCGCTGGCGCAGCGTGGCGGAGTTGGTGATCGACTGCGTAATGCGGCGCTCGGTGAAGCCTTCGTAGTTGGTGAAGAAGAAGAGGCGGTTCTTGATCACCGGCCCGCCCAGGGAGCCGCCAAACTGGTTCCAGGCGAGCGAGGGGCGCTTGCCGCCGTTACGGTTGGAGAAGAATTCGTTGGCGTTGAAGTTATCGTTGCGGACGTAGTGGAACAGGTTGCCGTGGAAGTTGTTGGTGCCGGACTTGGTGATGACGCTGACGATGCCGCCGCCGGTACGTCCGAACTCGGCGGACATGGCGTTGGTGAGGATCTTGAATTCCTGGGTGGATTCGACAGTAGGGTAGATCTGGGCGCCGGCGCTGGAGAGCTTGGTGGCGCCGATGCCATCGACCATGAAGTCGTTGTGAAGGGGGGAACCGCCGCCGATGGAGACAGCCGCCATGCGCCAACTGGAGAGGACCTGGCCCCCGAAGTAGCCGATGCCGCGAACGGTGGGCACGAGGTTGGCAAGCCCCATTGGGTTGCGGCCGTTCAGGGGGAGGTCTTCCACCTTCTGGCGGTCCATGACGGTGCCGAGAGCCGAGGTGTTCGGTTCCAGCAGGGGAGTGCCGCCGACCACTTCGACGACATCGACAAGCGACCCGACTTCCAGCCGGATGGGAACGCCAAGTGAGCGATCGGCTTCGATGATCACGCCTTCGCGGCGGAAAGCCTTGAAACCTTCGGCGGCGGCGTCGATGCGGTAGTTGCCGACCGGCAGGAGCAGGAAGCGGAAGTTGCCGGACTCATCGGAGGTGGAGGTGCGGACAAGCCCGGTGGCTGTCTCGGTTACCGTAACTTTGACGGCCGGGATCGCGGCGCCCGTGGGGTCGGTTACGCTGCCGGTGATGGTACCGCTAGTGGCCTGCGCGAAGGCGGCGGTGGTTGAAATGAGGCTTGACAGAAGCAACAGGCCAAGCGTGCGAAGGTAACGTGACATTGCATCCTCTCCCTTGGCCGACCCGGCGCGGACGTGCACCCAAACCCAGAACAAGCAAAGGCTCTTCCAAGCACCCCAACACCGTGGCCGGTTTGGGAGCGATTACATCACGTTGGAATCGTTTCCGTCAAATGAAAACAAGTGATGGGCCGTTCACTCCAGGTGAATGATGGGCCCGAATACAGTCATTCTGGTATCGCAAGCCGGATTACGACGCGCCGCCCCGGAGATCTGGAAAGTCCTCCAGCGCAAACTGCTGGAGCGCGGGGCGCCGGCGGAGTTCGGTGCGGCGGATTTTGCCGGAGATGGTCTTGGGCAGGTCGGCGAACTCGATGATGCGAATGCGTTTGTAGGGGGCGAGGCGGGGGAGCAGGAAGGCGAAGATGTCGCGGGCGGTTTCCGGGCCGGGGGTGTAGCCGGGGGCGAGAACGAGGAACGCTTTGGGGACGGCGGCGCGAACGGGGTCGGGCGCGGGGACGACGGCCGCTTCGGCGATGGCGGGGTGTTCGAGAAGCACGCTTTCGAGTTCGAAGGGGCTGAGGCGATAGTCGGAGGCTTTGAAGACGTCGTCGGCGCGGCCGATGTAGGTGAGGTAGCCGTTGGGGTCGCGGTGGGCGATGTCGCCGGTGCGGTAGAAGCCGCCGCGGGTGGTTTCGGCGGTTTTGTCTGGATCGCCGGCGTAGCCGAGGAGCAGGCCGGTGGGGGAGTTGTCGAGCCGGATGGCGAGTTCGCCGTCGTCGCAGGGGTGGCCGTCGGGGTCGAGGAGGGCGAGGGAGAAGCCGGGCAGGGGGCGTCCCATGGAGCCGGGCAGCAGCGGCTGGCCGGGGGAGTTGCCAACGAGGCAGGTGGTTTCCGTTTGGCCGTAGCCGTCGCGGATGTCGAGGCCCCAGGCGTCGCGGATGCGGGCGATGACTTCGGGGTTAAGGGGTTCGCCGGCCGAGGCCAGTGAGCGGAGGGAAACGGGGAATTCGGTGAGATTGTGCTGGATGAGCATGCGCCAGACGGTGGGCGGCGCGCAGAGGCTGGTGATGGGATGGCTGGCGAGTGTCTGCAGGACTTCCCTGCCTTGGAAGCGGGCGTAGTTGGAGGAGAAGACGGCGGCGCCGGCGTTCCAGGGGGCGAACAAGCAGCTCCAGGCGTGTTTGGCCCAGCCGTGGGAACTGATGTTCCAGTGGAGATCGGCGGGTTGGAGTCCGAGCCAGTACATGGTGGAAAGGTGGCCGACGGGGTAGCTGGCGTGGGAGTGTTCGACTAGCTTCGGTTGGGCGGTGGTGCCGGAGGTGAAGTAGAGCAGGAGAGGATCGGAGGCGCGGGTGGCGGCGGCGGGTGTGAAGGTGGTGGGGTGCGAGGAGGCATCGTTGAGACTAGACCAGTTTGCGGCTGGTTTATCCGAGACCAAGCCGGTGAAGGTTTTTGGAAGGGTGTCGAATTTCGAGACGTGGGAGGATGTGGTGATGACAAAGCGGACGTCGCCGCGCTGGAGGCGGTCCTGGAGGTCGGCTGGGGCGAGCAGGGTAGTAGCGGGAACGACGACTGCGCCAAGTTTGATGGCCGCAAGCATGACCAGCCAGAGAGGCAGCTCGTTGCCGAGCATGAGAAGGATGCGATCGCCGCGACGGACGCCGGCTGACCGAAGGTAGTTGGCCAGTTGATTGGATTCGGCCGAGAGTTGGGCAAAGCTACGGAGGGTGGGTTGACCGGATTCATCCAGCAAGTGGAGCGCAGGGCTGTGGTTGTCCTGGGCCATGCGGTCGAAGTAGTCGAGGGCCCAGTTGAAATGCGTCAGGCGTGGCCATTGGAAGCCGTCGTAGGCGGTTTGGTAGTCGAGGCGGTGACGGAGAAGGAAGTCACGGGCGGCGAGGAATTCAGTGGCAGACATAGGGAGGAGTCCGGCGATCTCCGATCATACGACGCGCGGAGATCGCCGGAGGGTTGGGGAGGGATTATTGGACGTTGGCGCAGACGACCGTGGTGGCCACCTGCATGTTGATGCCGGTGCCGCCGCTGAATAGGCAGGTGTAGCCATTGCCTTCCGGGACAGCCTTGACGATCGCGGGCGGGGTGTAGCCCTGGACGTTGACGAATCCGAAGAGTGCGTCGCAGCCACCGCTGATCACGCGCTTACCGGACGGGCAGGCGGCTGAAAGGGATAGGTTGCTGAAGCCGCTCGACACCTGACCGCGAACCAGGACAAGCTGGACGCCGGAGAGTCCGGGAGCGCCGGGAGCACCCGGAGCGCCATTGAAGCCGCGCGGGCCGACGGGGCCTTGCGGGCCGGCCGGGCCGGCGCCGCTTTTAAGAGCGATCTGGAGTTCGGCCGGGTGGCCGGTGCCGAGGTCTTCCTTACTATCGAAGGTGAAGATGCCGCCAGCGTTGGGCTCCGACACCAAAGCGAGGCCGTCATTGGGGGTACCGGAGAGCCACTGGAGTACGATGGGGGTGATATCGATGGTGAGGAAGACATTGGAGGTAGTGACCGGCACGGCAGGCAGAGCAAGACCTGCGATAGGGCGGGAGGCGAAGTTAACGGTTCTCTCGGCCCAGAGGCCGGAGACGGGGTGGACCAGGAGGCTGCCGGGGCGGTTGACCCGATTGACGTAGAGGGTGAGGGTAGCCTTGGCCACGGAGGCAGCGGTGGTGCCCGGTGGGAGGCTGGCGAGGTCGAAGCGGATCAGGGACGTGGACTTCATATCGACCGCGAGGGTGGGCAGGAAGCCGAAGTTTGTACCTGTGTGATCAGAGTGCAGGAAGGTATCGGCGGCGACGGGGATGGATTGGGCGTGGGCAGCCATGGCGACTAGCGTGAGCAGGAAGATGTGTTTCATGGGATGTGGTCTCGATTGGGTAAGCGAAAGCCCCTTTCGTTCACCCCCGCCCCGGCGGAAGATTTTTCGACGTTCTGTTATGATCGGGCGCAAGGGGAGAGCGTTTGGAACTGGACGCGGCTACAGTAACGGCGATTCTGGCGCGCTGGCGAGGTGGTGACAAAGCCGCGCTGGAGACGCTCATCCCGCATGTGTACGATCATCTCCACCGGATGGCGCAGCGAAGTCTCGCGGGAGAGCGGCAGGGACATACGCTGTCGCCGACCGCTCTGGTGCATGAAGCCTACCTGAAGCTGTTGGGGGCGGATGCGTCGCTGGTGGACCGCGCCCATTTCTATGCCGTGGCGTCGCGCATCATGCGCCAGGTGCTGGTGGACCATGCCAAGGCGCGACGGGCATTAAAGCGCGGCGGCGGGGCGCATGCGCAGGAGTTGACCGACGAGATGCTGGTGGCCGAGCGGCAAGACCAGACCTTGTTGGAATTGGATGAGGCGCTGACGCGGCTGCGGGCGATCAATGCGCGGTCGGCCGATGCCATCGAGCTGTTCTACTTCGGCGGAGTGACTTACGTCGAGATGGCGGCGGCGCTGGGGGTTTCCGAGACGACCGTGGAGCGCGATATGAAGTTCGCACGCGCCTGGCTGTACCGCGAACTGAAGCGCGAGATATGAGCGCGGGGAGCCAACCAGCCGACTACTGGGACAAAGTACGGGAGTTGTTCGACCGCGCGGCGGAACTGCCACGCGGCGAACGGATGGCCTACCTGCAGCGGGAGTGCGCGGGCAATGACGGGCTGCGGCTGGATGTGAGCGAACTGCTGGGGGCGATCACGCAATCGGGCGAGATGCTGGAAGGCGTGGTGCGGCAGGCCATCCGGGAGACGCAGGAAGTAGAAGTCGCGGTGGGGACGCGGCTGGGCCCTTACGAGGTGATAGGGAAGCTCGGGGAGGGCGGGATGGGACAGGTGTTCCGGGCGCGCCGCGGCGATGATGTGTTCCAGAAGGAAGTTGCGATCAAGGTGGTGCCGGCGGCCTTCGCGAGTCCGGCGCTGGTGGAGCGCTTTCGCGTCGAGCGGCGGATCCTGGCGGCGTTGGAGCATCCCAACATTGCGCGAGTTTTGGATGGCGGATCGACCGCGGGTGGCGCACCGTACCTGGTTCTGGAGTACATCGACGGGCTGCCGTTGCTGGCGCATTGCGAGGCCCGCGGGCTGGGGGTGAAGGAGCGGGTGCAGTTGTTCCGGCGGATCTGCGATGCGGTGCAGTATGCGCACGAGAACCTGATTGTGCATCGGGATTTGAAGCCGGCGAACGTGATCGTAACGGCGGACGGAACGGCAAAGCTACTGGATTTCGGCATCGCAAAGTTGTTGGAGCCCGGGCAGGATACCGGCAATCTGCAAACCCGTCCGTTTGAACGGATGATGACGCCGGAGTATGCGAGTCCGGAGCAGATCCGCGGCGAGGCGGTGACGACGGCGACGGATGTGTATTCGCTGGGGGTGATGCTGTATGAGCTGCTGGCGGGGGTGCGGCCGCTGACATTGGGAAGCCAGACGCTGGGCGAGATGGAGCGGATTGTCTGCGAGCAGGAGCCGAAGACATTAGGGGCCGTGCGGCGGGAGCTGGCAGGGGATCTGGAGAACATCGTCGCGAAGGCGATGAAGAAGCGCCCGGCGGAGCGATACCGGTCGGCTGGGGCGTTAGGCGAGGATCTGGGGCGGTATCTGGAGGGGTTCCCGGTATCGGCGCGGGCCGACGGCGCCTGGTATAAGGTCGGCAAGTTTGTGCGGCGCCACAAGCTGGCGATGGCGGCATTGGGAATGGCGGTGGCGGCACTGGCAGTGTTTGTAGTCCTGCTGGTGAAGGAGCGGAATGCGACCGAGCGGGAGCGGGCCGCCGCCGAACAGATGGTGCAGTTTCTGGTGCGGAGTTTTGAGGTGGCGGATCCGTCGCAGAATGGCGGCAAGACGGCGACGGCGCGGGACATATTGGATGCCGGGGTCGGGCGGATGGAGCGGGAGTTAGCCGGTCAGCCGGAGGCGATGGGGCGGATGCTGGCGACGATGGGAGACGTGTACGCGGTGATTGGGCAGCAGGGGTTGGCGCTGCGGCTGTTGGAGCGGGCGCTGCGGTTGCCAGGACCGCCGGAGGCGCAGCGGTCGATTTGGAAGCGGCTGGGGCGGGTGCAGGCGTCGAATGGGGACTACGGCGCGTCGGAGAAGAGTCTGCGGAAGGCGTTGTCGTATAGCCAGGCCGGCAGTTGGGAGCAGGCGGACGGGCAGGCGGCGCTGGCTGAAACGCTGCGTCTGTCGAGCCGGTTGAAAGAGGCCGAGGGGGTGGCGGGCGAGGCGCTGACGGCGATGCGCCGGGTGCGGGGCGGGACGCATCCGGACACGGCGGACACGCTGGGGATCCGAGGGCAGATCCGCTTCGATCTACGGGATTTCCGGGGGGCGCTGGCCGACTACAACGAGGCTTTGGGGATTGAGACCAAGGCGTTTGGGATGCTGCACCGGCGCGTGGCGGTGCGGCTGAACAATATCGGCGCGGCGCAGTTGCAGATGCCGGATTTCCCAGCGGCGGAGCGCAGTTTTTTGCAGGCCATCGCGATATTGACGAAGTTGTATGGGACGCGGCAGCAGGATGTGGCCACGGCATGGAGTGATTTGGGGGTTTTGTACTCGCGGCAGGAGCGGTTTGAAAAGGCGGTGCCGGCCAATCGCGAGGCGCTGCGGATTTATAGAGCGATGCACGGGGACCGGCATCCGTTTGTGGGGACTTCGCTGGTGAATCTGGGGCAGATCCTGCGGCGCAGCGGGAAGCCGGAGGAGTCGCTGGAGTTGGTAAGGCAGGCGGCGGAGGTGATCCGCGAGACCAAAGGTGCCGACACGCTCCTGTCGGCGTATGCGGAGGCATTAACGGGGATGGCGCTGTTGGATCTGGGGCGGTTGGATGAGGCCGAGCCTCATTTCGCCGCGACCGAGAAGATCCGGCTGAAGGCGCAGGGTCTGGACAACGAGGCGGTATTGCTGGTGCGCACCTACCAGGCGCTGGTACGGCAGCGGAAGGGAGACAAAGCGGGAGCGCGGGCGATCTATGAGGGGATCGTCAAGGCGACGGAGAAGCAGCGGGACAAGCCGGGGAATAGCCGGGTGACGGCGCTGGTAGGCTTGGCGGAGTTGGCGGGGGAGGCGGGCGATTGGGATGCGGTGGAGCAGGGGCTTGCGGCGGTGGAGGGGACGCCTCGGCCGAACGTGCAGTTGCGGGCGCGGATGGGCCTGCTGCGGGGGCGGCTGGAGTTGGCAAGGGGCAGGAAGGTGGAGGCGAGGGCGGCGTTGGAGCGCGCGGCGGTGTTAACAGCGCCGGATGGGGCGTACTGGGCAAAGCAGGCGCGGGCGTTGCTGCGGTGAACGGAGATGGGTCAGACCGGGAAGCCGCGGGACGGGGAGTCAACGTGGAAGTGGTCCCCCCGGACCCGCGTTAAGAAGATGGCTGTGTCAAGGACGATCGAAGTAACCGCCGACGTCCACGGCAATGTGAGCCCGGCGGTATGCGAACACGTCCACACTCCCGTTAGCCCCGACAGTGATGATGGAGAAGTTTGTGACGACCTGGCCTTCGAAGGCGTTGGTAACGGAGGTGCCGGGTCGCGATTGACCAGTGGGCCAGAGCGTCAGGAAAGGCATGGAGCGTCCATCGGGCAATGCGGTTGTTGTGAGCGCATAGGCCTTGGCAGACGCGGGCAGGCTGCAGTTGGAGGCGCGCAGGGGAATGGTACGGGTCTCTTCATCCGCGAGTCGGGCACCTTCAGCGGTATCCAAAACGGAACACGGGCTTTGTGGGAAGAAGTAGAGGCCGGTGCGGCCATCATCCGGTGCAAAGTACCCATTGATGTCAATCAGCAGGTCGGTATTGTTCAAAGCAAACACGTCAATCGATCCGCCAGTGCCGGCGGGAACAATCACGTTGTTCGCCAGAGTCCGGCCGGCGAAAGAGTTGATGCTTGAAACGTTGGGACGTGGTCCCCCGGCGGGCCACATCGTCAGATAGGCCAGCGAGGCCGGTGGAACAACGGTGAGGGTCACTGAGTAGGCTCGGGCGTTAGATGGGATCGAGCAGTAGGGACCTTGCGGCAGAGCAAAGCTCCTGACTTGACCACCCATCAAGGCTGGCGGACCGAACGGTCCGGCCGGGGAGCGATACAAGGGGCGGGTATCGGTCACGCGGCAAGGGGTCAAGGGGTAGAAGACGAGGTTGTCGCCGCCAGGGTCGGTAAAATAACCCGTGATGTCCACAATGACATCGGTGGGGTCTGATGCCCACAAACTCACCGCGCTCCCATTGGCTTTGACGATGGCGGTGTTCGCAACGACCTGCCCATCGGGCGAACTGACAGTGCGTGCGGCAGGCCGATTCTCACCCGCGGGCCAGACGGTGACTTGATCGACCGCGGCACCGTCCTTGGGAATAACCGTGACGTTTACGACATATGCCTTGGCGGCCGCCGGGATAGAGCAGACGGTGGAGGAGGGTAGGACGAGCGTTCGAGACTCTCCGGCGGCGAGGGTTGGGGGCCCGAAGGCTCCCGTCTGCCCCTGGAAGTTGTACTCCGCACGAGTTTCCATGAGGCGGCAGGGCGCAACAGGTACGAAGCGCAACCCACCGGTCTGGTTGGCCCCGGTGGCAGGCAACTGCGTGACCGTGATGCTGCCGCCCGGATGTACGACCTTGGCCGAACGCGCGATGCCTTCAGCATTCGCGTCGATCGTATAGCGTACGGTGGCATTGCCAGTTCCAGCGGAAGGTTCGAAACGGATCCAGGGCACGTCAGAGGTGAGAGACCATGGTCCGCAGGCGAAAACGTCGAAAGTTCCTGTACTCCCGGCGGCGGTGGGTGGCGGGATGGCGGCGAGGCCACCCAGGCATCTCTCCGTGCTGTCCTCCGCGATGATGGATCCGGAACCTGCGGAGACGTCGAGGGCGACCGAACTTCCTTGTGCTACGTCGAGGTCGCCGGTCACGTTGACCTGCATGGTCTGGCCCGGATCCAACCGGGCGTAGGTTGCGGTGAAGGCATTCTCGCCAATGATACAGTCGCCCTCACCGGCCGTTTGGCATCCGGTGACGCGCAGTTGCGGGCCCACCACGCCGCGGACTTCAACCGGTCCGACGGAACTGGCGTCGCCCTCGTTTGTGGCGAACGCCTGGATGGCGACCGCGCGATTGCCGGAGGGCGCGCGCAGCAGCGGGGAGGTGGTAGCGGTTGAACGGGCTTGCATGAGCTGAGTGAGGCGAATGGTGGTGCCGGTCAATCGGGAATGACGGAAATTGGGGGCGCCGGTTCCGCCGTTCGGAGCGAGCGAGCCCGTTATGGTCGGAAAAGGCGCCAGATCGCCGGCTACGATGAAGGGTACGCTATAGGACTCCAACTGCGACAAGTTGCTGGAGGTGATCTCCCAGGTCAGGGCAACACTCTCGGTTCTGGAGGCCGGGAATGGATCCCACGGAATAGGAGCATCGGTTCCTTGTGGATGGTAGCCGACGAACCGCGCACCTGTAGCGTTGTAACCGATTGCATAGAACACGTTGAAGGCGCCCCCGCCGGCGAGTTCGACCATAAGCCGTGTCCCGGTGTCCGCCAGACCGAGGCTGGAACCGACAATTAAGCCGCTCTCCTGTGCCCGAGTACGAAACGCATTCGGCATGAGTTCGGTGAAGGTGGCGCGACCGCCCGCAATGGAGACACGAAACGACTCCTTAGGATTGGCGACAACCCGTTCGGCATCGAGTACCGCTGCGCCTGGGACCACCGCTGTAGCGGTCACGCTGGTTACGGCAGAAGCATCCACACGGACGTTCCGGAAGAGCCAGCGGCGCTGGGGATTCACTCCTGCGGCCGCGAGCGGAACCCGAAAACGTAGTTCTTTGTGTACGGAATTGCTGACCCGATAGGCATTCGTACCTGCGCCGCTCAGGCGGATCGGCTGTCCATCCTCCAACTGCAGGAGAGCGTCGCGTGAGAGTACGCCGGTGTTGAGTCGGAGCCGCACTTCATTCAGGGCTTCCCCGGCCAGTCCACCGCAGACCAGGGTGTACAGACCAATCAACTCGGTGGTGCTTTCGCGGCGCACATCAATCGGGGTTGCCGTGGCGGTGCAGCTAAACTGCGCGGCAGGCGGTTGGGTGATGCGGACTGTATAGAATCCGTTGAGAGTGACGGTGCCGGAGCGTGTGGCATTGGTGCTGTTGGCCTCGACGTTTAAGGTGAGGATGCCGTTGCTGAATACGGGTGTGACCCATTGAGCGCCGCTAACCGGGGCGACGCCGCAGCGTGCCGGAGCCTTAACGTTTACGCGGTAGGTCCCCTGCACTGGTGTGGCGGTGAGACTCGAGGTGGACAGTGACAATTCGCAGGCAGCCGTTGCCTGCTCAATGAGTAGCACGCGTGTACCGACAGTAACCGTCCCCCTTCGAGCCGTCGTGCCGGTGCTGGGAAGCACCCGCAGACCTAAGGTGCCGGTAGACGCGCCAGCACCGCCGGAAGCAATCCCGATCCAGGGAACATCACTTCTGGCGGTGTAGGCACAGGGGGTAAGCACCTGCACGGTAACAAGCGAGGAGCCGGCGGAGGCAACCTGCAGAGAGGACGGGGAGAATTGCGCCTCACAACCAGAGCCCTGCGCCTGATTTACGGTGAATGCAATGCCGGCAACGCTAATTGTTCCGGTGCGGGGAGCCGCGGAGTTCAATTCGACCTGTAGTTCAATGCGATTGTCGGATGCGCCATCAGCACCGGAAAGGATGCGAATCCAAGGGACAGAAGGGGAGGCGCTCCATACGCAGTAAGGATTGGAAGGAGAGACCTGTAGAGAGAAACGTCCTCCGGCGGCTGGCAAGTTGCGGGTTGTTTGCGAGAGGCCGAAGGTGCAGGTGACTGGGTTCTGCACGATACGGACAGCAGCCTGGTTGACCCGAATGGTGCCGGCGCGGGGTTCCGTTCCGCCGATCTGGGCGGCCACCCGGTAATTGACCAAGCCGTTACCGGTACCGTTGGGGGTGGAGGTGAGAGTGATCCAGGGTGTCTCCGACACCGCTGTCCAATTGCAAGCAGTGGCGATATGCAGCTGTCCATCGCCTCCTCCAGGCGGCTGCACCCCGGGCTGCGGAGTGGCCGTGACCCCTTCGCAGCTGGTTCCGATCGCGGCTTGCGTCACGGTGAGTGTGGCGTTGTTAACCGAGATCGTGGCGCTGCGCGTCTGATTAGTGGTGTTCGGGTCGACACGATAAGCGACCGTCTGGGCCCCAGCGGAAGAGAGGGATGTTAGGGAACTACCCTCGCTCACAAGACGAAGCCATGATGCAGTTACAGTGGCAGTCCAGGCACACCCGGCATCGGCATTGACAGAGAACGAGCGAAGGTCGGCGCTGGATCCCAGATTTGGATTCGGACCAAGTGTGACCGTGCAACCGGCAATGGCAATAGCACACGAAGCGCTGGCGGATTGTTGCTGCGCATCGGTCACTCGAGCCTCGAACGCGTAGTTGCCCGCATGGTTTGGTACGCCAAGGATGGATCCATTCGAAAGGAGCGAGAGGCCGGGCGGCAGTGCGCCAGCGATTGGTTGAATCGCCCACAGGTATGGGGGAGTGCCGCCGCTGGCGCTCACGCTCCCCTGATAGTTCGTTGAGATCTGGCCGGAGGGAGCATTGCACGAAGTCGTCAGGGGCGGAGTGTCATCAACAAGCGCCATACCATAGTCATCACCGGCAGCGATGGCGATAACGCGACTCAACCCAGCAGGTACATTCGTTTGCCCTGCATTATTGGCGCCCCATGCCCGCACAGTTCCGTTACGACGAAGAGCCACGACGTGCGAACCTCCCGCCGAGATAGCAACCGCGTCGTTGAGATCCTGCGGTACGGCCGGCGCGGGACCCCAGGCGACGACCGTACCATCACTCTTGAGAGCCAAGCTGTAACTATTAGGAATGAAGGGGTTAGCGGCGACTGCAATGGCTCCAGACAATCCCGCGGGGGCCGGGGCTCCGGGCCAGGCACACCATGCCACCACCGTGCCATCCGACCGTAATGCGACGTTTTGGTTGTTACCGATGGCCACTGCGGTCGCGTTGTTCAGGTTAGCCGGCGGCGGGTAGGTAAAACAGAACGTCTGGCGGCCCCATGTCGTAACGGTTCCATTGCTTAACAGGGCGATGCTGCGCTCGTAGCCGGCAGCGACTTGCGTGACGTTTGACAAGCTTGCAGGAATAATCCCTTTCCCCCAATCATTAACCGCACCCCAGGCGACCACAGTGCCATTCCGTCGCAGCGCCAACGAATAGGCATTTCCAGCCGAGATCGCAATCACGTCCGAGAGCCCGGCGGGCACGTTGGTCTGGCCGGCATTGTTCAATCCCCAAGCCACAACCGTGCCGTCGGACCGCAGTGCCAGGGCAAACGCGTTCCCTGCTGCAATGGCTTTCACGTCGGTCAGATTTGCGGGCGGTGAGGTGGGCGCGGAACCCCACGTTACGATACGGGTTTGGGCCCAGCCCGATGGAAGCAGGACAGGGCAAAGAAGGGAAAGGCACAACATCGTTAGTCGGGCGCAGAATTGGCTCATTCGGAGTGAACTGCGCAAACCGGAATCGGATTTGCGAACTTTCCGCTTTTTGATGAGAAAATCTGGCGATCTGATTCGACCGCCTCGCCGGGACTCCCCGGATTCGAGTCCGATGCAGCGGAGAACGCCTGGTCTGCCTGTTGGACTGGGTGGGCGAGCGCCGAAGCGCGTTCCGGAAACAGCCTGTGTTAGCGGTTCTGTCGGATCGGCATCACTCCTGTACACCGCAAGAGACCAGACGCGCGCTTTCCCGTTCCCAGCGCCAGGGAACGTGTTGGCCCTGGAGGTGCACGGCGCCCACCCAGCGATCCACTCCGCAAAAGGCCACCGCGTCGGCTTTGTCCTCCAGCAGCAGGCGGCCGAAATCGGTGAGGGTGAGCACGGCGCCGCTGAATTGGTAGTCTTCGGTCCAGCCGTAGAAGGGCTCTGCGTAGCGAATGGGCTGGTTGGTCCATCGGAGCATGTCGCTGAGGGCGTGCCAGCCAACGCCGCCCATCAACGGGTCGATGGCGTGCGGCCGCGTTCCAACCCACCAGCCCGCCACTGCCCGTCAACGACGCTGGTGTATGCTAAGGGCTGATATGGAAAGACGGCGGTTTCTGCGGGCTGGCTTGGCGAGCATTGCGTTGCCGGCATTGGAGGCCTTTGGGGCTCCCGAGCCGGTGGCGGGCCGGGCTCGGACGTTTGTCTCGGTAGGGGCGTACCTGGGGTGGCATGCTCCGGCGTTCTATCCGAAACAGACGGGGGCCGGTTACGAGATGCCGCCGCTGCTGGAGCCGCTGACGCCGCATCGCGAGCAGTTCACGATTTTCTCCGGGCTGGATCACCGCGCGCCGAATGGGCACGATGCCTGGAACAACTTTCTTTGCGGCAAGGTGCCGGGCTCCTATTCGCTCGATCAGATCATTGCCGATCAGATCGGCCAGAAGTCGCGATTCCCTTCCCTGCACCTCATCGCCGGCGCCAGCGAGCACACTAATGGCCGGCAGATGAGCTATACGAAACAGGGTGTGCCGCTGCCGGAGATCGAACGGCCCAGCGTGCTGTATAAGCGGCTGTTTATGTCTTCCGCGGATCGGGCGCGGGTGGCGTATATCCTGTCGAGCGGGCGCAGTGCGCTCGACGACGTGGTCGACGATGCCAGGCGGCTGGAGGCATCGCTCCCGGCCGGGGACCGGGCGAAGCTGGGAGAGTATTTCGAGTCCGTGCGGGGTGTGGAGCGGCGGATGTCGCGGCAGATTGAGACGATCGACGAGCCGGTGCCGCAGCCGGATTACAAGCTCCCGGAGACCGATCCGATTACGCCGAACCTGATGATGGAAGCCGAGCAGGTGCTGTATGACCTGATGGCGCTGGCCATCCAGACCGAATCGACGAAGGTGATTACGTTCGGGCTGTATGGGCTGGGGCAGGTGTTCACCATTGATGGCGCGCCTTTGTCGGCCGGGTATCATGCGCTGTCGCATCACGGCAATGACCCGGGAATGATGCGGGACCTGGTGAAGCTGGAACGGTCGCACATGCTGCAGTTGTCGGGCTTTTTGAAGGCGCTGCGCGAGAAGAAGGATGCGCAGGACCGGCCGCTGCTCGATTCCACCATTGTCCTGGTAGGCACCGGGATGGGCGATGCGAGCCGGCACAGCAATTCGGATCTGCCGACGCTGGTGGCGGGCGGCGGCTTCCAGCACGGGCGGCATCTGGCGATCGACCGGAAGGCGCCGGATGCTCCGTTGTTAGGCGATCTGTATGTGACGCTGATGCAGCGGCTGGGCATGGAAGCCGGGACGTTTTCGAATGCCTCGAAGAACCTGAATCATTTGTTCGCATAAGCTATGACGCGGCTTCTTGTTCTGTGGGGATGCGCCGCGGCGGCGCTGGGTGCGGAGCCTTTGCCTTCTGACGTGGCGGCTACGGTGAAGGCGCGGTGTTTGGGGTGCCATTCCACGGACGTCAAACAGGGTGGCGTGGACCTGCAACGCGCGGGAGTGGAGTGGGCGGTTTGGGAGCGGGCGCTCATCGCCGTGAAGCAGGGGCGAATGCCTCCCCGGCCGTTGCCCCGGCTCAGTGCCGCGGAACTCGCCGGCTTCACGGGCTACCTCGAACAGGGACTGGCGCGGCATACGCCGTTCGGCGGTGCGGTGCCCCGGCGGTTGAATGGGGCCGAGTACGAAGCCACCATCCGGGAGTTATTCGATCTGCCGAAATTCCGCCTGCCGATGGGCTTTCCGCCCGATGTTCAGGTGCACGGATTCGACAACGTGGCGACAGGCTTGACGATGTCGCCGCCGCTGCTGGAGGCGTATGCGCAGACGGCCTGGGAGATCGCCGATACGGTGTTTCCGCCGCCGGGGAAGAAGGCGCAGCAGCGGGTATGGAACGTGCCGCCATCGGAGATGGTGATCAGCTTTTCGGCATCGACGGTGCGCAACGGGGTGCTTCGGATGGCATCGCGGGCCGAGGATGTGATGCGCAGCTGCACGTGGCCGGCGCGGGTGGAGATCATGGATTCGGGCGTCTACCGGATCACCGTGAAAGCCTCGCAGTTCCAGCCGAAGCCCGGCCAGCGGATGGCATTGGAGGTGTGGGCGCGGGAGATCGATGCGACGGACCGGTCGAAGATCCGCGCGTTCCGGCGGCTGCATGGGGTGGAGGTGACGTCGGAGTCGCCCGAGACGTTCACGTTTGAGGCGGAGTTGTATGAGGGGCAGACGCCGCTGCTGCGATGGGCGAATGCGGAGCTGGATCATACCAGCGAGCAGTTGCCGGCGTTGTACCGGGAGCGGTTTGCGAAGAACCCGCGGTTATTGGCGGCGTATCTGCAGGCGCTGCACAACCCGGATGGGTCACCACGGGGGCCGGCGCGGCTGCGCGGACGCAACGGCTATGACCTGATCAACCGGCTGATGGAGGATCCGAAGCTGGATATGACGCATGCGACGCTCGATTCGGAGCGGACCAGGCGCATGCTGACGATGATTGGGACCATCGGCGGATTGAATAATCTGCACGATACGCTGGCGCACGAGTACTTCGACCACGGGCCATCGCTGCAGATTCATGATCTGCGGGTGGAAGGGCCGCTGCGGCCGGCCGAGGGGCCGAAGGATAAGAAGCGGAAGCAGATCCAGATGGATCTGGCGGGCGGGCTGGCGCCGGGTGCGGTGTCGCGGGAAGAGTACGCGCGGCGGGTCGTGGACGGGTTTCTGCCGCGGGCGTTTCGCAGGCCGGTGGACGAGGCGACGCGGGCGAGTTTCCTGCAGGTAGCCACGCGGCACTGGGCCGAGGGCAAGAGCTTCGATGAAGGCATGCACCTGCTGCTGCGGACAGTGCTGGTATCGCCGCGGTTCCTGGATCGCGAGATGACGCCGGGCGAGTTGGATGGGTACGACCTGGCCACGCGGCTGGCGTATTTCCTGCGGCTGGGCCCTCCGGATGCGGGATTGCAAGAGGCGGCGCGGACCGGGCGTTTAGGGACTGCGGAAGGATTGCGGGCCGAGGCCGACCGGTTGCTGCCCAGGCGCGCGGATGCGCCGATGGTGCGGAGCTTTGCCGGCCAGTGGCTGGGGACGCGAAAGCTGGCGTCGATCATGCCGGATCCGGCATTTGGGTTTTCCGAGGCGGATGTGCGCCTGGCGGGGCAGGAGGTGGAGTGGCTGTTCGCCGAGATGCTGGGGAAGAACCTGCCGATGGCTGACTTCATCGATCCGGACTTCACGTATACGACGCGGGCGTTCGCGGCACGGAACTACGGGTATAAGGGCGAGGGCGGCGGGGCAGGCATCGCGCGGCTGGCGCTGGAGCGCGGCGGGCGTTATGGGGGGCTGTTGGGCATTGCCGGGACAATGATCGCGACGGCGAATGGCGTGGATACGCAGCCGGTGCTGCGCGGCGTCTGGATGTTGGACCGGATTCTGGGCGTACCGCCAATGACGCCGCCGAATGATGTGCCCGCCTTGACGCCGGATATCGGCGGGGCGACGACGCCTCGCGAGTCGCTGGCGGCGCATACGAAGGAGCCGCGCTGCGCCGGGTGCCACACGACCATTGATCCGTTCGGGCTGGTGCTGGAGAACTACGATCCAGTGGGCCGGTGGCGGGAGACGTGGCCGAAGTCGGGCAAGCGAATTGAGTCGGCGGTGGAGTTGCCGGATGGGACGCGGATTCGCGATGCGGTGGAGTTGAAGAAGTGGCTGGTGGGGAATATCGATGTGTTCTCGGCGGCCTTCGGGGAGAAGCTGCTGACGTATGCGACGGGGCGGGTCCCGAGCTTCGCCGAGCGGCGGGAGATCGCCGGCATTGTCGCGGAGGTGCGACAGGCCAACGGTGGGGCGCGGGATCTGGCGCTGGCGCTAATGGGCAGTAAGACGTTCAGGACGCGGTAGGGGGGTGTTAGTCAGCGGTAGGCTTGGGAGCGGTGGCGGACGCGGGAGATGATCATGATCTCCTCGGATTGGACGGTAAAGAACACGCGATAGTCGCCTGCACGAAGCCGGAAGTGCAGTGGACTGACGTCACCGGCAGCCGTGCGCGCATGGTGAAGAACGGCTTCGAAAACTCGCATCGCCGTAGGGCGATCCAGATCACGGACGTCTGCGGGCGCTTTCGGATCCCAAAGGATGCCGTAAGGGAGCGGTATCTATTTACTGACTGGGAAGTCGTCCAGAGTGAGGCCAAAGTCGGCCAATACATCTTCCATCGCAACAGCCTGGCCGCCGCTGGCGAAGTAGTCTCGGGATGCAAGTAAGCGGCACCGATCTTCCTCAGTGACTTCTTCGGCATTGCCCACCAGGGCTTCAAGCAGGTCCCGCACGGGACCGAGTTTGGCCGACGGTAGCAAAGCCACAAGGGAATGGACCTTTTGTCGTCCTAGTTCGAGCGCCATCGTGACGCATTCCTTTCCCTTGTACGGCACGCGGGCGGGCGAACACCCGCGTGCACTTCTCTCATATTAACCGATGGCTGGCGTTTCTCAGCGGCCACGGCCGCGGCCGCCGCTCATCGGAGCGCGAGCCGCACCGCCACCGCCGCCGGTGGAAGACGCTCCGCGTCCCATACCGACGCTGCCGCCGCCCATGGGGCGCCGGCTGCCCAGCCCTTCCCAGTTGCGATTGCTGCGCGGGTAGCCGCCGTAGTAGCCGCCCGGATAACCGTAATAGGGGCTATAGAGCCCGTACTGCCAGATAGAGCCCGGGCTGTACCAGTTCCAGCCGAAGGGGCTGGCAAACAGGCCGGAGCGCGGCAGGAAGGTGTACATCCCCCAACTCGGGTAGAAGGCCCAACCACTCGAAGGCAGCCGCAGTCCGGATTTCTGCGCCGAGCGGGCGGCCACAAGGTTGGTCTGGGCAATCCGCATGGAGCGGTTTTCACTCCAGGCGTAAAGGGTCGACTGCGACTCCTTCGTATTGAATTTAGCGGTCTCCAGTTTCGGGGCGGCCAGCAGCACTTCCCTGCCCTTCTTGGCGGTCAACGGCTTCTCGCCGGGTGTGGGGCGGTTGATCTGGGCCTTGCCGTCGAAAACGCGCAGGCGGGCGGCGTTGCCGTCGAACTCATAGAGCCCGTGCGACTTCACGTACGTGTCGCTGCCGGCGATGCGGACGGCAATGCTCGTGTCTTTCGGGAGGTCCGCCACCTCCACCAGGGCGGTGCCGTTGAGGATCTCGACGCGCGTGTCGGAGAGCGCGCTGGAGAGCATGATTACCGATGTATTCGGCGCCAGGCGAAGGAAGGCGCCCGGGGCGAGGAGGATTTCCGCCTTGCCGTCCTGCGTGGCAAGCGTCGAGCCGGGGTTCACCATGGGGAACTCGCCGGGTTTCGGAGTGACGGGCTTGCCGTCCAGTTCGGCCTGGCCTTCCACATGATGCAGCAGGCCGCTGCGGACCGAGATGGCCATCTGCGACCAGGCGAACGGAAGGGCCAGGAAAGCAAGGAGCGATGCCGCGATACTACTGCGCATACCCGTTGGACGAAGCTAGGGCGAAAGGCGTTTCTACTGGGAGTCCGGGTTGCGCGATGGTTTCCGCTCGCGATTCTCCGGGTGCCCGCGGCGGCGGGGGCTCTTCGGGGCGGCGGCCCGCGCAGCGCCAGCTACCGGCAGCAGGGCTTGCGAATGGTAGGAGTCGGGGCCGGAGACTTCCAGGTAGCGGTCGCCACCGGGGGTGTTGTTCGGAACCACAAAGTTGATTTGGTAGAGGCCGATGAGGGTTGGCGCCAGGCCGGAGAAGGTGACGGTGGCACGTTCGCCGTCCAGGTACGTGCCGGTCTGCACTGTAGTGGTACTGAGAGGGTTGGTCGGACCGGGGGTGCCCGCGGTGATCGGGGGGCGCACGTCGCCAAGGCCGGTGAGGTAGACGGCGATGGTCTCGCCAGGGCGGGCGGGGTTTTCCGGCGTGACCAGAGAGAAGTCGCTGGTGTGCTGGGCGGCGGCATAGCCGGCACCGCCCGGCGGAACCGTGAAGACGCCGGGGCTGGTGGCGTTGATAAAGGTGGTGACGGCGTTGGAGACCTGCCCGTTATTGTTCACTTCGATACGCGCGATGTCGCCGGTGAGGTTGAACGGGGCCACGGCATTGATCAGGCCGGGGCTGACCACGTAAAGCGGCGCCTGCTGGCCGTTGATAAGCACCTGGACGCCGCCGAGAGTATTCGGAAAATTGCTGTCGATGGCGGTGGAGGTGGAAAGATTGGTGCCGTATAACGAGAGGAACGCGCCGCGGGAGATGCCGGCCGTGAACGGGGTGGAACTGGCGGCGTTCACCACGCCGGTGGGATTGAGGAAGACGCGGGTGCCGGCGAGTTCCGGGGCGCGCAGCGATAGCGTGAGGCCGATGGTCTGGTTCTGGCCGAAGCCGACGCGGACGAAGCCGTCGTCACTGGAGAAGTGGCGGAAGCCGAGGAAGTCGTCGTAGGTATTGCCTTGGCCGGCGGAGAGCTGGTCGGTGTAGCTGTAGTCGAATGCGAACTCGTCAAAGCCGGTCAGCACGCGCTGGTGTCCGATGGCGGTGCCGTTGTTCATGTTCACCGAACCGTAGTAGGTGTGGAGCGTCGCGTAGTTCTCGTCCGAGAGAGTGGATGCGTCGATGTCAGCCCCGGCCTGGTAGAAGAGGCCGGTGAGCAGGCCGGGGGCGTCGGCATTGCTTACCCGGACGCCAACGAAGAAGTCGAAGCCGGCGGGCGAGCCGCCGAAGACGAAGCTGCCGTCGGCGGAGGGGTAGAACAGACGCTGTCCGGCGAGCAGAGCCGAGCCGCCGGGCGTTCCGCCATAGGTGACTAATCCTTCATTTCCTTCAAGCGAATAGCGGATATTATTCAAGTTCTGGGTGATGGCATCGGCGCGGCTGGCGATGAAGCCGGTGGCCTGGATGGCGCCGAAGTTGCCCTGGCCGTCGGGGGACCATTCGAAGGTGGAGTTGCGGACGGCGGTGATGTCGGAGGAGGGGAAGCTGAACTCGGCGATGCGGTAGCGGCCCTCGAAGCGGCCAGTGGAACCGGTGCGGGAGGCGACGAAAAGGTCGGTGAGTTCGTCGTCGGTACTACTGCCGGCGAAGATACTGTGGGAGAGCAACCCGTAGATGCGGGCATTGGTGACGACGGGGTTGCTGAGGTAGCCGTAGCCGCTGGCGGAGAGGCGGTAGGTGCCGGTGCGGGTGAACGGGAGGACGCGCTGCTCGTCGGAATCGTAGGCGGAGCCCGAGAGGGTGTAGTTGCCGTTGCCATCGAAGGTGATGGTGCCGTACACGGCGGCGGCGCGGTCGAGGTTGCCGGCGTCGTCGCCGACCAGCCAGGTGACGTGGCGGAAGGCGTAGGCGCCCTGGAGTTGGCCGTTGCCGCTGTCATCGAAGGACGGCGTTTGGGCGAACGCGGCTGCCGCGGTCAGGAGGAGGGGGAGAAGGAAACGTAACACCTCTGTAAGAGGCGTGACGGGAGGTGGCTGTTTACGAGCGGGCGGCAGCTTCGGTGTGTTCAGTCACGTTGGGCAGGCGATGCAGCAGAGCGACCTTCGCATAGACTTGAGATGTCTTGTTCACCATCCGCTCGTCGGCGGTGACCAGGCGTGCGCCGGTGCGGCGGGCGAGGGCGATATACAGGCAGTCCGCAAGCCCGTGCTGCAGTTGCAACGACAGATTCCCGGCTTCGCGCAAGTCTTCCAAGGTGGCCACGGTCTGCAGGACCCCTTCCTTCAGAGCATCCAGCCACATCGCCAGGATCTGGCGCGCTTCGGCATCGGTAAGCTCGCCCCGCCGCACACGTTTGGTCACGGCGCCGGCAACTTCACTACGGATGATATCGGGGGCGATGAGGGCTTCGGAGTTACGAAACAGGTCGAGCGCCTGCGCCGATCCATCTTCGGGCAGGAACCACTTGATGGCCACGCAGGCGTCGACGACGATCAATTCCGCTCCTCGCGCTCTTCGCGGATGATTTCGGTGCTATCGCTCATTTCGCCGTACTTCGCCTTCAGTTCGGCGTGGAGTTTGGCGGCTTTCGCAACGAATTCGTTTCTGGGCCTGAGGGCGGCCTCAATGACCACCCTTCTGAGTTCTTCTTCCAAGCTAATACCCTCCGCTTCGGCCTTGGCCCGGTGGGCTTCCAGAATCCAGGGATCCAGCTTCCTGATCTTGACTGCTTCTACGGCCATCATTGACTTCCTCCGTTGTAAGCAGAATAGCCCAAACACCCATCCTTGTCAAGTGCCCCCATGGGGGCACTGCGAACGTTTCTTCTTGATTACCAGCGCCGGGACCAAATCGAGGAGATCGCCCACAACACCCATACCCGCTACTTCCCATTTCGGCAGAGATCGACGATAGTTTTGGCGCCTTTCATGCCGGCCAGGTGCTGGATGGCGCCGGAGATGCCACCGCCAAATCAAGAGCGGGCGCGGGCCAGCGCAAGCTAAGCGAACAGACTAACTGGATTACTATGGAACACTCCGTAGCAATAAGATATCCCTTGCATTCCTGCGAGTCGGGACTTACTATCTAAGCGGCCGGACAGAGAGGCGCGCAGCTTTTCGACGGCGCAAAGCCTCCACGCGGCTATAGGAGGAACCAATGAAAGCTCGTTTGCTCTTGGCGATCGGCCTGATTGCAGTGGCAGCTTTCGCAACCCCAATCCCCAACGTACTCGGCACTGGCGTTACCGTCACGAACACGCCGCTGATCACTGCCCAATCCGGCGCCAACGTGCTGGACCCGCGGTTCAGCGTCACCGGTCCCGGGCCTTTCCTCTACACGCCCGTTACGTACAACGTACTCGGCACTTACTTCACGGAGACGAGTACCGGACCGAACCGGTGGATCAGCGCCTTCACCTTCAACGCGGCGTTTCCGTCCACAGCGGCTTCGGCTCCCGGCGTCTATGCATTCTCATACACCTTCGACATGACGGGACTGAACCCCAGTTCGGCGGTTATCAATGGCAGATGGGGTACTGACAACTGCGGAGAGATCTGGCTGAACGGCCTCTACACCGGGGTCTCGATTGGAGGCGGGAACACCACTTGCAACACGGCCATGACCAACTTCACGTCCTTAACGGCCTTCTCTTTGAACAACGCGAACTCGCAATTTGGGGACGGCCCCAATACGATCGAATTCCGCGTTTACAACGAGGGCGGGCCTGTTGGGTTGATGGTGACGAACGTGGAGGCCAATGCGCATGAAACACCCGAAGCCGGCACCTACGCCCTGGTGGGCACAGCCCTCGCCGTCCTCGGCAGCTACCGCATCCACCGCCGCTAACCGAACGAAGACTTGCACTGGCAAGCTCGGGATCAGCGACGATCACAGGCCCCCGCGGCGGCTGTTCTCAATCCGTAGCGGAACCGGTCCGCGATGGCGCTGAGGGGGGACGAGTCATGGCGCGTTCCACCGGTCTTCAAAGCAACACGACCGGCATGGCAACATGCGAATCATCGCTTGCCATGGGCACTTGGATAACATCCGGCACTTTCTGGCTTGCTAACTCGATATAAGTTGACCAGTGACTGGCGGACTTACCGGTTTGATACCGGGTACCGGGAGCCCGCCAGGGGCCGACCCTCTACTTGGCCTTCTTGATCTCGTCCACCAGCGCCGGGACCACCTCGAACAGATCCCCCACAACGCCAATATCCGCTACTTCAAATATCGGCGCATTCGCGTCCTTATTGATAGCGACGATCGTTTTCGCGCCTTTCATGCCGACCAAGTGTTGGATCGCGCCGGAGATGCCGACCGCCAGGTACAGCTTGGGAGCCACCGTCTGTCCGGAACTGCCGACTTGCCGTTCCATGGGAAGCCAGCCGTTGTCGCAGATGGGGCGGGAAGCCGCTAACTCCGCACCTAAGGTTTTGGCCAGATCTTCGACAAGCGAAAGGTTTTCTTTCTCCTTGATGCCGCGGCCGACCGAGACAATCAGCTCCGCCGAAGTCAGGTCCACAGCGCGCGCCGACTCGCGGAACGGAGCTTCCGGCTTCGTCCGAATCTGGCCGGCGGTAAGGTTGAGCGTCACCGATTCCACCGCAGCCGAGCCAGCGGCCACGGCATCAGCACGATACGCCCCCGCCTGCACCGAGGCGAAGTGCGGTCCAGGCCCGGAGGTGTTCACGTCCCCGTTCAGCTTGCCCTGGAACAGCAGACGAACCAGCGCGAAGGACCCACCTTCCGGATTTACGTTGACGACATCACTCACCAGAACACGAGAAAAGCGAGTTGCCACCTTGGGGGCAAAGTCGCGGACCTGATAGGTATGCGGAAACAGCACCAGATCCGGCGCGGCCTGGCGAACTATCGCTTCCGCGGCCGCCGCATAGCCATCGGCCGTGTACTCGGCCAGCAGCGCACTATCGACCGCGTAGACCTTATCCAGCTTTCGACCGCCCAGCTCCGAAGCCAGCGACGCAACGCCGGCGCCCAGCACAGCAGCCGAGCATCCCACACCAGCAGCCGCGGCGATCTCCTGCCCGGCGGCCAGCGTCTCCCACGACATGCGGTTCCAGGCACCGCCGCGCTGCTCCATGACTACTAGAATGCCGCTCATATCACGCGTACCTCGAACTTCAGCTTCTCCACCAGCTTGGCGGCCACCTCACGGGCAGGGCCTTCCAGAATCTGCGTCTGCTTGGATTTCTGCGGGAAATAGATCTTGCTGACACCGGCCGCGGTGGACGGAGTCACACCCAGGGAGGCAGGCGACAGCGCCTTGATTTCCTTGCTCTTCGCCTTCTTGATTCCCATCAGCGTGGCGTACCGGAGCTTCTTGCTGCCGGACTGGATCGTCAGCACGGCGGGAAGCGGAATGTCGATGTTCTGGAACCAGCCGTCTTCGAGTTCGCGTTTCACGCGAATGCCACCATCGGTCTTGTCCACCTGCATGATGATGGTGGAACTGGCCCAGCCGAGCAGTTCGGCCATCACGACACCAGTCTGGCCGTAGCCGAGATCATCGGACTGCAGCCCGGTGAGGACAAGATCGGCATTCTCCGCCGCGACGGCCTTTGAAAGCAGCTGCGCGATGCCGAGCGTATCGAGCGAGTTGGTATCGTCGTACTCAATATGCAGCGCGCGGTCGGCACCCTTGGCGAGAGCCTCGCGAATGGTCTGCTGGGCGCGCGAGGGGCCCAGGCACACGACAATCACTTCGCCGCCGTGCTTTTCCTTCAGTTGCAGGCCCTCTTCGAGCGCGTAGGCATCGGGCTCATTGATTTCGAACGAGAGATCGCCGTCCTCCACCCACTTGCCGTCCGCGGCGACGCGGAGGCTGGAATCGCGGGCGGGGACCTGCTTGATAGCGACAACAATCTTCATGGAATCCCCTTGGTTACGGACAACCGGCGCGCGGGTCGCGAACTCGCGTTACTCCGCGTACTTCTTGAATATAAGACAGCCGTTGGTGCCCCCGAAGCCGAACGAATTGCTGAGCGCATTCTCGATCTTCATGGGACGGGCGGCGTTGGGAATATAGTCCAGGTCGCAGCCTTCGCCGGGTTCCTGGAGGTTGATGGTGGGTGGCGCGATCTGGTCGCGGATGGCCAGTACGGTGATGCCGGCCTCCAGACCGCCGGCGCCGCCCAGCAGGTGGCCCGTCATGCTCTTGGTGGAGCTGACGGCCAGCTTATAGGCATGCTCGCCGAAGGTGCGCTTGATGGCCACGGTTTCGATCCGGTCGCCGACATCGGTGGAGGTGCCATGGGCATTGATGTAGTCAATGTCGGACGGCTCCAGTTTGGCGTCGCGCAGGGCGTTGCGCATCACACGGAAGGCGCCTTCGCCGTCTTCCGAAGGCGAGGTCATGTGATAGGCATCGGCGCTCATGCCATAGCCGATGATCTCGGCCAGGATGGGCGCGCCGCGGCGTTTGGCGGCCTCCAACTCTTCCAGCACCACAATGCCCGACCCTTCTCCGACAACGAAGCCGTCGCGATCCTTGTCCCAGGGACGCGAGGCGCGTTCGGGCTCATCGTTGCGTGTTGAGAGCGCCCGCATAGCGGCGAATCCGCCCACGCCCATCGGCGTGACACAGGCTTCCGCTCCGCCGCAGATCATGACGTCGGCCTCACCGCGCTGGATAATGCGGAACGAATCACCGATCGCGTGCGCGCTGGTGGTGCAAGCGGTGGCCGTGGCGGAGTTCGGCCCTTTGGCCCCGGTACGCATGGAGACGTGTCCGGAGGCCAGGTTGATGATGGTGGCCGGAATAAAGAACGGAGAAATGCGGCTGGGGCCGCGTTCGAGCAGCGTGCGGTGTTCGCGCTCGATGACTTCAAAGCCACCGATGCCGCTGCCGATATACACGCCCGTGGTTTCGGCGTTCTCCGGGGTTACCTGAAAGCCAGCGCCCTTGATGGCATGTTCGCTGGCAGCGATGGCGAACTGGATAAAGCGCGCCATCTTCTTCACTTCTTTCCGATCGATCCAAACCAGCGGGTCAAAGTTTTTGACCTCACCGGCGATCTGGCAGGCAAACTGCGAAGCGTCGAACTGGGTAATTCTTCCGATGCCGCTTCGCGAGGCAAGGAGGGCGGACCAGTTCTCGTCGGTGCCGATACCGAGAGCGGAAACCAGTCCGACGCCCGTGACAACAACTCTACGAGACAATGCTGGCTCTTTCTGTGATGGGGAGGCCGGAGTCCGGTCCGGCTTACTTCTTGGTCTTGCCTTCGATGTAGTCGATGGCGTCCTTCACGGTGCTGATCTTTTCGGCGTCTTCGTCCGGGATGTCGATGTTGAAGGCTTCTTCGAAAGCCATCACCAGTTCGACAATGTCAAGCGAATCGGCGCCGAGGTCGTCGACGAACGAGGCGGTGCTATCAACCTGGGCCTCGTCAACACCCAACTGCTCGACGATGATTTGCTTCACCTTAGCTTCAATGGACATGCATCCTCCAAATGGGACTCAAACCTACCGATCATAGCGACACACCGCCGGACTCGCAAGGGGGTACCCGCGGACGGTACCGGCTACGGACGTACGGCGATAGGGGCTGCGGTAGCAGTTAAATGGTACCGCGCTACCCGCACCACGTCGACCACCCCGACCAAAGTCCCGCTCACTAGTAAAAGGATGGTCAGAGTCCTCCTTAGTTTCATCTTTCTTTCGTTCCTCCTCCCTCTCATAGGCGCGGAAGGAGGGGTCGATCAGATCATGGGGCCGGTGACGAAATTCTGCCGGGCGCCGCCCCTTGGCTAAAAGCTATACGTCAGCGACACCCAAGCCCGCCGCGGCTCCTGCAGGTTGTTATACACACTCGCGTAGCTAGTCACGTTGTTCAACACATACGGCCGGTACGTCAGAAAGCTGGTGTTGAAGAAGTTGTACACGGTAGCATTCACCGTCACATGCCGCGACAACTGGTAGCCTCCACCGAAGTGCGCCATCCCATAGCCCTTAAAGGGGCCGATCTGCTGGGTGGCGGCGATGGCGGCGGCTCCCGTCCCGCGGGTGCGGCTGCTGCGAGCCTCGGTGCGCGCCCAGAAGTTCAGCCGGCGCGTGGCCGTAAACCGTACTGTCGCGTTGTACATATGCTTCGGCGTGTTCACCAGCGGCTGGCCCATCAGCGAACCGCTCTGCTGCTCACTGCGCGTGAAGGTGTAGTTCTGCTGCACACTCCAGCGCGTCCATATGCGGAAACGCATCGAAAGCTCCCCCCCGCGGGTGACGGCGCGGTCCACATTGATGCTCTGCCCGAAAAGATCAACGTTCGGCCAGTTGCCGAAATCCGCGCAGCCGGAGCGGTTCGGCGACAGGCGGAAACTGCAGTTCTCTAGCCCCGGACCCGTCGCAATCTTGTCCTGGAACTGGTTGTTGAACAGCGTCACGTTCAGATTCACGCCGCGCATCACCAACGCCGCGCCGGCCTCGGTGCTCGTGCTGGTTTCGGGCTTCAGTCCCGGACTGCCGATCAGCGGGATGGTCCCCTGGCCGCCAAAACCCACAATGCCCGTCGCAAGCTGGTTCAACTGCGGCACTTTGAAACCGCGGCTGGCACCCGCCTTCAGGGTTAGGAACGGCTTCGGGGAGTAAACCACATACGCGCGCGGGCTGGTGTTGCTGCCAAACGTACTGTGGTGGTTATACCGGAAACCGCCGGTGACGGCGACGTTCTGCCGGATACGCCACTCGTCTTCGGCAAACAGCGCCCCCTGCTGGAAGGTAAACGGAGCCGGCGCGACGCCATCCACCATGTGCGCATCCCACCACTGGCCGCCCACCGAGACGATGTGTGTGTCGCGGAGCGTGGTCACCAGCTTGGAATCAAACAGGTTGTTGCTTGCTTCGAGCGCGCGCGGGTCGCCGGCCACCCGGCCCGGGGTGCCCGGCGGCACCGTGCGGCCCAGCGTATCCGTCGTATTGCGCGTCAGGCTGGTGTCCCACAGGCCGAAGCGGAAGCGCCCGGTATGCGACAGCGCGTATTGCCGGCGGCGGAACTGCATCTGCTCCGCATAGCCGCCCTGTACACCCACCGTGCCCAGTTGCCGCTGGCTGTTGTCGTAAATCTGCGTCATATTGTCGAAATCGCCGTAAAACTCGTGGTGGTCGTTGAGACTATAGGAGAGACGGCCGCCAACGTTGCGGATGTCTCCGCGCGTGGGGCTCAGCCCGAAACTGGTGATAGGCACCTCCTGGCCGGCGACGGTCTCATACTTCAAGTCCGCGGCCTGGCGGCGAAACGCGCTGCCGCGGGCAATCAGGCCGAGCTTGTTGGCCAGGATCGGCCCGGATAGATAGAACGTCCCCTGTCCGGTATTGCCATACGACTGGTCTCCCTGAATCGTACTGTCGGCGGTGAACGAGCCGTTCCACGTTTCCCCCACTTTGCGGGTGATGACGTTGACCACGCCGCCCATCGCATCCGAGCCATACAGCGTGGACATGGGCCCGCGCACCACTTCGATGCGATCAATCGCGCCCACTGGAGGCATAAAACTGGTCGCCGTTTCCCCAAAGCCGTTGGGAGTCACGCTGCCCGGGGGGTTCTGGCGGCGGCCGTCGATGAGCATGAGCGTGTAGTCGCTGGGCATGCCGCGCATGCTGATGGTAAGGCCGCCGGTTTTGCCGACATTCTGGCCGACATCGACGCCTTCGACGTCTATCAGCGCCTGCGCGAGATCGGCCACGCGCTTCGTCTTCAGTGCCTGGCGATCCAGGATCGTCACGCTGGCCGGCGCCTCGCGCACCAACTGCTCGAAGCCGCCGGCGGTGACGGTGACGCCCGAAGAGATCTCACTGAGCTCCAGGTACACATCCTGCGCAACGGCAGCGCCCGGAGCCAGCGTCACCAGCAGCGATCCGGTGTGGAAGCTTTCCTTATCGACGCGGAGGCGGAAGGAGCCGGGAACGGACTCCAACTGAAACCGGCCCTCGGCATCGGTGGTGGCTTTCACGGACTTGCCGCCACATTCCAGCGTGATGGCGGCTTCCGGCACGGCGGCCTGGGAGGGGTCGAGAACGCGCCCGGTCAACTTCGCCGGGTTTCCCGCCACCGGCCCCGTGCAACGGGAGGACGCGGGAGGAGCAGCCGGCATCGCGGTCACAGCGGCTAACAGGCACAGCAGCAATGTGCCCGGCCTGCCAGAGGGAGCGACGGAATCAGGTTCGGAAGACATGACGAAAGGAGCCTTTCTCAATTGCAAATGATTTGCAAATTAAAATCTACCTCCACGCCGGGAGCATGTCAACCTTTCAGTTCGCAATATTCGGCCAAACACTGACTTCCGCAAAGCACAATGGCGTTCTACCCTCCTCAGCAATTGCAACCGCCTTGCATGATAGGACAGGATGACAACGGCGTGTATGCCTGCCGCCGGGGCAGTCGCGGCGCGCCACGGCGGAGCATTCCGAGACCTCGCGCAAAGATTCGCCTGAACGCGCCGCCCCGCCGGTCCGCGGCGAAAGAAAATTTCGCGTGGAGTATAGCGGCAGCATCCTACCTGTTGTAAGATTAGGGTTTGCGGTTTTGATCGGGGCGCGTAGCTCAGCTGGTTAGAGCGCCTGCTTCACACGCAGGAGGTCCGGGGTTCGAGTCCCTGCGCGCCCACCATCCCCTTCCCTCTGGTTTCCTTCCCTCACACCAAGAACCGATGGTCCAAGCGGCAGCGAATCGGCGGACTAGTGGATCCGACGCCTCACCTTCGCGGCAGGACCGTGGTCGGCCAGCGGGCATACAATCCGTTGCAAGGTTGACGATCTTCGGCAATCAACTCTGACGAGGTGGCATTCGGGAGCATCAGCGGTCCGCCAACCGCGTGAAGAGCCTGAGCCAGCGACACCCGTGATCTTTAGCATCGGGCTCATTCACTCGCAGTCACCAGCAAATCCGATGGGCCGGACCTGCGCGCCCAGCAATAACAGCCGCCGCCAGGACTGACCCGCACATCGGTGCTTCACTACCGATGGCGAGCATGGGCTTGGAACCATGCTGGTTTGCCCGTTACCCGCAGAAGATCGTGCCATCCGGAAGCATGACGCACCCGCGGGCCGGTGGCTTTGGGGCGTGCGCGGGAGCGGTCATCGCGGTGTTCACCGCTGGCTTGGGGAAAGGCGTGGCCGATGCCATCTCGAATGTGACAACTTCCATGCCGGCGATGCCGTGCCTGGCCAGTACGGCCGTCATATCGGCGAGCAGCGCCGGTAAAGCGGCGGTGCCTGTCTTCTCAAGCGCTTTCAGTTGCTTCTTAGTCATGGCTTTCTCCTTGCTATTTAGCAGACACGGCTTGCTTCACTTCTATAGGCAGCGCGACAAGCGTTTTCTCGTCATCCATGGCGGCCAGCGCTCTGGCGCCTGCTGAGGAAGTGACGACGGGATTCAAAAATACCATCAGCTTTGTCCCTCCCTTTGTCACCTGGAAGGGCAAAGACTCTCCAGCGAACATGACACGCTTGACAGCATCGAAGCTCTCGCCCGTAAACTCCACGGTCCCGGCTGAACCAACGGCCACTTCAGGTGCCTTGCTGCCCGTGCCCAGCGCGGTGTCTGCTTTGGGCAGCGGGGGCACAGGAAGCAGGAATGGCGCCGTCTCGCTGTACACAACTGCAATCTGCTTCAGGTTGTCCAGATATTTGCCCGGCGTCGTTAGCCGGACGGCGGTTTCCCCCACCCAGTACACGCCAAAGCCAGCCGGGCAGACCCTTCCGCAATCGAAGGCGAAGGTGTGTTCACCCAAAACGGTCCGCAGCTGGCTCAGGAGTTCCTTTCTGATTCCAACCCCTTGGATCAGCCAAACGTCAGGGCCATCCTTGACGGTCGCCATCTTCGTGAGCTTGTCGAAGGAAAGCGGGCGGTACAGAGTCTCCGCGTGACGGTAGTTCGGCCCGGCAAACGGAATGGAGATGCTTATGACCTGTTCTTTCGCCAGGCTTTCCCGCGGCACTTCAACATCGTAGGAGAGATAACAGCGCTTCTCTTTGGCGATGGTGGCAGGCGTGGCAGACGCCGGATTAGCAGGACCAGGAGCGGCTGACGGTGCAGCTAAGGCGGGGATTTCCCGGCAATAGTCATGGAGAGCCCGCCCACTCACCAGCCAACTCGACTTGCCCGCCGTAACGAGAAGGGTGTAATCCTCCCCCTCGCGTAGCCACTTCGGCGGCTCACATTCGCTCCGAGGCTCTCGGGTTGCGCACTCCTCAATGGCAACCTTTACCGGCACCAGGTCCCGCGCTGCTTCCGGCCGTGCGAAAAGGCTAAGCCGTAATTGCTTCTTGTGATCCTTCTTCGGCTGTAAGCGGATCGGCGCCGGTAATCCGTACCGCCCGTACACCGCGGCGAAGCCACTCTCCAGATCGGCGTGCCTGACAATGACGGTGAGGGCTTCATTGGTCGGGATCGACATCACGGCATTGCTTTCGTCGATAGCGCTTTCCCCCACAACCAATCGCGTTCCGGGGAAGAAGTTCTTGCCTTCAAAGGTCACCACGGCGGCGCCCGCGTTGAGCGCACTTACGTTCGCACGCAGCACTTCCGGCTCCAGCGCCCTCCGCACGCTCTTCTCCCCCGGTATCAGCAGTCGTTGGAACGCAGATACTTGCAGCCCCTTGGCCGGCTCGTCCACCGCCATCTTCTCGGTCAGCTTCCGCCATCCCGAGGTAACACGATAGGAAATCTCTTCGGCGCCCTCCGCATCCTCGGATTTGTCCAGAGCCAGCGTGACAAACACCTTGCGATTCCCTGGCTCGACGAACTTCCTTCCCAGCACGGGGCGGAACGTCCATCCAAACGCCGTTGTGGGCACATTGTCATTCGTTGTTCCTGGGGGGTCCAGCCGCCCGATCGTATCCGCATCCCGGTAGACGAAGAGCGCTTGGCTCCCCGCGCCCAGGGATGCGCCAAGACCGATCACGGATAGCGGCAACGCAAACCCGAAGTTGGCCGCCTTCTCCGACACCGTAGCCACATTGAAAATCTTCTCCTGCGGCATAATCGAGACAATGGAGGGTGGCCGCTGGCCGTTGTGTGACACCTCTATGCGCACATAGGCCTCCCGCTCATTGGCCTCCTTGGGAGGCTGGATATCAATCGAAAAACCCAGAAGCACTTGCTTGCGCGTTCCAAGCTTTGCTTGAGGTGCCGATTCGCGTGTTCTAAGGGTCTCCGGGTTGTCCACATAAAGGCGATCGCTGATGGATCTGTTCAGGATCGTGCGCAACGAATAGAGACGGTAGGTGAGGCTAATCTGCTCCGCCAGCAGAGTCTCGGCATTCACTCCCGGCGTGGGAGAGGTGCCCGCTGACGCCAACTGCGGCAGATCCCGAGCCGGGACGGAGTAGGACGGCTGCTTGACCGTCTGTTCGGCGGCCACCAGTTCTCCTGCCGAATTCGGCTTTGAGACGGTATCAACGCTCGGCAGCGCCGGGCCAGTGACGCCGACGGAGAACGCGAAAGACCTGCGGCGAGTGCCGGAAGACACCCCCAACTGCGCTTCGAGTTTTCCCTGATCGACCACTTGGACGCTCTGCAGTTGCCGTTCCAGTTCGTCCAGCATGATGGCCAGGCTTCTCTCATCGTAGTATTTGGGCGGCTGAACATAAATACCATCGGCAGACTGCCAAGCAAAGAGGGGCACACCGGCTATGGCAAGCAGGCATCGGCAGAATCTCATGAAGTTGGTCACAACAACCGTATAAGCGCGGACCGATGAACAACAGGGACACCACGAGTACGCAACTCCGCCACAAGCCGCACTCACCGCGGCGCAGACTTCGGCGAACACCGGTTCGTCGCGTCACATATCTTCCGTTTGCGTGAGGGTGCTTGCCGCCTTCTGTCGCATAGAGGGCGAGGACGAAATGCAACCAACACCCCAACGACTCCTAACCCGTCTTGCCGCCGCGCTCCTGCCCACCCTGCTGCTGGCCGCACCATATGCGGCCGCGCAGGTGCTGCCCGGGCCTATCTCCCTGATACCCGTCACCAAGCCCCCCACCGTGACGGTCGATCCCGTCAGCGGCACCGCCGTCACGATACCAGCATCCACGCTAGACCAGATGCTCTCTCCCATTGCGCCTGCGCGCCTGCGGCCGCCGGCGGGGCGGGTAGTTCCCGTCGGCATCTACGATGGCGACCGCCTGCTCGCGGACGGTTCCACGGTGTGGGTGCTCGATCGCAAGCGAAACCAGGTAACCCGGCTCGATTCCCAAACCGGCATGGTCCTGACCGCCATCGTCCCGCCAGTTTCGGCCGGCACCTGCAAGATCGCTGACTTCCTGCTGGATGGCGCGGACTCCCTCTGGATCGGCTGCGACACCAAGCTGTTTCGCATCCGCATCGCTACCAGGACGGTGGAACGTGCGGTGGATCTCTGGGGCGCCGGAGTCTTCCGCCTGGCTTTCGTTGGAGACAAAGTGGTAATCCTGGGCCACAGCAGCGGTTATTTCGCAGGGATGCTGCGCGTGTACTCCCCAGACACCGGGACCATGGAGTATATCTGGCTCTACGCCTACTCGGACCTCTGGAATAGCCCGTATGGGTTAACGTTGTCGCCCTCCAGCTATCACTACGGGCACTTGATCGACATGGAGGTGGTTGCGCCGGATCAGGTGGTCATCACCCTGGCTTCCGGCCTCACCCTTCTGTTCCGGATCACCAATGCCCCTAACTTCGTCGCCACGCTGGCGGATCCCCGCACGGACGGTTGGGTGGATACGGCCTTCCTCGACGGCGTTCTGTGGACGCTGAACCGCACCACCGGACAACTGCACCGGATGGTTGTAGCCACCCGGCAAACCCTCAGCCCCTTAACGATCGGGCCCGGCGCGAAGAAACTGCTCCACACCGGCCGAGTTCTATGGGTGATGCTGCCCGACCGGCTGGTGGCAGTGAATCCCTTCACCAATTCGAAGATGGGCGAGACCGCCGTCGGGCAAACCCTCCTCGATTTCGCGTTCTCCGGCGCCGAAGTGATCAGCCTCGATCAAAACGCCATGCTGCGCCGGCAATAGGCCTTCCCGCTTCTTCCAAATAATTTCCCGGATCCAGTGAGGGCCCCCCACTGGATCCGTCGCATACAGGGCCGAGGCGGAGTTGCGGCCTACCGCAAGCGCCATAAAGACAGAAGGAGTGATCCCATGAGTGTTTTGACTCGCTTGGCTTGCCTGGGTCTGCTGAGTCTGGTAGGTCTGACTCGTGCCGAGGCGCAGAATTCGTTCGACTGCGGCAATCTCAACCAACGCATCTGCCAGCATGCGGATTGGGCCAGGATGAACCTGGTGGCCGGAGAGAACCGCGGCTGTGAAGTCGATCTCATCGAGGCCGACGGCGTTTGCCGCAATGACCGGCGCAACCTCCAGAAAGTTCGTCGGTCGCAGTGGGCGGCCTGGGCATTGGAGAACCAGATCACCATCATCGGCCGCGACACTCCCATCAACTTCCTCGCCTGGCCTGCGGCTCACCAGGCTCATGCGAATCCAACACAGGGATTCCCGGCTTCCCAGTCGCAACAGTCGCTGTCGATCACCGACCAGTTGAACGCCGGAGCCCGCCTGGTGGATCTGGACGTGAGGGCGCAGGCTGCCGGGACCGCCGCCGAGGCGCTGCGGCTATGCCGTACCGACAACGCCGCGGACTGCGTGCAGACCGACGCAAAGTACCGGCTATTCGGCTACGCGCTGCAGGAGGTGGCCGACTGGGTGGACGCCAATCCCCGGCAGCTGGTCGTGGTACGGCTGAACAACGCCCCTTTACAGGACCGGCAACTGATGGCCCTCTATGACGAGGTGCAGCGGACCCTGGGAGCGCGCCTCTATCCCGCGCCTTCCACCGCGCCAAAGCGCTGGCCCACGCCGGGCGAGATGCTCGATGCCGGCAAACCGGTGCTGGTGGCGCAGTTCAATCTGCCCTCGCATGTGAGCACCACAGCGGTCTGGAAAGCCGCCGGGTTGGGACAGTTCAGCAACCGGGTCAGTGACCAGAACCTGGAAGGCTGCATCGCGCACGACGGCATGGACCCGGCGCAGCGCGGCCGTCTGAAACCACTGTCGTGGTGGGATGTGGCCGATTCGGCCAGCGGACTGCTGCACGAGTTGACGGCGCGCAAAGCGGTGAACTGTGGCGTGGCGGCCGTCGGGCTCAGCCAGGTAGGCGCGGCCGACGCACGCCTGGCCGCCATGGTATGGTCGTGGGCCGAAGGCGATTGGGGCCGCAATGGGCCGGCTTTCCTCAACTTGGAGGGTCGCTGGAACTCGGGACCGGCGTCCGAGCGCTACCCCGCTGCCTGCGCGCTGCGACGCGAGATGGGTAGCACGCAGCAGGATCGCGCCTGGCGCATCACCGCCGCCGCGGTCGAGATGAATCCGCCGGCGGCTGACGCGCAGTGCATGGCTGAGTTTGGCCCCAACTATACCTTTGCCCTGCCGGAGAATGGGTATCAGAATCGCGCGCTGGCGGCGTTGGCGGCCGGACGCCGGGTCTGGCTCCGCCACACGGCCAGCGAGTTGCCGACGCTGTCGCTGCGTACGCGCAAGTTGGTGTTCCGGATGACCCCTGGCGGGCCGGCTCCGGCCGCCCAGAACTTAGAGATCGGCGCTACACCGGGTACGCCGGTGCACATCCGCGTCATGCCAGGCCTTCCTTTGGTGGCGCCTATGGCCTCCACCTCCATGCCGGCCGGCATGGTCACGCTGCCAGTGAGCTTTACCAGTTCGGTAACCACGCTGTCGCCGGGAGTCTATCGCGGCAGTCTGCAGTTAACCAACGCCGGCCTGACGACTCCGGTCGACGTGGAACTAGTCGTGAAGGCGGCGCCGCAGCTCACCCTCACCGCCGATCCGCCGGCAACGCAGCTTGGAAAGGAAATGGTGCTGCGCCTGGATGCGACCGGGGCCCTCGATCCCCGTCTCGAGTACACCCTACACCGGCTCTCCAACGGAGCGCTGGAAACCGTCTCTAAGGGCGTACTCCCGCCGGCCGGAAGCACGAACGCGATCCTGAAGCTGACAGTGTCGAACCTGCCGGTCGGGACGCACACTCTATTGGCGGCAACACTGGCTGACGCCCGGAACCTGCCGGCCAGCGCGCGGTCGGTGGCGGTGACCATCCAGCCACGGCTGGTGGCGAACCCGGCCGCCGTGAACTGGCAGATGTTCTCCGACACGGCGTTGCCCCAGCAGGACGTGGCCGTCACCGGCTTGGGAGCCAGCCCGGTGGTAACGGCGGGATGCACCTGGATTAATGCGAGTCTGGTCTCCTCGGCACTGCGGCTGCTGGCCAATGAGAAGGTGAAGCAGTTGCCCATGGGCACCCACCGCTGCGACGTCACGGTGACCGACGCGCTCACGGCCCAGGGCCTGGGTAAGCTGGTGGTGCCGGTGACACTGGCCCGGCAGCAGACGCTGGCGGCGCTACCGGCCGGGGAGTTGCTGCTGGTGGGAGAAGCATCGGCGCAGGCCACCGTTCAGCTGTCAACGTCCGCCCCGGCGGGGTTGGACATCACCGCGACGGCGGACGTGCCGTGGCTGCAGATCGTGCCGGTGGGAACCATGCGGGCGCCCGGTGCGTTCCGGATTGTGGCCACGGGGGGAGCCCTGCCCTACAGCAGAAATCGAGGCGAGGTGGTGTTCCGCTCGCCAGTAACGGGGGAAGTGCGCATCCCGGTGCTCTTTGACCGCGTCAAACCGACGATTGTTGAAACGCTGCCGACAAACCAGCAGTTTACCGTGGACGGCACCACCTACACGGGTTCGGCAACCTTCTACTGGCCGCTCTATTCGGTCCATCGACTGGTGATGTTACCCCATTCGACGGAAACGGAGCGGCGGGTGCCGGTCGAGTGGCAGACCGCGGCGGGCACGACTCCCGGTGCGGCCCTGGACCTGACTGCCACCGCCCAAGGTGGCTTCGTGAGCGGGCTCTATCAGGCCTGGTACCGGGTGCGGCACGTGGCCGGGCCAGGCGGGAGGATCACGGCATCCTCCGACCGCCCGCCGGATGGGGAGTTCTACCGGCATGGCACAAATCTGGAGCTGACAGCGGTGCCGGAACTGGGCTTTGCCAATCCCACGTGGAACGTGGACTTCCAACTCGGCAACGTAGTCAGCAACGAGCAGCGCATCCGGTTGAACGTGTTCTCGCCCACCTTGGCGACAGTTCAGTTCCAGGTTCAGGCCCGGGAGCGGGTCGAGATTGTGGCGAATGCTCCGGGGGCAACGGCGGCGGTGGATGGAGTGATCATGGCGCTGCCGGTCACCCTCTACTGGTATCCGCGTTCAACGCATTCGATCTGGGCCGCGGACACCGTGCAGATCACCGCCCAGTCACGCCACAAGTTTACAGGGTGGCCCACCGGGACCGGGTTGATTCACCATCTAGTAATGCCGAACGGGCCGCTGCGCATCGAGGCTTCGTACCGGCTTGAGCATCGAGTGACCGTATCGGCCGTGCCCGTGGCCGGCGGTACTGTCAGCGGCGATGGCTGGTATCCGGAAGGCTCCACCGCCACCCTGGAAGCCACACCAGCAGCCGGCTACCGGTTCGTGCGGTACACAGACCCAGTGGAATCGCCCCTGCCGATCTCGCCGTTGACCGTGACCGGGCCGTTGACAGTAACCGCCCTGTTCGACCTCGCCTTAGTCGCACCTTAGCTTCGGCCTCGCGTTGGCCCAACGCAAGTGCCAATCAAAGGGGAATTCCCGTCTGGCTGCGGGAGTTCCCCTATTTTTTCTTCGTATCCAGCTTCGCCAGATTCTCCTTCGTTCTCTGCCAGTCGCTGCGGTCCAGGCCGTTAATGCGTTTATCCCGCTCCAACTTCTCATAGGCCGCCAAAGCCTTCCGGTACATCGCCTCGGCCTTCCCCGGTTCCCCCCATCGGGCGTAGCAATCGCCGAACTGGGTCCAGGCGTGGGCGAGATGCGATTGATACACCCCGCGCTGCGGATCCTGCCGGACAATCTCCTCCCGCAGCGCAATCGCCTTCTGGAGCAGCGTCTCGGGTTCCGCCCGCCCTTCCGTGCGCACCAGGTAATCGGCCAGGTCTTCGAGCGCGGCCGCGTAGTCCGTCCGCGACTGCCCGCTGCCCCCGCTCTGCTGCATGGCGACTTCAAACATCACCACCATGCGGCGGGCCAGGCGAACGGCCTCGGCTTTGCTGCCGACCTTGAACTCGTTCTGCGCGGCGTTGAGACAGGCGATGGCAAGGTCGCGGGCAGTGAGCGCATTCTTCGGGTCGCGGGCAGCGATCACCTCGGCGAGTTCCAGCGCCTGGCGCCGATACGGCAGCGCCTCCTTGTGACGGCCGGCAATCGCATAGGAAATCCCGATGCGGGCGACGAACTGCGAGCGCTGCATCTCCTGCGGGACGCC
Organism: Bryobacterales bacterium; assembly: GCA_016789745.1. Classification (GTDB taxonomy): domain Bacteria; phylum Acidobacteriota; class Terriglobia; order Bryobacterales; family Bryobacteraceae; genus CADEFT01. The sequence goes on from JAEUQF010000413.1 coordinate 39,812, forward strand.
CGCCGGTAACAACGGGAGAATCTGGAGCCCGCGCTGATACTCGGCAAGAGCGTCCATCGGCAGGTTGGCGCCTAGCAGCAGCGCGTCGCCCAGCATCTGGACGCTGTTGAGCAGACGTGGGACATCGGCCGCGTCACGGCTCGTGTCGTAGGCCTTCTGTTGCAAGGCAACGGCGCGGCGCGCCGCTTTCACCGCAGCATCGCCATTGCCCGCGGCGTTTTCGATGGCAGCCGCCGCCGTCGCTACCGCGGAGTCATTGCGCAGTTGGGCGAGCGTGTCGGGCTGGATCCGCGCACCGGCCGCAAACAGCCGCTGGGCCTCCGCAAGATACGTCTTGGCCTGATCCAGCGAAGCACCCGTTTCCGCCAGCAGATTAGCCACCCCAAGGTTCGCCTTTGCAGCCGCGGCCAGGGTCGCTGGATCCTTCGGGGAAGCCGCCAGCAGCTTCCCTCGCAAGTTCACCGCACGTTGGGCGCTGGCCACCGCCCCTTCCACATCGTTAAGATGGCCGAAATCATAGCCGTACTGGATGTCGCGAATGCGTTCATAGCCGGCGGCCAGGTCGGCTTCCAAACGGCGGTCGCCTCCGGTCTCCGCGGCCAGGCGGTCCAGGTACTGGATGGCGCGGGCCACCACCATCTGGCGCGACTGCGTGGCGCCCGGCAGCGCCGCAATGCTGTCGTGAAACTCGAACAGGAAGCGGTTGGCGAGTTCCCGCACCTCTTCCAATCGCCGCTCGGCCTTCTGCTGCTGGATGCGGGTGGAGGCAAAGCCAGCCGCAACGGAGCCGGCGACGAGCGTGGCGGCCACGACAGCGCCGGCGCGGCGGAGGAGGAACTTTCGCGCACGGTACTGCCAGTTGCCGCGGCTCGCTTCCACCGGATAGCCGCCCAGCCAGCGCGCGAGATCGGCTTCCAACGCGGCGACGGAGCTATAGCGCTGCGCCGGCTCCTTGCGCATGGCCCGGGCGACAATCGCATCGATATCCGGATCCAGCTTCACCAGTGTGCCGGGCGGCGGCGGATCCTGGTCGCAGATGGCCTTCTCCAAGGCAAAGCCGCTCAGTCCGGAAGTATCGAACGGGGCGTGACTCGTGAGCAGCGCGTAGAGCAGCGCACCCAGCGCGTAGACGTCGGTGGCCGTGGTGATGGGCTGGCCCAGAACCTGTTCCGGAGCAGCATACTGCGGCGTCAGAACGCGCTGGCTGGCGTTGGTAAGCGCTCCGTCTTCGTCCTCTTCCAGCGGCTTGGCGATGCCGAAATCGAGCAGCTTCGGGTTGCCGCCTGCCTGCACCAGGATGTTCTGCGGCTTGATATCGCGATGCACCACCAGTTGGCCATGCGCATAGCTGACAGCCTGGCACACCTTCTGGAACAGCCCGATGCGATCCCGCACGCTCAGCGAGTGCTGCTGGACGTAGGTGTCGGCCGTGACGCCATCCACATACTCCATCACGAAGTAGGGGCGCCCATTGAGGCTGCCGCCATCCAGCAGCCGGGCAATGTAGGGATGATTCAGGCGGGCCAGGATCTGCCGTTCGCGCAGAAAGCGGCGCGTCCAATCCTCGGCCCGCAGGTGGCTGCGAACCAGCTTGATGGCCACCTGCTGGCGAAACTCCTGATCAATGCGGACCGCCCGATAGACGGCGCCCATGCCGCCGCGGCCCAGCAGTTCCTCCAGCCGAAAAGCGCCGAAGATCTCGCCGGGCTGCACATCGTCGACGGCGTGGCGGGCTTCCACTGCGATCGCCTTCTCCAGCACAGCGCTGTCGGAGTCCGACTGCATGAGGTCGTCCACGGTGCGCCGGAGTTCGGTGTCCTCTCCGCACTCGCGTTCGAGAAAGGCGGTGCGCTCGCCAGCGGGCATCGCGCTGGCCCGGTGAAATAGAGTCTCGATCCGGCGCCAGCGTTGCGCGGTATCCGGCATCCCTACCCACCCTCGCCTTTCAGTTCGGACTTGAGCCAGGCGCGGGCGAACTTCAGGTCGCGATGAACGGTGGCTTCGGAGATGCCGAGCAGGGCGGCGGCCTCCTCGTAGGTGGCTCCAGCAAAGGAGATGAGTTCCAGCAGCTGCACCTTGCGCGGATCGATGGCGGCCAGCTTCTCCAGCGCGGTGTTGATCGCCAGCAGATCATGCGTGGAGTTGCCGGGCGCGACGAAGTCCTCCAGAGTCACCTGCTGGCCGCCGTCCCGCTTCTGGCGTTTGCGCCCCCGGGCGTAGTCGACCAAAATGCAGCGCATGGCCCGTGCCGCGACGCCTAGAAAATGCTTGCGGTCGTTGAATTGGACTTTGGCGTTGCCCTGCAGACGGAAGTAGGCTTCATGAACCAGGGCGGTGGCGGCCAGCGTGTGGCCCTCGCGTTCGGCGCCCAGTTGCTGCCCGGCGACGGCGCGCAGCTGCGAGTAGAGTTGCTCCACCACCTGATCCAGCGCCGCACGATCCCCATCTTGCCAGGACCGCAAAAGCTCGGTAACGGCAGGACCCATATCTTTCATACTGGTAGCAATGCATACAGTTTAACGTGGACGTGTGCCGCAACAGAAAGCATGTCCCGCGGGCGACAGCTGTGATTCCATGGAAGAGGCACACAACGGTGAGCAATCCTTTAACGAAGCCTCTTTCGGTGCGCGGTCTGCTGCTCGGGCTGGCCGGCGTGGCCGCCGTCACCACCGTCTTCGCGCGCTGGATCACGGTGAACGCCTCGACGGTGGGCTTCCTGCTCCTCACGGTCGTGCTGGGCACGGCCACCACCGCGGGTTTTCGTGTTTCGGCGCTGGTCTCCGTGGTGGCGATGCTCTGCTTCAACTTCTTCTTTCTGCCGCCGGCAGGGCAGTTCACGATTGCCGATCCGGAGAACTGGGTGGCGCTGTTCACGTTCCTGCTAACGGCGCTGGTGGCGAGCCATCTTTCTGATCGGGCGCTCCGGCAGACGATCGAGGCCAGGCGGCGGCAGCAGGAGACCGAACAGCTCTATGCGTTGAGCCGCGCTATCCTGTTGACCGAGTCCTCGCAGCCCATCGGTACGCAGGCGGCGCAGAGCATCGCCCAGATCTTTGCCTCCGCCTGTGTCATGATCCTCGACTCGAAGTCCGGGCACAGCTACTTTGGCGGGGCGCAGGAGGCCAGCGGTTGGGAGCCCCGGCTGGAGGAAGTGGTGCGGGTGGGCGGTCACCAGCGCCATGAGGAGGACGATCTCGATATCTGGCCCATCTCGTTGGGCGGCAGTCCAATGGGCGCGCTGGCGGCAGTGGGCATCGCGGTGTCCGATGGGGCCGTGCAGTCCATGTTGAACCTGGTGGCCATCGCCCTGGAACGGGTACGCATGGAAGAGGCCGCCAACCGGGCCGAAGCCGCAAGGCAGAGCGAGGAGTTCAAGTCGACGCTGCTCGATGCCATTGCCCATGAATTCAAGACGCCCCTGACCGCCATCAAGGCGGCAGCCACGGGTCTGCAGAGCCTGGATCCCCGCCCCACCCAGGATCAGCACGAGCTCACCAGCATCATTGCCGAGGAGACCGACCGCTTGAGCCAATTGGTAACCGAAGCCGTCAAGATGGCCGAACTCGAAGCAGGCAAGGTGCGGGTGAAACGCGCGACCATTTCCGCGGGGGCACTCCTGGCGGCAGCGCGGGAGGCATTCGAAGGCCGCGGCGCCGACCGGATCCAGTTGGAAGCCCGTGGCGACGCCCACCCGAACGTCGACGGCGAACTGCTGGCGCTTGCGTTGCGGCAAGTGCTCGACAATGCCTTGAAGTACTCGCCGGCCGGCTCGCCCATCCTGTGCCGGGCCGAACAGCAGGGCCAGGAGTTCACCATCCGCGTGGAGGACCGCGGGCCAGGGATTCCGGAGCGCGATCGCCAACGCATCTTCGACAAGTTCTACCGCCGCCCCGGCACACGCGATCGGGTGCCTGGTACAGGCATGGGCCTCCACATCGCCCGCGAGATCACACGCATGCACGGAGGAGAGTTGTCGGTGGAAGACGCCACGCCGCAAGGGGCCGCATTCTGCTTCCGCCTTCCCTTACGAGGAGACAGCCGCACATGAGCACGGGACGCATTCTGGTGGTCGACGACGAGCCGCAGATCCGCCGCGTTCTGCGCACCACGCTGGCGGCACAGGGCTACGAAGTCTCCGACGCGCGCACGGGCGAAGAAGCACTGCAGGCCATCCGCGAACAGCGGTTCGACGTCGTGCTTCTGGATATGAACATGCCCGGCATGGGCGGCCTGGCCACCTGCCGCGAGATCCGCGCCGGCTCCGATGCGGCAATCCTCATGTTGACCGTGCGCAA
>JAEUQF010000063.1 GCA_016789745.1 Bryobacterales bacterium
TTGCGCACTGCGCGCCGTTCTGCCAGCATAGTTCTGCGACGGGCGGCTCCGGCGGGATGAGCTTAGAAGCTTTCGTCTTCGCCAGTACCGGACCAAACCGCACTACTCGGGAGCCGTTTACACAGATTCCCGGACACTACCCGCGCCACGCCAACACGTCTACATCTCCGTGACCGAAAGCAACAGCAACCGGCTCCGCTGGGCCCGGGCCTGACAGCGTTAGTTGTTCTCGCCGCGGTTCTCGTCCCTATTGTGCCCAGACGCCGCCACCACCTACACCACGAGATGGCTGCCATCCAAGCCCTCGTCAGCCTCCAAGCCGCCCAAGCGCAATCTCTCTCCCGACAAGGCAACTACGCCGGTAGCCTGGCTGAACTCGGCCCCCAAGGCCTCGCCCTAATCCCGCAGGACCTCGCCAACGGAACTCGCCACGGCTACCAATTCCAAATCTCCGCCCAGCCCACCGACTACCGCCTCTACGCCACCCCCATCCCCTTCCCCAAAACCGGTCGCCGCTCCTCCTACACTGACGCCACGCTCATCATCCGCGAGAACTGGGGGACGGTCTGCGTTGGCGCAGCGGAACCCGCCGGCCCTGGAAGTCCCGAAATCCGCTGATCAATACAACTCCCAAGGAGCCCGCACGAACCCCGGCGCCATCTCCCGCCCAAACCGCAACCCCGGCATCCCCGTCTCAAATGCACCCATATCCGGACCATCCCCGGTAAACCCATCGTTGAACCCCGGCAGCCGCACCCCCGCATCCACGGCCGGATTCTTCCCCAGCACCACCGGATCCGTAATCGCGAACTTCTTCCCGTTCAACGAATACTCCACCCGCCCCCATTGGATCCGCTCCGACCGCGGCGCCAGAAACCACTCCAACCCCTCACTCGGCAAAAACATCGACTTCACGAAACCACCACCCAGATATCCACCCGTCAGATCATTCTTGAAGTCATTCCGCGGCGCCCCAAACTCCCGCGGATACGTCCGCCCACGCGAATAGAAGATATTGTTCCGCGTCACCGCGTTATGCAGCTCATGACTGCTGAACACGTCCAATCCACCCCGCGGCTGCAGCGCCGTGTTGTGGAAGATAAACCGGTACCCCAACCCCGTCGACACCTTCTCCCCATTCACCGTCACCTGGTTCATCCCCGTCTTGATCATCATCCCGCCCGACGGATCCTGGTGCGAGATACGGCTCTCCCCAAACACATTTCGAAAAACATACAGCGGCCCCATCGCCGTCGCCGCCGTCGCGATATGCACGAACGTGTGATGGATATAGTTGCTCCAGATCCGCACGTTCGCATTCGCCCCCTCGCTCTCAATCGCATCATCCCAGCAGTTCGCCACAATGTTCCCGTAGATATCCGAATCGCGGTTCGGGCTCCCCTCAAAGCTATAATTCGACCCGCCCCCGATACCATCATTGAACCCGTGATCCTCCGTCGACCGGATCGTGTTGTACCGGATCACATTGCCTCCGCTCGAATCCCGCAGTGAGATCGCCTGCGGCCCCGATGGATGCCCGCTCTCCCAATCATTCGCCGCACCGCGCGGATACTCGATCAGGTTCCGCTGGATCACCAGGTGCCCCGCCCCCTTGTCCGCATTCACCGCGCTGTCCGATCCGCCCACCACACCCCACACCCGCGCCCCACCCACTCGCCCCCACAACGTGATGTGGCAATCCTCAATCACCACGTGCTGCACACCCGCCTTGATCTGCACCCCGTGTATCCCCGCGTTCCGCAACTCCAGCCCGCGCAAAATCACATAATCGGCCTCCACCACAATGTTGTAGTCCGATTGATTAAACACATCGCTGACGAACTTCTTACCCTTGGCAGGCGTCACCAGACGCCACCCCTTCTCCGTCCCACCCTCCCGCACCACCAGCGTCTGATCCGAAACCCCATCCACCTCCGTCACCGCCCCAATTGGGAATTCCTCCCTCCAGGTCCGCGTCTGGAACGCCGTCTTGTCCGCCCCCGCCGTTAATTCGATCTCATACACCGTGTCCGCCCGCAGCCCCACCAACGACCCGCGATACTGCTTCTCCCGCGCGTCGTACACCAGCGGGTATCCCTCGCGCCAGGCCGCGTCGCCAACCGCCCGGTACCGAACGGCACAAGCCTCCCTCTCCTCCGCCACGTTGTAGTAAATTCCAATCGACTCGAACGTCGGCACACCCCACGCCGCCGGCGCCCCCCGCAACCCAAACGGCCACAGCAGTGCAACTATCGCGAAGAAAAGGACCATAGCACCCCTAGCCTATCGCTCCCACATCCCAAGTGCACGCTTCCGCCTGTGATACCGTCTAATATCGAGAGGTACTCCGCAGTGAACCCGAACCCCATCCTCGACGAACAACTCACCCCCCAGCAGCGCCGCCGCCGCAAAGCCGGCTTCTCCCTCATCGAAATCATGATCGTGGTGGCCATCATCCTGGTCATCGCCTCCATCGCCATCCCAAAGATCAATCAGCAGCGCATGCAGGCTCACGAGATGGCGGCCATCCGTACCGTTACCACCATCCATACCGCGCAAACGCAATACTTTTCGCAGTTCGGGCGCTACGCCACCACCATCCAGGAACTCGGCCCCCCCACCAGCGGTCAGGCCGGCCCCTCCGCCGCCGACCTCATCCCCGGCGAACTCGCCCAGGGCAGCAAGAGCGGTTACAACTACAACGTAACCGGTGGCCCTAACGGGTATACCATCGTCGCCATCCCCGTCGCCTTCAATAACACCGGCCGCCGCACCTTCTTCTCTGACCAGACCCTCGTCATCCGCGAGAATTGGGGCCAGGAACCCGCCAACGCCCAAAGTAAGGAAATTAAGTAACGTAACCCAATCCCCCTTGGATACGTTTTTCCCCTTGTTGCCCGCGGTTAGCGGCTGGGGGCAACCTGGGAGATAATACTTATTTATGCGCCTGCAGTATCTGATTCCTTTCTGTGCCCTCGGTGTCTGGGCCGCTGACATCATGGTTGTCGAGGAGATCATCGCCAAGGTCAACGGTGACATCATCACCAAGACCGAAATCGACCGTTCCCGCCGGCAAGCCGAAGCCGAAATGAAGCAGCAGAAAGTGCCGCCGTCTCAGATCGCCACGGCCATGAAGGAGAAGGAAGGGCTCCTCCTCCGCGACCGCATCGATCAGCTCCTGCTCGTACAAAAAGCCAAGGACCTCAGCATCAACGTCGAATCCGAGGTCAGCAAACAGCTCGCCGACATCCAACTCCGCATCAAGGAGCCCGATCCCGACAAGTTCCAGGCCGCCGTCAAGGAGCAACTCGGCATCTCGTTCGAAGACTACAAGAGCGAAATGCGTAACAGCATGATGACCGAGCGCGTCATCCGCCAGGAAGTCGGCTCCCAGATCAGCATCCCCAAGTCGGAAATCGCCAAATACTACGAAGAACACAAGAAGGAGTTCGTCCGCGAAGAGCGCATCTTCCTCGCCGACATCTTCCTCTCCACCGCCGGCAAGGATGCGGCCGCCCAGGCACTTCTCGAGAAAAAGGCCAAGGACCTCGTCGCCCGCGCCCGCCGCGGCGAACGCTTCCCCGAACTCGCCCGCGATAATTCCGACTCCAACAGCGCCCAGAGTGGCGGTGAACTGGGCGGCTTCAAGAAGGGCGAGTTCAGCCCGGACCTGGAAGCGCTGGTTTGGGACAAAGACCGCAACTACGTCACGGATCCCATCAAGCGCCCCGAAGGCTGGCTCATCCTGAAAGTCATCGAAAAGCATCAGGCGGGCCAGGCCGCCATGGAAGAGGTCGAAAACGAAATCCAGAACCGCCTCTACATGCCGCGGTTCCAGCCGAAAATTCGCGAATACCTCACCAAGCTCCGCGAACAGGCCTTCCTCGAAATCAAGCCCGGCTTCCTCGATGCCGGCGCCGCTCCCGGTAAGGACACTACCTGGAGAGACCCGGCTCAGTTGAAGCCGGAGACCGTCACCAAGGAAGAAGTCGCCAGCCAGCCGCGCCGCAAGCGCCTGCTGTGGGCTGTGCCCATTCCCGGTACCAAGAGCTCTTCCAGCAGCAGCTCAAAAGAAGCCAAGAAATAAGAAAGGGACTGGAAACCTGCGGGCGCGCTTATCCATAGCCGCCCGCTTTCCGTCTGTGTGCGCATGAAGTCTCCCTACGTTGCGGAACTGCAACCGAGCCAGGTCATCACCTCCACCTTCCTCGTCACCCACAAAGACATCCGGCAGAAGAAAACCGGCGAACCCTACCTGAGCCTCACGCTCACCGATCGCACCGGCGACCTCGACGCCAAGATGTGGGACAACGCCGAAGAAGTCCTCGACACCTTCGAAAAGGACGACTTCGTCCGTGTCCGCGGTCTGGCCCAGATCCACCAGAACCGCATGCAGCTGCAGATCCAGAAGCTGCAGCGTGCCGACGAGCGCACGCTCGACCTTAGCGACTACTTCCCCGCCTCCAAACGCAACCCCGAGGAAATGTTCCAGGAGCTCTGCGCCATGGTCGCCGCCTTCACCGACGAAAAGCTCCGCGCCCTGGGCATGGCGTTCCTCGAAGACCAGGAGCTCATGCGCCTCTTCAAGATGGCGCCGGCCGCCAAAACCATGCATCACGCCTATCTCGGCGGCCTGCTGGAACACGTGCTCTCCATGGCCAAGATCGCCCGAGGCCTGGCTCCACACTACAACGTCGATCAGGACCTCCTCCTCACCGGCGTCCTCCTCCACGACATCGGCAAGATCTACGAACTCAGCTACGAACGCAGCTTCAGCTACTCCGTCGAAGGTCACCTGCTCGGCCACATGGCCATCGGCATGCGCCTGCTCGACGAAAAGGCCCGCCTCATCCCGGACTTCCCCCCCAAGATCAAAATGCTCATCGAGCATATGATCCTCAGCCACCACGGCTCCATGGAGTTCGGCTCCCCACGCCTCCCCATCTTCCCCGAAGCCCTCCTGCTCCACCACATCGACAACCTCGACTCCAAGATGGAGGCCATGCGCTACTCGCTCGAACGCGACCGCGGCCTCGATGGTTTCCTCACCGGCTACAACCAGGCCCTCGAACGCCAGATCTTCAAAAAAGATCGCTACCTGAATCCTGCGGCTCCCACCCAACCCTCGGAATCCCCAAAAACGGCCCAAAATCGCGAGGCAGTTGCAACCGCCTCCGTTCCTGATAAGATTTCCGAGAAACCGGCACCGCCCCAACAGCGGAGGCCGGCGCCCGTGTCCCCGTTCGCTGAGCAGTTGCAGAAAGCTTTGAAGCCATAGGAGGCGCACTATGCGCACGGCGCGGCCGCCGAAGGAGATCCCTCCCCCGCTCGAGATTGAATGTCTCAAGGTCCTCTGGGAGGTGGGAGAGGCCCCTGTGCGCGATGTCCGCGAGCGGCTCCTGCCGCGCCGCAACCTCGCCTACACCACGGTGATGACCCTGCTCGACCGCCTGGTCCGCAAGGGTGGCGCGGCCCGCCGCAAATCCGGCCGTGCCTTCATCTACCGCGCCGTCCTCGATCAGGACACCATCCGCCGCAAGGCCGTAGACGAACTCTGTGAGCTGCTGTTTGACGGCTCTCCCGAACACCTCCTGCGCCATCTGCGGGAAAGCCCCCAACGGGAGCGCACCGCCGCGGCTAGCTCTTCTTAAGCAGCCCCACCGTCGCGGCAATCACCCCTAGCTCGCGCTCGTCGCTGTCGCCCGGCGGCGTCGCCGGATCCACCGTGAAATCCACGGTCGCCGCCCGCTTGCCCTTCACCACCTCCGCCGGCACTTCCCTCCGGTACTCATGCGCGCCCGCCGTTGTCACCTTCTCCGGCGGCAGCGGCACCCCTTCAATCACCGCGCTGATCGTCACTTCCTTCCGCTGCGCCATCACCGCGTCCGGAATCGAATACTGCAGCAGCAGCACCGCCCCTTTGTCCGCCTGCTTGGGCGGCTTCAACGCCACCGAAAACTTCCCCTGCGTCCAGCGCCAGCTGCCGCTCTCCACCCGGTGAAAGCCCCGCAGCAACTGCGGCGCCAGCCCTTCATCGGCGATGTTCACTACCTCCGCCAGGTCCGTCCCCGACTTCGAACGGCACCCCGCCGCGGCGCCACCCATCAGCGCCACCATCATCGTTCTACGCTTCATCAACTCCTCCACTACAACAAGCAGGGCCGCGACCGTCAGGGAATACCCAAGGCCTCAGTACCGCCCATGACCAGGAAGACGCGGGCTGCACCCTGTGGGCACCGCGTCTGCAACGGAGTACCCCGGGGCCCTCCAGGCCGCCCATACGCGATGAAGACACCCGTGGGCCGCTCCCTATCTTGTTTCGCGTTCTTCTCTGCGTCCTCTGCGCCTCTGCGCGCGACCTTCCGGAAAGGTTTGCCGCGCGCCTTCATCGGAGCGGCTGCCCTCTCCCCTAAACCTTCACCGGCTTCCCCGACACCGCCGCTTCCTGCGCGGCAATCGTGATCAGGTTCGCCTGATAAATGTCATGGAACGGCAATGCCGTCGGCTTCTTATGATAAACGTGCTCCAGGAAATCCAGGAATACAGAACCTTCCGTAGGCAGCTTCGTCACCACCTCCGGCTTCTTCCCTTCCTCCAGCAGCGTCACCCCCGTCGCCGCCATATACTCCAGCACGCCCTTCGTCCCCGCCATCCGCAACCGGTCATCCCCGTGCGTCGGCGCCGATTCCGGCCGGCAATAATCCATGTGCAGCGTCCCCACACCCTGGTTATCCAACCGGAATATCGTGCCCGTCGTATTCTCCATCTCGCCGATGCCCGCCGGAGCCTTCACCTGCGCCCGATAGGAAAACGCCTCCGTGCACTCCCGCCCGCTACAGAACCGCATCAGGTCGATCATATGGATCCCAATCCACGGAATCGTCCCTCCATACGTCTTCTGGTCCTTCATCCACCGCGGCCGGTCACCAGCCTTATACGACTTCTGCGTCGTGATATTGATGACTTCGCCAATCGCCCCGGACGCCGCCAACTGCTGCAGCGCCAGATAAGGCGGCGAAAACCGCATCGGCAATATCGTCGTCAGCTTCACGCCCGACCCATTCAGCTTCGCCCGGATCTTGTTCAAATCCCCGCGCGTCAACGCCAGCGGCTTCTCCGCAATCACGTGCAGCTTGCGATCCAAACACGCCAGAATCGCCTCCGCCCGCGGCCCGTTGGCATTGCAGACCGCCACCATGTCCAGCTTCTCGCTGTCCAGCATGCGCCGCCAATCGGTGTAGTGCTTGGCGCCCTTCACCCGCGCGTTCCGCGATAGCCGGTTGAAATCGGCGGCCTCCGGTACGGCCACCGCGGCAACTTCCACGTCCGGGGCATCCTTCAAGTGCGACGTCACGTCGCCCAGATGCCCCAGCACGTCCAGAATGCCCAGCCGTACCTTCCCCGGCAGCTTCACCGGCGCGATCTCCGCCGCCGGTGCCAGTGCCGCCCCAGCGGAAGCCAGCAGCGCCCTACGCGATACCGGCATGGCTCATCACCGATGTGTCACTCGCCACCAGTTGCTGCGCCACCGGCGCCAATTGCGCCTTCTGCTCATCGTTCAACTCGGTGATAAACGGCGGAATCGCGCCCGCCGCGGCAATGCCCGCCAACTCCGTGGCCGCATGCAGCACCCGCGCCGGACCCCAGCCATCCCGCAAATCTTCGTGCGGGATAAACAACTGCCGCACCGGCTCCGCCGCATCCCACTCGCCCTTCTGGTTATGCTCCAGAATGCGGTTCGACAGGTTCGGCGCCAAACACCCGCTCCCCGTCGTAAAGCCCGGCAACCCGAAGTAGCGCATATGCGCGACCGCCGGCCGTTCGCCAATGCCGCTCACCACCATCTCTTTCGGAACCCGCTCCAGCAGCGCCGCCAGGTAGTTGTCCACCTCCGGATTCTGCCGCACCACCGCGTATTTGATGCCAATGCAGATGCCATCGCGCACCAGCCGCGACACCGCGTCCAACCCCGCCATCAGGTTCCCGCCCCAGTTGTTCTCATCCTTCAAATAGAGAATCAACGGCTGACCGCATGCCTCGGCGAAATCGCGGATCCCGGCTTCAATCCCGCTCGCATCGCGCGGATCGCCGCTCGGCAGATGCATCACCGCCGGAAACGCGTAGCGCCGCAGCAGTGGTGCCTGGTCCATCAGCCGCCCATAGCATGGCCCCGCGCTCGGAATCGCCCACATGTTGTCCGCAAAGCCGTTCAACCAGCCCAGCAGCTCTTCATACTCGGCCAGCGTGATGTGGTACAGAAACGCATTGCCCCCGTACAGAAAACGGGTCATCCCGCCGGCTACCAGGTGTTTCACCACCCGGTCGTTCTCGGCAAAGTCAATCGTCCGCCGCGCATCACGGCGGCGGGCCAGGGGCGGCACGGGAAAAACACCGCGCCAATCGGAGGTCTGAACAGGGCTGGTACGCATGACAGAAGCTATCTTACCGCGAGGCTGAGGCCGGTACCGACTCCAGCGTCGCCCGTATCGCCTTCAAACTCGCCGGCAGACTCGACAACACCGGCATCGGCGTCGCCGGCAGCTTCTTCAACAACCGCGCCATGCTCACCTGCGCGAACACAATCGCATCCACCGGCTCCTTCGCCAACTCGCCAATCCCCGCCAGCAATAGCTGATCGTGCCGCTCATACTTGCCGCCCAGCAGCGCCTCGTACGCCTCTGGAATCAGCTTGAACGTTAACTCCACCTGCCGCCCTTCCTCCCGCGCCGCGTCCTGCAGCAGCCTTTGGATCACCGACCGCGTCGGCGGAAACGTCACCAATACCCCCAACCGCGTCCCGCTCCCCACCGCCTGGTACGCCAGCACCTCGTCGATCTTAATCGTCGGCACCCCCGTTGCATCCGCCAGCCGCGCAATCATGCTTCGCGACACCGCCGAGCACGTCACCACGCACATCTCCGCCCCATAGGTGTCCCGGCACGCGCAGATCATATCCGCCAGCCGCCGCTCCGCCTCCCGCTCATCCCCGCGCGCGAACAGCCGCAGTACGCCATCGTCCAGCAAGTTGTTGCTATCGAGTTCCGGGGCATTGTCGCGGTAGAACTCGGCCAGCGGAGCGAGTGCCGCCGGCGAGGTGTGGATAAAGCCAACCCTGCGTTTCATGGCAACTGTTTCCCCTCATTGTACTGGACCCCAGGCCCTGCGGGCCGCCCATAACCAGGAACACGCGCGCGAGCCCTGCCCTCGTTAACGGCGTTGTTTTCTCTGCGTCCTCTGCGGCTCTGCGCGCGATTCTCTGGACTGAGCTGCCCGGTGGTCCGCGATGCGTCTTCAACGGGGCGGGCCGGCACCGAACCCACAAGCCAAACCAGGGCTACCTCAAAACTCCACCCGCAACCCCATTCGCAGATTCCGCGACCCCGTCGCATCCAGCGGCGATACATCCCCGCCAATCCCCGTTATGATTCCCGAGTTCACCCCCGCCGTAATACTCATGTTCGGATTCGCATAGTTCGGCGTGTTGAACGTGTTCGTCGCCGTCAGCTCCCAGCGCATCCGGATCCGCTCGGTCAGATAAAACTGCTTGCCGATCCCCGAGTTCACAACCTGCACTCCGGGTCCGATCACCACACCCTTCGACGACGTCCCATACTGCCCCGGCACCGTCAACCCGCTAAACGCGCTCACATCAAACCACCGGCCCGTCGACTGCTGGTCCGCCGGCAGATTCGGATCCCGCAGGATATTCGGCCGCAGCGTTACCTGTGCCGGTGTCCGCGATCCCGTGAACGCCGTCCCCGTCGGATCCGGCCCCGTCCAGGTCGGCGTCAGGAACTGCCCCGAGTACGAGCTGTAGATCACCGACAAATCCCACCCATCCGTCAACGCCCGCACCACCCGGCTCGAACTCGACAGGAACTTCTTCCCTCTCCCGAACGGCAGCTCATAGATCAGGTTCCCCGTTACGCGGTGCGTCGGAATATCCAGCCAAACGGACCGCTCGCGTTGCCTGTCAAAGGCATTCTCCGGCTGCTCGCCGCGCTCCAGGTCGCCGATGTCCCGCGCCCAAACCCACGACAACTGGTATCCCAAACCGCTCGCGAACCGCCGCTCGGCTTCCAGCGTCAGCGAATTGTACTGGTGTCCCGCGCCGTTCGTCGTGTACGCAATCGCCGGGTACCGCGGGAACGGCCGCGGCTTGTCCACAAACGGACGCGCATCCGGCACCGGCTGGTTATAGTTGTAGGCCCACTGCCCCTGCCGCGTGTTTGTCCCGATATAGCTCATCCGGAACCCGGTATTCCACCGCTGATGCTCCACCGTCAGGTTGTACTGCATCGAGAACGGATCCCGCAGGTCCACTCGCGTCGCTCCCGGCAACCCCACCGTCGTCGGCCCCGCCACGCTCCCCGGAAACACCTGCGGGAACTGCAGCGTCGGCACCGGCGTCGGATTCGTGAACGTCGGCTCCGCGATCACATACGGCGCTCCGCCCGCGTTCACCTGCCGTGGAACGATGTCATAGAACACACCGAAGCCCGCGCGCACCACCGTGTCCGGCCCGAATGGCCGCCACGCCAATCCCACTCGCGGCGCAAAGTTGTTCCGGTCCGTCTTCAGCAGGTTCTTCGGATATCCAGCCTGGCTCGCCTCCACAACGTCCACATACCCGCGCGGCATCAGCGGGCTGATCAGGCTCAACGATCCGTCCGGCACCACGATCCGCCCCGATTCCACATCAAACACCGACTGCCGTCCGCTCGTCTCATTCCACGCCGGATGGCTCTCATACCGCAGCCCAAGGTTCAACGTCAGGTTGTTCCGCACCTTGAATTCATCGGTGGCAAAGAAGTCCCAGTTCCACCGCAGCCGCTCAATAAACACTTGTGGCGCCGCCCGCTGCGCACTTGTCGGAATGCCCAGCAGGAAGTCCGCGTAGGAGTGCCCCGTATAGCGATTCGAAAAGTTCACCGTCCCGAACAGCGCGCCCGGCGCCTGACTGTCCTGGTACAACGTCCGCCCCGCGATCACGCCGACCTTGATGTTGTGCCGCCCGCGAAACCACGATAGATGCTCCTGGAACTGCTGCGCGTAATTCAGGAAGCCCGGGTGCCGCCAATCAGTCTGCGTAATCCCCGTCAGCCCGATATTCGCCCAGTTCACCTTCAACAGCCCATTGATATCCGGCAGATTCGGAAACAGCCCCGTAATCCCCAGATCCTTCACCACCTCATTGCCCATCAGCGCGCCGTGCCGTGGATTGTCATTCCACGCAAAGCCCCAGCGGAATTCGTTAATCAGATTCGTCTTCAGCGTCGCCGTGTACGAAAGGTTCACCGCACGCGTGTCGCGCGTCTGCCACCGCTGCCCGATCGCCGGCAGGTTGCCTTCAAAATCCCGCGAATGCGACCGGTTCCACGTGTACCGCCCAAACACGAAATGCTTCTGCGTGAACCGGTGATCCACACGCGTTGTCCAGTACGTGTTCGGATCAAACGGCCGCTGCAACTGCGCCCGGAAATTTTGGTTCGACAACACGTTCGGGTCCCCCGTGTTCGGCAGCGGGAAGAACCGGTCCTGGATCCGCTGCGATACCGCGCTGATGCGGTTCGCCGGAATCTGGTTCCCCGGGAAGGGCTGGTTATTGTTGAACGGATCGCGTATCGCCGCCTCGCGCGCGAAGTTCCCACTTCGCCACGGTACCGGCGCCACCGTCGGATTCAACAGGTTCTGGATCAGGCTCCCGCGCGTGGTCTCAAATGAGTAAAAGAAGAACGTCTTGTTCCGCCCGTCATACAACTGCGGGATGTACACCGGACCGCCAATCGCCGCCCCGGGATTGTGCCGCACCCCGCTGCCGCGCTCCAGCGCAAACGGGTTCCGCGCCCGGAACCACGGCGACGCGTAGTAGTCAAAGCCCGACCCGTGCAGCTCATTCCCGCCGCCTTTCGACACAATCGTTACCTGCCCGATCCCGCCGAACTCCGCCGTGTTGTTCGCCATATCCACGCGCACTTCTTCGAAGCTCTCAATCTGGCTCACCAGCGGGCTGATCTGCGTCCCGTCGTACTGGTTGCTCAGCGTAATGCCGTCAATCGACGCATCGCTCTGGTTGGCGCGGCTGCCCGAAAACCGCCGCGTCGACGATCCCGCGCCCGCCTGCGTCACGCCCGGCGTCAAACCAATAAAGTTCCATAGCGAACGCGTATTCAACGGCAGCACCTTCAACTGCTGCGCCCCCTTCGAATCGCTGATGCGTGCCGTCTCGGTCTCAATCAGCGCCGCGCCTTCACTCACTTCGATACTCGTCTCCACCGCGCCCACTTCCAACTTCACATCGATGCGCCGCACATCCAGCGACACCAACTCCACGTTCTGCACCACCGCTTCCTTGAAGCCGCCCGCCTGCACCCGCACCGTGTACGTACCCTGCAGCAACTGTGCCACCGTGTACGCGCCTGCCTCGTTCGACTCGCCCTTGTACGAATAGTTGCTCTGCTTGTGAATCGCGGTGATGGCCGCGCCAGGCACTGCCGCCCCGGTCGCATCCGTTACCGTTCCTGTGATCGTCGCGAAAGTTGTCTGCGCCGGGAGGCTCAACACCCCCAACCCGAGAAGCACCATGTAGCGAAGCATGCACGGGATACTATCAAACTTTTCAACTCGAAGTTTTTACACGAACCTTTTCCTGCTCCATCCGTACATCTCAAGCATGACCGGTGTCGTTCGAGATCTCCGCTATGCCCTTCGCACGCTTCGTCACGCCCCTGTATTTACTGCCGTTGCCGTACTCTCCCTCGCCCTCGGCATCGGTGCCAACACCGCCATCTTCACCCTCCTCGATCAGCTCATGCTCCGCCTGCTCCCCGTCAAGGATCCCGCCCAACTCGTATTGATCACCACGCCCGGTCCCCACATGGGCAACAATCGTGGCTCCAACGCCAGTTCCTATCCCCACTGCCAGGACTTCCGCGAAAAGGCCCAACCTTTCTCCGAAGTCTTCTGCCGCTACTCCACCCCGCTCTCCCTCGCCACCGGCAACGAAACCGAACGCGTCAACGCCGAACTCGTCTCCGGCAATTTCTTCACCGCCCTCGGCGTGAAGCCCGCCGCCGGCCGCGTCTTCAACTCCAAGGAGGATGACCAGGTCTACAAGGGACACCCCGTCGTCGTCCTCAGCCACGACTACTGGGTCTCCCGCTTCGCCGCCAACCCCAAAGTCATCGGCTCCAAGATCTCTGTCAATTCCTACCCGATGACCATCATCGGTGTCTCCGCCGCGGGCTTCGTCGGCCTCGACCCCTCGCGCTCCCCCCAAATCCGCGTGCCCATCCTCATGAAGCCGCTCCTCACCCCAGGCTGGGATGATCTCGCCAACCGCCGCTCCCGCTGGGTCCAGACCTTCGGCCGTCTCAAGCCCGGCTACACCGCCGCCTCCGCCCAGGCCGCGCTCCAACCGCTGTACCGCACCATCCTCGAACACGAACTCACCCTCCCCGCCCTCCGCGAGATCTCCGACTTCAACCGCAAACGCTTCCTCGCCCGGAAGGTCGAACTCAGCCCCGCCGCCAATGGCTATAGCGAGACCCGGCGCACCTTCGGCACCGCACTCATCGTCCTCATGGCGATGGTCGGCCTGGTGCTGCTCATCGCCTGCGCCAACGTCGCCAATCTCTTAATCGCCCGCGCCATGGCGCGCCGCAAAGAGATCGCCGTACGTCTGGCCATCGGCGCCTCCCAATCCCAACTGCTGCGACAACTCCTGCTGGAAAGCGTGGTGCTCTCCGTCAGCGGCGCCATGGTCGGCATCCTCTTCTCGGTGTGGACCATCAGCGCCCTGCTGCGCCTCCTCCCCACCGGCTCCACACCGCTCATGCTCCGCGCAGAACCCGACGCCCGCATCCTCGCCTTCAACCTTGCCCTCGGAATCTTCACCGGCATCCTCTTCGGCTTCGTACCCGCCCTCCAATCCACCCGCTTCGACCTCTGGAGCACGCTCAAAGACGTCGTCGGCGCCATCGCCGGCGGCGCCGGATCCGTCCGTCTCCGCAAGGTTCTTGTCACCGCGCAGGTCGCCCTCTCCTTCCTCCTGCTCGCCGGCTCGGGCCTCTTTGTACGCAGCCTCATGAACCTCAAGAACACCCACACCGGCTTCGAACAGATGGACAACCTCGTCACCTTCCAGGTCCAGCCCGCCCTCAACGGCTACAGCGAGGAACGCATCCAGGCGTTCTACAAAGACCTGCTCGAAAATGTCCGCACCCTGCCCGGCGTCAAGTCCGCCGCCTTCGCCAGCGTCGCCCTGCTCCATGGCGACGAGTGGGACAGCGAAATGGGCGTCGAAGGCTACACCGCCAACGAAGCCGAAGACATGCAGGCCTTCATGAACAGCCTCTCCCCCGGCTACTTCAACGCCATGGGCGTTCCTCTGCTTGACGGACGCGATTTCGATTGGCGCGACTTCAAAAAGCAATCGAACGTGGCCATCGTCAACCGCAAGTTCGCCGACTTCTTCTTCCCCAAAGGCAACGCCATCGGCCGCCGCATCGGCTACGGCCGCGCCGCCAAGAATCTTCGCTTCGAGATCATCGGCATCGTTGAAAACAGCCTCTACGAAGGCCCACGCGAAGGTGTCCGCCGCCAGGTCTTCGTCCCCAACGGCGGCTTCCAGGGCGTTGCCTTCTATGTCCGCGCCGCCAGTGAATCGAGAGCCCTCTACAACGCCCTCCGCGCCGAAGTAAACCGTCTTGACCCCGCCATGCCCATCTTTGAAATGAAGACGCTGGAAAACCAGCTCGACGAAACGCTCACTACCGAACGCCTCATCGCCGCGCTATCGTCCGCCTTCGGCATTCTCGCCACCATCCTTGCCACCATCGGCCTCTACGGCGTCATGGCCTTCTCTGTTGCCCGCCGCACCAAGGAACTCGGCCTCCGCATGGCCCTCGGCGCCGCACCCGCCCGCGTCATCTGGCTGGTCCTTCGCGAAGTCCTCCTCCTGCTCATCGCCGGACTTGCCATCGGCCTCCCCATCGCCTGGGCCCTTTCCCGCTACGTCTCGTCGCAGCTGTTCGACGTCAAACCGGCCGACCTCACTACCGCGATTGCCGCCATCGCCATCCTCAGCGCCGTCTCCCTGGCCGCCGGCTTCATCCCCGCCCGCAAGGCCAGCCGCATCGACCCACTCATCGCACTCCGCTATGAGTAACGGCTTGACCGCCCCTGGTATACTCTTCCCGTTACCGCATGAACGGCCTCGCTTGCATCGGTGCCCTCAAGGCGCTCGGCGAAGAATCCCGGCTCCGCATCCTCCGCCTCCTCTACCAGCAGCGGCTCAGCGTCACCCAAATCGCCGAACAACTCAACCTCCCCCAACCCAACGTCTCCAAACACCTCCGCGTCATGCGCGAAGCCGGCCTCCTAGAAATCGAAAAATGCGGCCAGCTCCGCCTCTACACCGTCACCCCGAAACTTAAATCCGAAGCCGGCCACACCCTCGACCTGGGCTGCTGCACCTTCCGCCTCGACAAACTGCCCAAGTAACGGAGGCTCCCCACTAACCTAAAAATCCCACCGAATCCCCACGAACGCCTGCCGCGGCCGCCCCACATGGATCCCATCCACACGGCTCACAATAAACCGCCGGTCTCCCAGGTTCGACACATTCACAAACAGCACCGGACGCCCCGCTCCCAACGGCACATTCACCGCCGCATTCACCACCGCATAGGCAGGCACCTCGCCGCTAGCCCCATTCGCCGCCGGCGCGATCCGATTGAGGTTGTCGCTAAACTGCCGGCTGACATATTCCGGACTGAACATCACACTCACGCCCGTGCGATGCCGGTATTGCACGTTCGGCGACAGCGTGTGCCCCGGCGCGTATGGAAGCCGGTTGCCGCGCGCATTCACCCCACCCGTAACCAGATCGCTATTGAATCGCGCTGACGCGATGCGCGTGTACGCCGCGCCCACAAACACACTGTGGCCCGACGGAAGCCACGAGCTGAAATCCATCCGGCCGCTCAACTCCAAACCGGCATGCATCGTTTTGCCCGCATTCGCCCACGTGAACTGCGGCAATCCCACACTTGCCCCCGCTACGATCTGGTTGTTGAAGTCGATCCGAAAGCCCGTCGCGCCAAGCTCCAGCCAACGCGCCGGGTAGCTGCGAATCCCCACCTCATAGTTCGTGCTGCGCTCGGCATCCACCGGCCTCGCCAGCGGGTCCAGCGGATCGAAGTTATCGTCCGGCCGCGGCGGCGCAAATCCGCGATGCACGCCCGCGAATACCGTGCTGCCCGCCAGCCCGCCATACGTCACCCCAAACCCAGGCAGCGCCTCCGTCTGCCGCGCCTGCAACTTCGCGTCCTGCGCCACATTGCCCCGCCGCAGCACATGATTGGTCGACCGCACATGCTCCAACCGCACCCCCGGCGTGAAGCTCCAATTCCCCGCGAAAAAGCGGCTCTGCACATAACCCGCCGCCGCATTCGTCCCAATCGTATTCCAGTCCCGGAACAAGATCCCCGCCGAGTCTTCCCGCGCATCCGCCGTCAACCCGTTATAACGTCGCCGGCTCACATCTTCCGTGTGATACCGCACCCCCGCCGATGTCTCATTGCGCATCCCAAACAGCTTCCCCCGCCATTCCAACCGTGGGTCGATCCCCAGAAAATCGTAGCTCCGCGGGCGCATCTTATTCCCGCACAGCGGCGCGAACCGCACATAGTCCACCCGCGCCGCGCCCGTGCAACCCGTCGCCGCATTCGCCGTCATCTCGTCACCCGCGAAGTCCGCCTGCCGGTACGACGCACGATCCAGGTTCTGATAATAGAAGTTCGCCGCCAGCCGCGTGCTTTCGCTCAATTGCACGCCGTACACACCCTGCAGGCTGAACCGCGTCAGATAGAACCGGTCCTGGTCGAACGGATTGCTGAGCGGATCGCGCAGAAACGACGCCTGGTCCATTCCCCCTTCGGTGAACTTCGAGTTCTCCTCGTAATAGCTGCCCCGCAGTTGCAGCGACTGGTTTCCGCCCCACCGCAGCACTCCCGACAACCCGCTATGCAGAATCTGGTGCCCGTGTCCCACCCGGTCCCCGGCCCGTCCCCACTCTCCCCAACAAGCTACGGTAGTCCCGATTGCCTCCCTGCACCGCCACTGTCCCCCGCGTCCGGTTCGGCGGCGGTTGCGTCACGAAGTTGATCATGCCCCCCACCGTTTGCGGGCCGTGCGCGATCTGCCCCGACCCCTTCAATATCTCCACACTTTCAATCAACTCCGGTGGCGTGTGATAGTGCGCCGATGGATCGCCATACGGCGCCAGATGGATCGGCACACCATCCTCCAGCAGCAGCGTCCGCTGCGTGCGGCGCGGGTTCAGCCCTCGCAGCCCGATGTTCAGGTTCAGCCCGAAAGCGTCCTCGTCCACAACGTGGATGCCACTCACCCGCCGCAGCGCCTCCTTCACCGATAGCGGCCGTAGAACGTCCAGATCCTCTCGTGTGATCGTATCCGTTGCCCCGGGAACACCGTCCAGACTCCCCGGTAGCACCTTCACTACAATCGAGGAACCCACCTGCGTCAATTGCAACGCGATCTCCGGCGCTGTCTCCTCTCCGGCCCGCACCATCACCTCCAACTCCGCCGCCTCAAAGCCCGCCCCTGACACCGTCAACACATACGGCCCCGGCGCCAGACTGTCGATCACCGCCGTCCCACTTGGCGCCGTAGAAACCGGAATCACCAGCGTCCCGCCCTTTGCCGAAAGCCTTCCCTGCACCGGAACCACTCCCCCCGAAGGATCCTTCGCGGTCAGCCGCAAACGCCCCTCCTGGCCATAAGCAAGTGCGAAAGACGACAACACGCACACGGTCGCGAATGAAAACCCGGACATGCTACGGTATTCCCACCGCGGCCGTTTTGTTCAGCCTTTTTACATCCCGTCGCCATCTAACGTAACCGAGGCCCTCGGAGCGCCGCCTATAATATTCCTATCTGGGCATATATGTACGGACTCGTCTTACTCGTTCTCTCCCTATCCCTCCCCGCCTCCGCGCAAACCCTTCGCGGCTCCCTCCTCGGCCGTGTCACCGACACCTCCGCCCGCCCTCTTGCTAACGCCAAAGTCTCCGTCACCGAAGAGCAGACCGGCCGCGTCCGTAGCGCCAGCACCACCTCCGACGGCAACTTCAGCCTCACCCTCCTGCCTCCCGGCTCCTATCGCCTGGATGCCGCAACCACCGGCTACCAGCCCATCACCCGCGATATCACCATCCTCGTCAACCAGGAGATCTTCATCGAACTCCCGCTCCTCAGCACCTCCTCCCGCCAGCGCATCGAAGTCTCCTCCACCGCCGGCCTCCTCAAAGCCGACCCCGCCACACTCAGCACCGTCGTCCCCAATCGCGAAATCCGTACCCTCCCCCTGGACGGCCGCCGCTTCTACGAACTCGTCCTCCTCGCCCCCGGCACCGCACCCGCAGCCCCCGGCTCCGCCGGCTCGCTCCGTGGCGACCTCGCCTTCAACGTCAGCGGCGGCCGGGAAGACTCCAATAACTTCCTCCTCGACGGCGTCTTCAACAACGACCCGAAACTGAACGGCTTCTCCATCGCCCCGCCCGTCGACGCCGTCCGCGAATTCGAAGTCCTCACCAACGCCTACGACGCATCCTTCGGCCGCGCCGCCGGCGGTCAGGTGAATGTCATTCTGCAATCCGGCACCAATCGCCTCCACGGCACCGTCTTCGGCTTCCATCGCAACGCCACCCTCGACGCCGCCAACTACTTCACCCTCCCCGGCGTCAACCCCGCCAACATCCGCAACCAGTTCGGCGCCTCCATCGGCGGCCCCCTCCGCAAAGACCGCACCTTCTTCTTCGCCGATTACCAGGGCCAGCGCATCCGCGAAGGAATCACCCGCACGGCCAACGTCCCCACTGTGCTTGAACGCTCCGGCGACTTCTCCCAAAGCGGCGGACGCCTCATCCCGATCGACCTCTTCACCCAACGGCCCTTCCCCAACTTCGTTATCCCCGCCAATCGTATCCACCCCATCGGCCAGGCCATCGCGGGCCTCTACCCACTCCCCAACCGCGCCACGCCGGGCCAGAACTTCGTCGATTCCCCCATCCAATCCGTGCGCGAAGATCAGGGCGACCTCCGCCTCGATCACAGCCTGAACCCCGCCTCCGACCTCTCCTTCCACTACTCCGTCAGCGACCGCGACTTCTTCGAACCCTACGCCGCCTCCGGCTCCTCCGCCATCCCCGGCTTCGGCAACAGCATCCCCCGCCGCGCCCACAACCTGATGTTCAGCGAGACGCACATCCTTTCCCCCACTCTCCTGAACGAGTTCCGCCTCGGCTTCTCCCGCACCAGCCTCGCCGTGAACCAAGAAAACCAGGGCACCGACCTGAACCGCGCACTCGGCCTCCCGTCCACCGCCGCCAACCCTCGCGACGCCGGCCTCTCCTCCATCGGCATCAACGGCTTCTCTTCCCTCGGCCACGAAATCAACAGCCCCCAGCGCAATACCTCCAACATCTACCAGCTCTCCGATAACCTCAGCTTCACCCGCGGCCGCCACATCCTGCGCACCGGCGCCGATATCCGCAAACTCGAACAGAACGCCTTCGCCGACGTGCTCTCCCGCGGCTTGATCCAGTTCGTCGGCTTCACCGGCAATGCCCTCGCCGAACTCCTGCAGGGCATGCCCAGCTATACCGGGCGCGCCCGTCTCGACAATCCCCAACACCTCCGCTCCCAAAGCTTCAACTTCTACTTCCAGGACACCTTCCGTCTCCGCCCCGATCTCACCATCGAACTCGGCGCACGCTACGAATACAACACGCCCGCAGTCGACCCCAATGACCGAGCCAGCCTCTATAACCCGGCTGCCGGCGCCATCACGCCCGTCGGCACCAACGGCATCCCGCGCGCCGGCTATCACCCCGACCGCAACAACTTCGGCCCCCGCATCGGCCTCGCCTGGGCTCCCGGGCTGCGCCAGGATTGGATGCTCCGTGCCGGCTACGGCATGTTCTTCGACCAGGCGCCACTAGCCCCCAGCCAGGGCCTCTACTTCAGCCCGCCGTACTTCCAGAACCAGCTCTACATCCCCTCCGCCACCTTCCCCATCTTCCTCGACAATCCCTTCCCATCCAACTACCCCGGCTTCGTCCCCAACGGCGCCTTCACCTTCGATCGCAACCTGCGCACCCCTTACGTGCAGCACTGGAACCTCAGTATCCAGCGCACCCTTTGGAGCAACGCCGTTCTCGAAGCCGCCTACCTTGGCACCAAGGGTACCCGCCTCATCGCCAATCGTGACGTCAACCAGGCCGCCCCCAGCGCCCGCCAGCCCAACCTCCGCCCCAACCCCATGTTCCTCGACATCCTCGCCTACGAGTCCCGCGCCAACTCCAACTACCACGCCTTCCAGGCCAAGTTCACCCAGCGCCTCCATCGCGGCCTCTCCGCCCTCGCCTCCTACACCTGGTCCACATCCATCGACGACGCCTCCGGCTTCTTCTCCTCCGCCGGTGACCCCAACTTCCCCCAGGACAGCAACAATCCCCGCAACGACCGCGCCCTCTCCGCCTTCGACCTCCGCCACCGCTTCACCCTCGCCTACGTCTACGACCTCCCGATTCCCTCCCGCCACCGGCTCGCCCGCGGCTGGCAGACCAGCGGCGTCTGGAGCTTCCAGTCCGGCCGCCCCTTCACCCCCACCCTGCTGCCCGGCGTCGACAACAGCAATACCGGCCTGCCCAGCATCACCTTCGGCGTCACCAACCGGCCCAACGTCACTGGCGAAGCCCACCTCTCGGACTCAACCCCCGAACGCTGGTTTAACACCAGCGCCTTCGCCATGCCGGCCTACGGCACCTTCGGCAACGCCGGCCGCAATATCCTCACCGGGCCAGGCTATTCCTCCATCGATGTGTCCGCCATCAAGAACACCAACATCCGCGAAGGCCTTACGTTGCAGCTGCGCCTGGAAGCCTTCAATCTCTTCAACAGCGCCAACTTCAACCTCCCCGATGCCTTCTACGGCTCGCCTAGCTTCGGCCGAGTCCTCTCCGCAGGCCAGCCCCGCCGCCTCCAACTCGGCCTGAAACTCCTGTTCTGATAAACCGCCGATCCGCTGAATCGCGTCGCCAAGGAAACCGGACTTCTTCCCGAACCATCGCTAGCAACCCCGCGCCCGCCCTTCGGGTAGTGTCGTATTTGAGCTGCGGAACACCATGCCGCAGCATAGTCGCGCATGTCCTCATGGAACGAGGTAGTTTGCCATGAAAGCTGTCGAGTTTGAGGCGACCGTCGGTCGCGACGGCCAGATCATAGTGCCCCAACATGTGGTCAATGACCTGCCTCCAGAGGAACCCGTTCGGGTCGTCATGTTGTGGGATGTGTCTTCCACAGACTCTGTCTGGCGGGAAGCTGGCCGCCGAACCTTCGAACAGGCCTATGGCCCCGAAGACATCATCTACGAGCAATTAGTCGCCAATGAAGCTCCAGACCGGTGATGTCGTTCTGATTCGTATCCAGTTTCACCAGGTGCAGCGATCGAAGATTCGGCCAGCGCTCGTGCTGCTGGACACCGGAGAAGCTGATTTCGTGGCCGCGCCCGTCACCTCCCAATACCGTTCGTGCAAGTCTGACCTCGCCCTCGCCGATTGGCAAGCCTCCGGCCTGAACGTTCCGTCGTCCGCGCGGCTTCACAAATTGACAGTTCTCCCAAAGTCGGATGTCGTCCGGACGCTTGGTCTGTGCTCCGCTTTAGACCATGAGGCGCCGCACGCCGCTCTTTGCAGTACGTTCTGCCCGAAGTTATCGCCGAAGTCCGCCTGAGGCCTTGGACAAACCGGAGGCCTTGCCACCCATTTGCCTCCAATCCGGTTTGGGAGTTCTTGGCGTCCTTGCGGCTCTGGTACACCAGGGTAAGCCTGGCTGATCTGGTGAACTGAAAGGAGTTCATCATGCGAATTATTCGTACGCGCATGTAGCGGCACCGGAGCTGTCGCGGGCAACCGTGGCGGTGGAAACCGGGAATGCAAACCTGCGAGCCGGAGTATCCGCGAGTCCGATTCGGCCTCGTGACGCAAGATGAAGGTGGCCAGTCTTCCAGAGTTGATGAAGCCTGAAATCGCCGGGGAAGAAACGAACAAGTGCACCCGCCGAGCCTTCCGGGGTGGTTGGGAACAGCGCGCTGGGAAAGAACAGCAAAGGAGCCTGGGAGACCCGGCAGGGTGGGACAACCCAACGGCCCAAGGGAATCCATAACCAAGGTGCCGGCCCTGGCCGGGAGTCGGAGCGGCTCATA
>JAEUQF010000081.1 GCA_016789745.1 Bryobacterales bacterium
CGGAGGTGGATCTGGGGGAGGTGGGGTCCGCGGGCAAGCGCCGCAGCGAACAGTCTGCGGGCAGCGGCCGGATCGGGTGTGGTTTCGGCCGCATCGGCCCATCGATAGGGATTGGAGGGGTCGGACGACACGGAGGGCTCGGGTGGGGGAAAGCGAAGGGAGAGCGCCGCGGCGACGGCGAGCGCCAGGGAGAACCAGCAACCGAGGCTTGGCAGGTTCTGTAAGTTAGACATCACTTGGACTTGCCAGGCAGGTCGGGTGGCCATGCGCGGTGAGGTTCCGGGTGCGTGGCGCGGTAGATCTGGTAGGCGAGCTCGTGCCGTGCGCGTTGGGCGAAGGTGAGCGTGCCATCGAGGACGGGGCCTTCGGGGCGAATGACATTCGCCGAGGGCGGGACCGGGTTGGGAGCAACCGGAAGTTTAGGTTTCCGCATCATACGGCGATTAGTGTGGCACGGCGGAAGGGGGAGTTTTGCGGGCGGTGGTGGAAGGAAAGGAGTTATAGTTTTTTAGGCTTGTGATTCCCGAAACAGGGCGCGGGCGATGAGGCCGAGGAGGGCGCCGGTGGCGATGCCGGCGGTGTTGGCGAGCATGTCGAGGTGGTCGTAGTGGCGGCTGGGGACTTGGGACTGGGCGAGCTCGAGAATATAGCCGAGGGCGAGGACGAAGAGGAGGGCTTGGAGTTTGTGGGGCGTGGTTCGGAACCAGACTACGGGGACGAAGGCAAGCGGGATGTAGGCGAGGAAGTGGAGGAGTTTGTCGTCGCTAGGGGCGTACTGGAAGAGCCAGATCAGGGAAGTTGCCGGGGTGATCGAAAGCAGGATCACCAGGCAGACCAGGAAGGCCCACGTGTACCGCACAGAATTAGGGTAGCGTAGGTGGGCGGTAGGCCAAGCGGGGAAACCGCTCCCTGGCGGTCGCGGTTCTGTTACGGAGGCAACGCGCGGGTCAGTAGCGAAAATCAGGAGACGGCGATGGCGGCGGTGCCAGCGGTGGCGGCCGCGGCTTTGGGGTGGCGGGCGACGGCGCGTTTGAGGATGTGGGCGCTGGGGTTGTAGTCGGGAACCATTTCCTTGAGGGCGACGACGAGGGCTCCGACGTCGCGGCGTTCGGAGATGTGGCGGAGGTCGGAGAGCCAGGCGGTCATGGGGCGTTCGGGGAGTCCGCCGCCCATGTAGATGTGGATCTTTTCGTGGCGGGTGGGGGCGGTGTCCTCGAAGAAGCTGCTGAGCTCTTCGTAGAGCTTTTCGCCGGGGCGGGCGCCGGTGAACTCGATTTTGATGTCGGTATCGGGGCGGAGACCGGAGAGGAGGATGAGGTTGCGGGCGAGGTCGACGATTTTAACGGGCTCGCCCATGTCGAGGACACAGATCTGGCCGCCTTCGGCCATGGCGGAGGCCTGGAGAACGAGCTGGCAGGCTTCGGGGATAGTCATGAAGAAGCGGCGCATGTCGGGGTGGGTGACGGTGACGGGGCCTCCGTGGGCGATCTGTTTGCGGAAGATGGGGATGACGCTGCCATTGGAGCCGAGGACATTGCCGAAGCGGACGGCGATGAACTTGGTGCCGCCGTTCTGGAGGGCGAGGAGGGTGAGTTCGGCGACGCGTTTGCTGGCGCCCATGATGTTGGTGGGGCGGACGGCTTTGTCGGTGGAGATGAGGACGAGTTCATCGGCGGCATGAGCGGCGGCGGCCCGGGCGACGTTGTAGGTGCCGAAGATGTTGTTTTCGACGGCCTCGAAGACATGGGCTTCCATCATGGGCACGTGCTTGTAGGCGGCGGCATGGTAGACGATGGAGGGCTCGTAGAGTTGGAAGACGTCGTTGAGGCGGGCGGTGTTCTGGATGCTGCCGACTTCGGGGTGGAAGTTCAGTTCGGGGTGGGAGGCTCGGAGTTCGCGTTCGAGTTCGAAGAGCGGGGATTCGGCGATCTCGAAGCCGACGAGGGTGGCAGGTGAGAATTTCGCAATCTGGCGGCAGAGTTCCGAACCAATGGAGCCGGCCGCGCCGGTGACGAGCACGACTTTGCCTTCAACCTTGGAGCGGATCTCGAAGTCTTCGAGCCTGACGGGATTGCGGCCGAGCAAGTCTTCGACGGCGACGTCGCGGATCTGGCGGCTGAGTGCGTTGCCTTCGATGACCTCCCCGAGGCTGGGAATCGTCTTATAGGTGAGGCCGGCGGCGTGACATTGTTCGAGAATGCGTGTCATCTGCGGCCCGGTGGCCGAAGGGATGGCGATGAGAGCGGTTTCGACGCGATGTCTGGCTGCGATCGAGGGGAGGGCCCCGCCGTTGCCGAGGACTTTCTCGCCCAGGACGGAGGCGCGGAGCTTGTGAGGGTCATCGT
The DNA here is from genome assembly GCA_016789745.1 of Bryobacterales bacterium. Classification (GTDB taxonomy): domain Bacteria; phylum Acidobacteriota; class Terriglobia; order Bryobacterales; family Bryobacteraceae; genus CADEFT01. Next base: position 2,346 of record JAEUQF010000081.1, read on the forward strand.
CGATGAAGCCGACGACCTGGTAGCCGAGGGCGCGGTTTTGGCGGAGTTCCCGCAGGAGGCTGACGCCGGCATCGCCCGCGCCGTAGATGATGGTGCGGCGGGCGGCGCTTTGTGGATGCTTGGGGCGGAGCCACTCAGCGACCAGGCGGGTACCCATGCGAAGGAGAGCGGTGAGTAGGAAAGAGATGAAGAGGTCGATGAGGTATATCGAGCGGGGGACGCCAGAGGGGCCCAAGGCGACGATCGCGAGGCAGGCGAGGAGGGAGGCGCCGAGATTGCCGAGGGCGAGGCGGGTGAGGTCCTGGATAGAGGCATAGCGCCACCAGCCCCGATCGAGACCAAGGGCGGCAAAGACGACCAGCTTGATGCCGATCCAGAAGAAAAGGGCGGGCAACACCTGGGGGGCGTAATTTTGCGGGATGCGGAAATCGAACCGGAGCAGGAACGCAAGGATTCCGGAGAAGGCAAATGTGAGAATCTCCAGCGCTGCGACCAGCAGAAGGCGGTATCGCAGTAGAGGTCTTGGAAGCGTTGCGGGATTCAAAAAGGCAGACATGATTCCTCCGATTCGGCGATGCGAAAGGATTCAGGACGAAGCCTGCGAACGTGTGCATCGAAGCGGCCCCGGCGGAGCGCAGATGAGGGCTACTAGGCTGGGCGCGGGGTGAGAGACTGGACAGTTGCAGCAATGACCCGGCCAAACCGATTCCCGACGACCATGTTTGGCAGCAGAACGGCTGGAACTGCAAAGTTCCCGATGCGGGTTCGGTCTCGAGATTGACAATATCGACCAGCGGATCAACTCATCGTGAGAGCAGCCGAACCGTCTCTCATCAGTTTGTGAGCGTCCTAGTCGGTTGGTGTGTAGTCCCCACGCGAGGCTGCGCATCGAACCGGGTTGGAGGTGTTCCATCGCAGATGGTCGGAGTTGCCGGCCTGCTTGGATAACTATATCTCGAGGTCAACGATGTTAGCGCTTCACCTTAGCTCTGAGAAGCCGATCGAGCCTGCTGGTTCACTAGAACCTTGACGATGCGTTCGGCTGCATGACCGTCCCAGTTTTCCGGGATAGCGTATGAGCGCATGTGCCCGTCAAGGACTGTATTCGCTTCCTGGACGATCCGGGCAGGATCGGTGCCTACGAGTATATTCGTGCCAATTTCACAGGTAATTGGACGTTCTGTATTTCGGCGCATGGTTAGGCAGGGGATTCCAAGGACTGTGGTTTCTTCCTGGATTCCGCCGCTATCGGTGAGAACCATGCGGGCGCGAGCGACCAGTCCCAAGAAGGGTAAGTAGCTCATAGGCTCTACGGGTCGAATACCGGGATCTATTTTAATGCCGTTGAGGCGGGTTAAGGTGCGCGGGTGCACTGGGAAGATGATAGGGATGCGTTGTGCTACGGCATTGATGGCTGCCACTAGGGGTGCCAAGCTTTCGTGAGAGTCAACGTTTGATGGCCGATGAAGCGTGAGAACGGCATAATCACCAGCCTCAAGTCCTTCTGGCAACGGCAGTTCTACGGCGCGACCAATCTGCTGCCGCAGCGTATCAATCATGGTGTTCCCGACGAAGTGGATCTTCTGGGCGGGAACGCCTTCCTTCCGCAAGTTTTCGTCCGCCATTGTATCCGTCGTGAAGAGGAGGTCCGAGATGGCGTCCGTACAAAGGCGGTTAATCTCTTCGGGCATCGACATGTCCTGTGAGCGTAGGCCGGCTTCGACGTGGGCGACTTGGATGCCAAGCTTCTTTGCTGTGAGGGTGCACGCGATGGTGGAGTTGACATCACCCACGACGATAACCCAATCTGGGCGGTGCTCGAGACAAACCGGCTCGAAGGCCATCATGATTCTAGCGGTTTGATCGGCGTGGGAACCGGAGCCGACTTCGAGGTTGATATCGGGTTGGGGGATCCCGAGATCCCGGAAGAAGTCGCCTGACATGCTAGCGCCATAGTGCTGGCCGGTGTGGACGAGTAGAAGTTTGTGGCCGTTTGCTTCCGTGGAGAATGCCCGGTAAATGGGGGCGATTTTCATGAAGTTGGGGCGGGCGCCGGCAACTAATAAGTACTTCATTGCGCTGATATCGCTACTGCGGCTTCGGGTTTGTTCGCGACTACTCGCTTCAGTATGTCTGTCGTAGGGTTGCTGTCGGGAAGGACTCCATCGAGTGCGACGAGGACCGCATCAATCATGCGGCCCCGAGGTGACGTTGCTCATCCAGTCGGCAGAACATGGATACTGAAATTGACGGACTGCTTCGACCAGACTCGGCAACCAAGGTACGAAGAGCGGCAGCGTGCGTTTGCAAACAAGTGGAGGGGTGAGTCCATGGAACAGCAAACTAGTAAACCGGGCTAACGAATCAGCGGGCGGCGTAGCGCCGCGACTGAACTAGGCTCAGTAAGGAACTGTATGTGATCTCATGCTGGGGAATTCCGGCATCTCATTTAGCGCCGGGCAACATGCTCGGTGGCGACGGGCGGAGGATAGCTGAGCAGGGGTTCGCGCCTGGAAGCCATCCTGAGGACCAGGGGATCAAGATTCCAGCTCCTAAGTAGAGATTGCAGGGACTGAAGAGCCCTGGTTTTAGAAGCGATCGCCAACAGCGTTAAGATGATTAGTTTCAAGTCGACGATGAGGGAACGGTTGTCGATGTAAGCCAGCGCCAAGCGGCTCTTCCAGGGTCGAATAATTTGGTTGTAGAGGAGGTCCGGGTCCAGACTGCCCTTCAGGATTTCACCCTCATCGGAAAAGACAATCGAGGCTGGATCTGTGATTCCAGGTCGGACGGTCAACATGCGCTTCTCCTCTGCCGTATAAAGCGCCGCATCCGCCAATACCTGGGGTCGCGGTCCAACGAGGCTCATATCGCCTTTGAGAACGTTCCAAAGCTGAATAAGTTCATCGAGCTTGTACGCGCGCACGAACCTGCCAACCCGAGTGATGCGCCTATCAGTTGACGCAGTAGACGCCCCGCCGATCTTATCCGCGTTGACGACCATCGAGCGGAACTTCACCATGCGAAAGCTTCCTCCGCCCCGCGCGGCACGCGAAGCGATGTAGAACGGAGAATGCCTATCTCCGAGCCAGATAGCGATCATCACTCCTAAAAGGAGTGGCGAAAAGATAACTAAGCCAGTGCCTGACGCCAGAACATCGAATGCTCTTTTCAGTATCATGCAGGTACCGCCTTCGGCTTCATCAATCGAGCCTCGACGCATGCAGCAATTGCCGACGCATCCAACGAGTACACCCGCCGCAGATGTTGTTGACTGCCGACGACCGCCGAAAACGTATTCCGAAGCCCGATCCGCCAAAAGGATCTTGGGTGGGCGCCATTCTCGAGCAGAACCTCGGCGATTGCGCCGCCCAGACCACCGTCCACCGTGTGTTCCTCCACTGTGACGACGCCGCCAGTCTGGTCGGCGGCGGCAAGAAAGGGTTGAGGGTCTAATGGCTTGATGGTATGGACACTCAGAATTCGCGAGCTGAGTCCCTTCTCAGCCAACAGATCGGCAGCTTTAATCGCTTCACCCAGAATTCCGCCGGTGGCTGCCAAGGTCACGTCAGTTCCTTCGCGAACGGTTCGCGCAGTTCCCACTTGAAAGCGGGCGGCAGGTCCGGCCGTCTGCGGCGCTGCCGACTTGTCCAGCCGCAAATATGCTGGGCCACGATGGGAGACTAAGTATCTGGCAGCTTCCGCAGCCTCCCAAAGATCGCATGGGGCGAGCACCAACATGCCAGGGATGCTGCGAAGGATCGAGAGATCCTCCGTAGCGTGGTGAGACATGCCGACGGGGCCGTAACTCATTCCGCCGCCCACGCAAACGATCTTCACATTCGCTTGGTGGTAACAAATATCATTCCGAATCTGCTCAAGGCAACGGAGCGTCGGGAAATTGCCGATCGAATAGGTAAACACCGTGTGCCCTTCTAATGCTAGACCGGCGGCGAGCCCCGACATATTCTGCTCGGCTACTCCGACGTTTAGGAAGTTTCGTGGATGCTGCCGTATGAAGTCATTGAAAACGCCGAATCCCAGATCACCAGAGAGAAGCAGGATTTCCGGGTGAGCCGCCACCGCCTCTGAGAGTACCTTTACGAAGGCGTCTCTCATTCCGCACCTCCCGCCAGCTCCTGCAACGCAGCATCGAATTCCGCGCCCTTGGGCACGCGATAGTGCCAAAGCACCGTATTCTCCATAAAACTAACACCCTTTCCCTTGACGGTATGGGCAATAACGCACACCGGACGCGTCGAATCCGTATTCGGACTGTCCAATGCGTTGTGAAGACCGTCGTGATCGTGACCATCCACCTCTCGAACCTCCCACCCAAAGGCCGACCACTTCTCGGCGAATGGGTCGAGCTTGAGTATCTCATCGACGGGTCCAATTCCCTGGATGCGGTTGTAATCGACGATGGCAACGAGATTCGAGAGTCCGTGGTGACTGGCAAAAAGGGCTGCTTCCCAAATGGAGCCTTCGTCGCATTCGCCATCGCTCAACAGACAAAAAATACGGTGTGCTGCGCCCTTGAGTTTCCCGGCATAGGCCATACCTGCAGCGATTGAGAGACCATGCCCCAATGATCCCGTTGAAATGTCGATGCCTGGCACTTCATGGGTGACGTGACCACATAGGTCGGAGTCATCTTGGTAGTGAGTAAGAAGTTTCTGAACGGGAAAGAAGCCTAGCTCCGCCAAGACTGCGTACAGCCCCGCGCCAGCGTGCCCTTTGCTCATGACGAAGCGGTCCCGATCCGGCATATCCGGACGGTGTGGATCAACGTTGACAACCGATCCGTAAAGAACAGCAAGAATGTCGGCACAGGAGAAGATCGAGCCAATATGGGAGCCACCGCCGGCACTGGTCATCCGCAACGCATGCAGCCGAATCGATCGAGCCAACTCAAGAGTGTTTGCCACCGCCTTACCTCTCTATGAATTCCTCGGCGCGCGACCGTAGAAAGCCCGCACAACGTTAGACACGTAGACGACCTCTTCGTCTTGGAGCGACATGTTCATCGGTAGCATCAACAGGCGGGTAAAGAGTTCGTCCGTGCGAGGAAGATCCTGGGTAATTCCCAAATGCTTTAGTTGGTGAATGGCGACGCCGCCCCACTGGATCAGCGTGCCAACTCCATGTTCCTTGAGGTAGGCCTTCAATTCATCACGACGAGTGGCCTCGATTTCATAGTTCTGGAAGATGTCAAAATGATCCGGATCGGAAGCTGGGGCGGGGGGAAGTGCCAATTCAGGAACATCTGACAAACACTCGTGGTACAACCCGGCGAGATGGCGACGGCGAGCAATCACTGAATCGTAGTCACGGAATTGTAAATCGAGCAGGGCAGCCTGAAGGTTGTCAAGGCGCGAGTTGAGGCCCCACGATAGGATTTCCCCCGAAGAACTTCTGCCATGGTCGCGCAACTGGACAATCCGCTCATAGACGGCATCATCCTGGACGATGACCGCGCCACCGTCGCCAAAACAGCCAAGGACCTTAGCGGGGTAGAAGCTAATCGCCCCTGCTACGCCGAAGGTGCTCGCGCTGCGGCCCTTGAACTTGGACCCGAGAGCCTGCGCAGCGTCTTCCAGGATCATCAGCCCATGAGCGTCGGCAATTTTTTGCAGAGAGTCCATATCGGCTGTACGGCCATTTAGTTGAGTCGGCATGATGGCTTTGGTCGTCGAAGTGATCGCTGATTGGACTGCTTCGGGGTCGATGAGGTGATCGGGGCCACAATCGACGGGAATGCAGTTTGCGCCTGCAAAATGCACGGCTCCCGCCGTTGCAACCATCGTGTGGGAACTTATGATGACCTCATCGCCCGGACCGATACCGGCGGCGCGAAGAGCAAAGTGCAACCCGTCGGTTGCATTTCCTACGCCAACCGCGTATTTGGCGCCCAGAAACCGAGCGAGATTCTTCTCAAAGGCCACAAGATCTTCTTGAAGAATGAACGCTCCCCGTCGTCCTACATCTCTTACAAGCGTAAGGATTTCATCTTCTCGCGAGGTAAAAACATGAGGGTAGCGAAAGAAGGGTACAGAACGTAGTCGTGTTGTTAACATCTTGGCTGGAACCTTTCGTCAATATGGAAAGCGCCGAACAGGCGAAGCCCGAACCGCGAACCCCGGGTTCCGCGGGCCACGCATGAGAACCCTGCCTTTTCAGCGACTCGCATCGATGAAGTATTCGCTTCCTCAACCAGATACCAAAGAGACCGGCCGACGCAAACATCAAGGGAGGCGATCTGCTTCAGAGCGAACGTCGCCAGCCCCTTTCCACGATGCCCATCATCCGTCCATGTGTCGCCAACCTGAAGGTCATCACGGTGCATAAATGGAAAACGAAAGTAGCCGGGTGTAATGACTGAACGATGAACCAATTGGGCGCCGTGATGTATCAGGAGCAGCTGATAATCGCGGTTGAAGAAGACATGAAGATAGTGGAATGCCGACCAGATGGCGAACGGGAACAGCGGGAAACCGCGAGGAGCGATACTTATGCCTGATGGCTTCCAGAGAGACCAGCGGTAGCCGGAGGGCGGCAATCCCTCCTCCATTGGTCGAGTACACGACCGTCGGAGGTAGAAGTAGTGGTTTTCAGACGCGCGCATCACCCGAAGCAGGTCTGTGCTTCACAACGGATCCGAAAATCTCGCGCATCCGGCTAACCCCTTTAGCCAGGGACATCTCCTGCAGATAGTAGCTCCGACCGTTTGCTCCCATTTGCTTAAGCCTGTCCCGAGGCATCTGGGCGAAGTCTCGCATGGCTGTTGTCATCGCGTCAGGACTCTGCGGGGCGCAAGTGACTCCAGCATCCGCCCGCCTAACGATGTCCGCAGCATCCCCGCGGACTGCCATGAGAATCGGACGGCCGGAGGCGAGTGAAACTTGGGTCTTGCTCGGGATTGTCGCCGCGAAGAACTGGTGGTCATTGAGATGGATAACAAGCACGTCCGCAAAGCCGTACACGTCAGCCATCTCCCAGTATTCACGTCTACCGAGAAAAACAACGTTGCGCGCACCCGCCTCGCCCGCAACTTTCTTAGCCTCGTCCAGCCGTTGGCCGGTTCCAACGATAACGACCCTGACGTGTCCCAAATCATTAAGGTTGGCTGCGGCGCGCACTATCGTATCCACACCTTGGAAAGCGCCAACGTTGCCAGCATAGACGATATTGAAGGTATCCGTCAGTCCAAGTTCTGAGGATAGCTTGGATTCGCGGGGCATCGGGCGAAAGGTCTCCTCGTCCGTCCAGTTGTATACGATGTGTATCTTCTCGGCGGGCACGCCTCTTTCTACTAAAAGGCGCTTAAAGCCCGGGGAAAGTACCGTGATCTGTGCCATCTGCTTGTATACTGCCTTGCACCAGGACGACAAAAGACTGTTGGCAACATCTCGCGCGAGATCGTTCCGGATCATGCCGGATTCAATGACAGACTCTGGCCACATATCCGCGATGTGATAAACACATGGCACACCACGAACAGCTCGAAGTACCATTGCTGGAAGTCCTACCGTTGGAGGGGGGTGGTAGACGTAGGCAACATCCGCGGCGTTGGTGAGCGCTGTTCCAAGAGTTGCCGCAGAGACTGCAAAACTGCCATAGTTCAATATTCGGCCCGCGACCGAACCGTCGTGGCTAGGATACAGCGGAACTCGGATAATCGGGACCCCTTCGATTTCATGCCGCTGCCAGGGTCGCACCTTATAACCCGGGTAGACCTTACCTCCTGGATAGTTGGGGAATCCCGTAAGAACTTCCACCTGATCCCCCAAACGGATTAGAGATTTTGCCAAAGGTAGGCCGCGGATTGCGCCGGGCTCCGGGTCAAACCACTGCGTAAGGAATAGTACACGCATCGTGTTGGTTAGTTCTTGGGACCCTTCATCTATGAGGGACACGCATACCGATTGAGCCAGAGGTCCAGCATCAATAACCCGAAGATCTCGCGAGAAAATTTACTATCGGCGGTGAAGTTCGCTCCCCGCAGGTTGTATAAGTGCCGGAACCGGGAATTGACAATGTGCTCGCGGATGACGTGGGCCGACTTATTGATAAAAGTTCCGATGGGCGTCGTAAATCCCATTTTGTCCTGGCGACGGACGACAGACTCGGGCAGGTAGGCGGCCGCCGTGCGTCGGAGGAGGAACTTTAATTCGTTGTCCTCCAACAAGGCGGAAGTTGGGACCCCAAGCATATGTCGAACGAGCTTCTGATGGAGGAAACTAGGGCGGCTTTCCAGTGAGTGACGGCCGCACAGTTTGTCGTCGATATTCAACAAGCCGGATAGGAAGTAGCGACGGTCAAATGTTAACATCGTGTGGAGGTCTCCGCCGCCATTTCGGCATGCATCGAAGTGATCCCGAAATGTTGTCTCAACACTGGGATTGTAGAAGGCGTACAATGTAGGATTCCCCTTGCGGTGCGCTAACTCAAATCGACCGGCTACGTCTTCAATCCGCCGCATCCGTTCATAAAGTGCCCGATAAGAGTCCTGGAAACATTGCCCGAGCGCGAGTTGGTAGCGTGTGTAGCCTGCGAAGATCTCGTCGCCGCCCGTACCCGTGAGAATGACCTTGTAGCGCCGCTTTACCTGCGCAAGAAGATCGTCTAAGGGAAAGATCACGGATCCAATGGTCA
>JAEUQF010000094.1 GCA_016789745.1 Bryobacterales bacterium
GGGGCGTTTCGAGGTGACCAAGAAGGACACCGACAAGATGATGTTCAAGGTGCCCAGCCTGCGCAACATCGAAAAGACTGGCCCCTACTTCCACGACGGCTCCGTGCCGACGCTGGAAGAAGCCATCCGCCTGATGGGCGAACATCAGACCGAGCGGCCGCTCACCGATACCGAGGTGAAGCAGATCGCCACGTGGATGAAGTCCCTCACCGGTGAGTTGCCGGCCGAGTACATCAAGAAGCCGGAACTGCCTGCCAGTACCGATAAGACGCCGAAGCCTGAGGCAGACTAAGCAAGTGCCCATCACGGCAGCCGAGGAGCGCGCCTTTTACGACAACGTGTATTCGCGCTTTCTCGCGCTGCCGGATGAGCAGTTGCGGGTGGACCGGCAGGTGATGCTGCGCACCTGGAACGATCCGCGTCAGCCGCAGTACGAACGGCGGCGGCTGTACATGGCGGTGATGGCGCGACTGGAGGCGCATCTGCGGCCGGGCCTTCGCGTATTAGACTACGGCTGCGGTCCCGCCGATTGGGGCGTGTGGCTGGCCACCGAAGGGGCTGAGGTGACGCTGTTGGACCTGTCGCCGGCGGCCGTGGAGTTGGGCGTGCGCCGGGCAGGGGCCAGTGGGGTTACCGTGCGCGGTGAAGCGCGGGATGCCAGCGATCTGAGCTGTTTTCGCGATGGCGAGTTTGACCTGGTGTATGCCAGTGCCGCGGTACACCACACCCTAAAGTATCCACATGCCTTCGCGGAGTTGGTGCGCGTGATTCGTCCCGGCGGCGTGCTGCTATTGGCGGAGACCTACGGGAACAACCCATTGTTGAATGGGGCCCGAAAGCTGCGGGCGGCCGTGCAGGGCGAGGCTGAGGAGCAGGGCGAAGAGATCATCCTGGGGGATGCGGAGATCGCACAACTACGCGGCGCGTTCGCCTCTGTGCAGTTGCACGAGCTGCACCTGCTGGCGATGGGCAAACGCCTGCTGCGCGGCAAGCTGCATCTGGCTTGGGCACGGCGCCTGGTGGAAGCCGCGGAGAGCCTGGATGCCTCGTTGTTGCGGGCGCTGCCCTCGCTGCGGCGGTACTGCGGAGAAGTCGTCATCGAAGCGGTGCGCTGACACACGATCCGAATTGATAGAGACTGTCGCGTAATCGGGTGAAGGACAACACATGCTTTTCCCCTTGCTTGCGACGACTCTCATGCTGTCGGCTCAGACGGTGCCCGGAACAAACGGCCTGCGTTTCGTGCCGACGATGTCGTGCCGACTCGCGGACGTGCAGATCACCCAAGGCCAAACGCGCGTCATTCCCGTGCGGCAAGGCGGCTGCCTGATTACTCCAGGTGCCCGCGCCTACGCACTGCGCATCACCGTATCGCCCGACACTGCTGCTTTGGGTTACCTCACCGTATTCCCCACCGGCCGCCCCAGGCCACTTGCATCAACCTTGAACTCCTGGGATGGCCGGATCGTCACAAACGCCGCCATCATCGAGGCAGGCGAAGGTGACAATATCAGCGTCTACGCTTCTGACTCGACCTTCGTCACCATCGAGCTCAATGGGCACTTCCTGCCGCGGGAGCATCCCGCCAGCGGTTTGTCGTTCTACCGCCTGGATCCCTGCCGTCTCGTAGACACCAGGGGCAATCCGCGCATTGCCATGGTGGGCCCGATGGAACACACTATCGCTGCCCGTGACCGCTGCGGTCTGCCGCCCGAGGCCGTCGCCTATTCGCTCAACTTAACCGTGGTCCCGGAGAATCCGGCACTGCTGGAGACAACCATCTACCCGGCAGGCCACGTGCGACCCAACACGCCGAGCTTGATAACGATCGAGCGACAGGTAGTATCCAGTGCCGCGATCGTGGAGGCGGGGCAGGACGGTAAGATCAACGTGTATGGGACGCAGGGACACGACGTTGTGCTGGACATCAACGGCTACTTTGCGCCCGCCGGACACTTTGGTGCTCTGATGTACCGGCCGGTGAACCCCTGCCGCATCGCCGATACCCGGTCTGGAGCATCTTTGGGGACGGGCGACACACGCGTGTTCCCCGTACGCGGTTTGTGTAACGTGCCGCAGGATGCCGATGTGTTCGCCTTCAACACCACCGCGGTGCCACCGGGACCGCTCGGCTTCGTCACCTTCTGGCCAGCGTACTTTCCCCAGCCATTCGTCTCCACCTTGAACGCGCCGACGGGACAAGTGACGGCAAATATGGCACTTGTCCCGGTGGGTCTCAGCGGATCGATTGCCGCTTATAGCTCGAACCCCACCCACCTCGTACTCGACATCAACGGCTACTTTGTACGCGATCGGCCACCTACTATCACCCAGTAAGGGAAAAATGCGGGGGACCGCTTGACAGGGTTAAGGGGGTACTAGGGAAAACCCTGGATTCACCCCCTTGTAACCAACTGCACTGGATATAGATAAACTTCTTGACACGCCCCAATATATTGGGCAATGCTGGCTACCAGACAACAGCAGATCGTTACTGCTGTTGGAGCGAGCCGTTCGGTCTCGCTGTCCGGATATTGCAAAGGACAGGTTTTCCTTACCATGGGCCAGCTTAGTGTGGATCTCAGTGTGCGGATGCGCGAATTGAAGCGCTCTCTTCCCATTTCCCAACGCAGCGGGGTTGTCTTTCCCCGCTACTTTACCGCTCGCTTGGAGCCGGGCCGTACCCCCTATGACGAGGTGCAATGGGAGCTGCGCAACGCCACCATTGGGAATGACAAAGGCTCGGTGATCTTCGAGCAGCGCGATGTGGAGGTACCCGCGGACTGGTCCCAGACGGCCACCAATATCGTGGCCAGCAAATATTTCCATGGGCGGATGGGTGCCCCAGACCGCGAACGCAGTGTCCGCCAGTTGGTGCATCGCGTCGTAGACACCATTACGGATTGGGGTAAGACTGGCCGCTACTTCCGCACGACACAGGATGCAGAAAACTTCCGTGACGAACTAGCGCACCTGATGTTGACGCAGAAGGCATGCTTCAACTCGCCAGTGTGGTTCAACGTGGGCGTGCCGGAGCAGCGCGGCTACGGCTGGTTCTACAACGAAACCACCGATGCGATCACGAAGCTGACCGGGGAGACCAAGCCGCAGTGTTCGGCCTGCTTCATCAATTCGGTGGGCGATACGCTGGAGTCCATCCTGGACTTGGCGAAGACCGAGGGCATGCTGTTCAAGTGGGGCTCCGGCACGGGCACAAACCTCTCTTCCCTGCGTGAGGAAGACGGGCTGCTGTCGAGCGGCGGACGCGCCTCCGGTCCGCTGAGCTTCATGAAGGGCTTCGACGCCTTCGCCGGCGTGATCAAGAGCGGCGGCAAGACGCGGCGCGCGGCGAAGATGGTGATCCTCAACGCCGACCACCCGGATATCGAAAAGTTTGTCTGGTGCAAGGCGAAGGAAGAAAAGAAGGCGCACACGCTGATCGACGCCGGCTATGACAGCTCGCTTGACGGCGAGGCGTACAGCTCCATCTTCTTCCAGAACGCAAACAACAGCGTCCGCGCCACCGACGAGTTCATGCATGCGGTGGTGGAGGATCGCGACTGGTGGACGAAGTCGCGGTTGGAGAACAAGCCGCTGAAGCGCTTCCGCGCCCGTGATCTGATGAAGGAGATTGCCGAGGCGACGCACCAGTGCGGCGACCCCGGCATGCAGTTCGATTCCACCATCAACCGCTGGCACACGTCGAAGAACACGGCCCGCATCAATGCGTCGAACCCTTGTTCGGAGTACATGTTCCTGGACGACTCGGCCTGCAACCTGGCCAGCCTGAACCTGATGAAGTACGTCGGCCCGGGCGGCGATTTCAACGTCGAGGCGTTCCGCCATGCCGTGGACACCATCACGCTGGCGCAGGAGATTATCGTCGATAACGCCAGCTACCCGACCGAGAAGATCGCGCAGAACTCCCATGACTTCCGCCCGCTGGGCCTTGGCTTCGCCAACCTGGGCGCGCTGCTGATGAGCTTCGGCATTCCGTACGATTCGGATCAGGGCCGCGACTATGCCGGTGCCATCACGGCGGTGATGTGCGGCCAGTCGTACCTGACCAGCGCTCGCGTTGCGGAAGCCACGGGCCCCTGCCCCGGCTATGCGGTGAACGAGGATTCGTTCCTGGAAGTGATTCGCATGCACCGCGACGCTGTTAGCCGCATCGACAATCGGCGGGTGCCGGCGGCGATGTATGAGAACGCCCGCGCGGTGTGGCACCAAGCCTATGACAAGGGCCGCGAAGTCGGCTTCCGCAACGCGCAGACCACGGTTATCGCGCCGACGGGCACCATCGGCTTCATGATGGATTGCGATACCACGGGCATTGAGCCGGACCTGGCACTGGTGAAGTACAAGAAGCTGGTGGGCGGCGGTGTTATCAAGATCGTCAACAACACCGTGCCACAGGCGCTGATCAAGCTGGGCTACAACACCGAGCAGGTGGATCGCATCGTAAGCCACATCGACTCAACGGGCACCATTGAAGGCGCCAACGATTTGAAGCCGGAGCATCTGCCGGTGTTCGACTGCAGCTTCCGCCCGCAGAACGGCATGCGTTTCATCCACCACATGGGGCACGTGAAGATGATGGCCGCCACGCAACCGTTCATTTCCGGCGCGATTTCGAAGACCATCAACATGCCGGAAGAGTCCACGGTGGAAGACATCATGGACGCGTATATCGAAAGCTGGCGCCTGGGTCTGAAGGCGGTGGCTATCTATCGCGATAACTCGAAGCGTGTGCAGCCGCTGAGTTCGGGCACGGGCAAGGGTGCGAAGGCTGGCGCCACCACGGCCGTGGCGTTGACGCCGCAGGTGACCGAGAAGATCGTCTACCGGCCGATTCGCCGCAAGCTGCCCGATGAACGGCAGTCGATCACGCACAAGTTCTCCATCGGCGGGCATGAAGGCTATATCACCGTCGGCCTTTACGAGGACAACACGCCGGGCGAGATCTTCATCACGATGGCGAAGGAAGGCTCGACGATTTCGGGCCTCATGGACAGCTTCGCGACGACGGTCAGCTACGCGCTGCAGTACGGCGTGCCGCTGAAGTTCTTCGTCGACAAGTTCAGCCACGTGCGCTTTGAGCCGAGCGGCTGGACCGGCAACCCGCAGGTGCCGTACGCCAAGTCGATCATGGACTATATCTTCCGCTGGCTGGCGGCGAAGTTCATTGGTCCGGAAGTGGCGCCGAACGAAGCGGGCGACGTGCAGAAGTTGCGTCCGACGGCGGATGAGCCGCAGCAGCAGTTGCCGTTCGGGCCGTCGATGGAGGATGCGCCGCTGTGTTCGGAATGTGGCGGGCTGATGACTCGCAACGGGTCTTGCTATAAGTGCGAGAACTGCGGCGGGACCAGCGGCTGCAGCTAAGGGATATCGTCGAGTTGGTGCGGATGCCGGCGCATTGCCTTCGGGCGGCGCCGGCTTTTGTTTTAGACTACAGGCGATTGAACTCGAGCCACCGGTGGATGTCGCGTGCAGCCTCCTCGAAAGAGACGCTCCAGAGGGGATTGGAGTCGATAAGAGTGCGGCGATTCCGCCATTGCAGCCGCTGCTGTTCCTGCGGGGCCAGATTCATCCCTTTGCCAATCACGATCAGTCCTTCGAATCGAGCGTCACGCCCGCCGAAAGTGGACGCAAAACTGGCGGTATGCCTGAGATCTTCCAGTTTCCAGAGCCGGTCCACTATCTGCGAGTGAGCGCGCTCAAAGCGGGCGGACCAATCCGGAGTGGCTTTGTGCCGCTTCTGGGTGAAGACGCCGTCGGGCGTTCCGTCTTCGAACTCAATGAGCATGTAGTTCCTGGCTGATGAATCACCTACGATCAGGTCGGCGCGGAAATCACCATCCAGAATGTACTCGTGAGCCAGGCAGTTGGGACGCATCATTCGTAGCGCATACAGTACCCAATAGCAAAGAGAGGTTCTGTCGCGATTTAAAGAACGGAAGGACGTCCCGTTGTTCGGACAAGGTCGGCTTGGTGAGAAGTAGGGTATGAAGCTCATTCCATTCCGCTCTTACCTGAACAGGGTCAAGCGCACGAGAATGGAGCGGCTTCATTTTCCGTTCAGTGCAGCCTCAATAAGTGAGAATCGGCTTCGGTATGCTACGTCGCTAACGGTGATACGATCCGGTGCCACAAACAAAACCACCACCAAGTCCTTCCCAACAGGAAGAGCTCGCACGTCTTCCTTCATACTCGGAATAGGGACACGAACCGCTCGCTCCAGGCCCTTCGTACCGGGCTTCGACAATTCCTCCAAGACCGCGAGCACCTGCAACTTCTCAGGTTCGGGAAGCGACGAGAAGTGGCTCAATCTCAGCACTTGTCGTGTATCCCAGCGTAAGCGACTCCGGTACAGTGATGATTGGTATCGTGTACTCCCTTCTCTCAGCGTAGCACCCGGCACCCCCTACAATAGAAGCATGCCCCGTTTCTATGAGCGTGCCGATCTGGTTGCGGCTCGCCGGCAGTGGCGACAGGAAGGCCGCAAGGTGGTCTTCACCAACGGCTGCTACGACATCCTCCACCCCGGCCACATCCGCCTGCTGGAACGTGCCCGCAACCATGGCGACATCCTGATTTTGGCATTGAATACCGACAGCAGCGTGCAGCGGCTGAAGGGCCCGAAACGCCCCTTTCTGAGCGAGCAGCAGCGCGCGCAGATCGCCCTGTCGCTGGAAGCCGTGGATGCCGTCACCCTCTTCGACGAAGACACGCCGCGCGAACTGATCGCCGCCGTGCTGCCAGACGTCCTCATCAAGGGCGCCGACTGGTCCCACTTCATCGCCGGGCGCGAAGAGGTAGAAGCGGCGGGCGGCCAGGTTCTGGCGCTCTCGCTGGAGCCCGGTTACTCCACCACCAACATCGTCGACCAGATTGTACAACGCCAGCCTTGACCAACCCTGCCATACGCGACCTGTTCGTCCAACTCGGCCATCATGAGGCCTTCACGCAATTCGTCCAGACGTTGCGAGGCCCGCAGCGCCAGGCTGCACTGAGCGGGCTTACCCGCACCGCGAAGGCTCTCTACACCACACTGCTCTGGGCGGCCACCGAAAAGCCGATCCTAGTCATCACCGAATCGAGCAAACAGGCCGAGGCGCTGGCCGAGTCCATCCAGACATTCTTCCGCATCATTGTTTCCCGCGCCGGTGGCCGCCCGCAGGTGCTGCCGGCCTTCGATTCCCTGCCCGGGCAGAAGATGGCGCCCCACAACGAAATCCGCGAGCAGCGTGCCGTAGCCTTGTGGCGGATGGCCACCGGCCGCGCCTCCATCACCGTGGCGCCCGTGGCGGCCGCGCTGTGGCGCACCGAAGCCCCGGAGTTCTACCGCCAACTCACCCTCACCCTGAAGACCTACGAGGACATCGCGCCTGAAGACCTCGCCGAATACCTGCAGAGCGTCGGCTATGAGCGGCGCGAACCTGTGGACATGGTCGGCGACTTCTCCCAGCGCGGCGGCATCCTGGACGTCTTCCCGCCCGAGAATGATCAACCCATCCGCATCGAGTTCTTTGGTGACAACATCGAAAGCCTGCGGCGCTTCGACGTGGAATCCCAGCGATCCGTCTTGAAGGTGCCCGATTGCGTCCTGCTACCGCTAACCGAGATGCCTCGTACCAAAGAACTGGTGGAGTCGCTGGGGGACTGGGCGCTGGAAGCCGGTTGGGAGTTCCACGCCGCGAAGCATCGCGCGCGAAACGGCACCGTGGCCGGGCTGCTGGAAGACCCCATCGTATTGTGGGAAGAGCCGGAGCAGGTGGTCTCCGGTGCCGAACGCTTCGTCAAACGCCTGGAGCAGTACGGCAATGAAACGCTGCCGCCGGAGTTGAACTACTTCAGCTGGGAGGAGTTGGAACAACGGCTGGGCCCGCTGTCCCGCGGCTACATGCGAGAACTGGGACTAGCTACCGTGGCTACCTCCGCGCTGGAGCATCACGTGGCTTCCCGGCCATCGGTCTCGTTCCACGGCAACTGGAAAGTCGCGGCCGCCGAGTGCCGCAGCATGGTAGAACAGGGCAACAAGGTCGTCTTCTTCGCGCCATCCAGTGGGGAAGTGGAACGTCTGGCCGACATCCTGCGCGAGTATTCCATTCCCTTCCAGTTGGGCATCGACAATACCGAGGGCATGCCGCAGTACCTGCTGGAGCGGGCTTACATCGCCGGGCCTGGCGTCAGCACGTACATCGTGAAAGGCAACGTACCGCGCGGCGTGATGCTGCCCGAATCCAGCCTTGCCCTGGTGGGCAGCGAGGATCTGTTCGATGCCTCTGAACTGGTGGCGCGGCCGTCGGTGAAAGCCGCAGCCAGTGCCTTCAAGTTCGACATGGCCGACCTCAAGGAAGGCGACTTCGTGGTGCATGCCATCCACGGGGTCGGCAAGTTCCTGGGTGTTCGGGAGTTGGGCCAGGGCGATCAGCGGGGCGACTTCATGCTGATCGAGTATGCCGGCGAGGCCAAGCTCTACGTCCCGCTCACGCGCTTCGATCTCATCGAGAAGTATCGCGGCGCGGGCGAGGCGAAGGCTCCGGCACTAGACCGCATGGGCGGCGCAACCTGGGCGAAAACCAAGAGCCGCGTCAAGGCCAAGATGCGCGACATGGCCGACGAGCTTCTGAAGCTCTACGCCCAGCGCAAGATGGCCGACGGCTTCGGTTACTCGCCGGACAGCAACTGGCAGCGCGAGTTCGAAGAGGCCTTCGAATACACCGAAACCAGGGACCAGTTGCAGGCTACCAGCGAGATCAAGAAGGATATGGAGAGCCCCCATCCCATGGACCGGCTGCTGTGTGGCGACGTCGGCTTCGGAAAGACGGAAGTCGCCATGCGCGCCGTGTTCAAGGCCTTGGGCGATGGCAAGCAGGTGGCCGTGCTGGCGCCGACTACGGTGCTGAGCTTCCAACACTACGAGACCTTCAAACGCCGGTTCGCCGCCTTCCCGGTACGAATCGAGCTCGCCAGCCGCTTCGTCGACAGCAAGCAGATCAAGCAGACCATCGCCGACGTGAATGCCGGCAAGGTGGACGTGCTGATCGGAACCCACCGCATCCTGTCGAAGGATGTTGAGTTTCGCGACCTGGGCCTGCTGGTGGTTGACGAAGAACAGCGCTTCGGCGTCCGGCACAAGGAGCGGCTGAAGCAATTGAAGCAGAGCGTCGACGTGCTGACCATGTCCGCAACGCCCATTCCGCGCACGCTGCATATGTCGCTGGTTGGCCTGCGCGACATGTCCGTGATCGAAACGCCCCCTAAGGACCGCCTAGCCGTACACACCGTTGTCGCGCACTTCGATGCCGACCTCGTCCGCACCGCTATCGACCAGGAACTCACCCGCGGCGGGCAGGTGTACTTCATCCACAACCGCGTGGACAGCATCTGGGCGCGCGCCAGCTTTATCCAGGAATTGCTGCCCACCGCACGCATCGGTGTCGGCCACGGGCAGATGGATGAAGACGAGTTGGAAAAGGCGCTGCTGGGCTTCATGCGCCATGAGTTCGACGTCTTCGTCTGCACCACCATTGCCGAGAACGGGCTGGACATCCCGCTGGCGAACACCATCATCATCGAAGGCGCGGAGAAGTATGGACTCAGCGAGTTATACCAATTGCGCGGGCGAGTGGGCCGCTCCAACCGCCGCGCCTATGCCTACCTGCTGACGCCCGGTGACAAAACGCTCAGCGAGATCGCCCGCAAGCGGTTGGCCGCGTTGCGCGAGTTTAGCGACTTGGGCGCCGGCTTTAAGATCGCCGCACTCGACCTGGAACTGCGCGGCGCCGGCAACCTGCTGGGCGGCGAGCAGCACGGTCAGATCGAGTCCGTGGGCTACGAAACGTACGTGCGGCTGCTCGATGAAACCGTGCGTGAATTAAAGGGCGAAGAACTGCCCCTGGAGATTCGATCCACCATCAGCCTGGGCCTGGATATCCGCATTCCGCCCACCTACATCAGCGACGAACACCAGCGTCTGCGTGCCTACAAGCGCATCGCCGACGCCGGCACGCAGGAACAGGCCGAGCAAATCCTGGGCGAAATGTCGGATCGCTACGGCCCGGTGCCGGAGGCGGTGCACAACCTCGTCACGTTCTCCATGCTGAAGACACTGGCGGAAAAGATCGGCGTGGAAACCGTGGAACGCCGCTCCGGTGTGTTGAACATGAAGTTCCACACCGAGGCGCGCATTCAGCCGGAGAAGCTGATGAACTTAGTGGCAACCACCGCCGGGGCGCAGTTTACGCCCGCGGGCATCCTGCGGCTGCCGGTGCCGCCGAAGATCGGCGAGGTACCAGGCGAGGTGTTGAACTTCCTGGGCCTTTCGCTTGCCAAGCTGATTTAGGGCTACCACTCCGAGTAGGGCGTGCCTTCCAGGCTCGTCTTATCCGACCCGCTGCGTACATCGAAGATGCCTGGCTCATTCTGGCTGACTGCGTTAGACGCATCTTCCATGATGATCTTCCAGGATCGGTCCGATCCGGTCATGGGATCCATCGGCACCTTGCGCAAATAGCCGGCCTGGACAATATCCTCCAGGCTTTGCGGCGCCTTGCCTTTGTCGTATGTGAACTCGTCTATCACGGTCCGCATGCTAAACAGGTTTTGCCGCAGCACGGTTTCCTTCCCGCGTACGAGAGCCTTGTTATAGGCAGGAACAGCCACCGACAGCAGGATGGAGATGACCGCCATCGCGATCATCAATTCCACCAGCGTGAAGCCAAGTCTACCACTCCGAATACGGCGTGCCATCGGGAGCCCTTTCGGTTGTTTTCGAATAGACATCAAAGACGTGCTGCCCACCCCATGTGGTCCCTTTCGGATCATCCTGCATGCTGCGCAGGCCCCATTCGCGCTTGCCCGTGAAGGGGTCAATCGGAATCCGGCGCAGGAACTTCTTTTTCTTGTCGCCGGCATCATTGGCGATCTTCTGGCCTTCCACCAGAATCTCCAGCGTCTCGGGATAACCTTCGGTCCCCATCTTGGTTTGCCCAAAGCGGCCCATGTCGGCGTCGTCCTTGTACTTGTTGATGGCCGTCCGGATCTCGCGCAGGTTGTAGAGCAACTCGCGCTCCCGGTCGCGGCGCACCTTATAGCGGGCCAGCGGCACGGACATCCCGGTGAGCAGCATCAGGATCGTGAAGGCTACGATCAGCTCCACCAGTGAAAGCCCGGCTTGTGTCTTTCGGCGTGACACGGCGCGTTACTCCGTAATGGTCACATTCGCCGACGGCGTGGTGACCGGAATCGGCTGGTTGCTGGAGTTCTTCAATTGCAGGTCAGGAATGGTTACCTGCGTGGTGCCCTTCCCGATCGCCTTGAATCGCAGCAGCAACAGCGGACCTGAACTGGCCACGCCGCCAGAACCGGCCGGGCGGCTCTGTTCGATGCGGGCTTCGCCGCGTTCGGCGTTGATCACCGGGGTGAAGTTCAACTTCTGCCCGTCGGGAGTGAGCACGTTGCCACGCATCACCTCCTCCAACCGGAGGACCTTCGGGTCATACTTGGCGGTCATGGGAGCGGAGAACAGATCCGTACCCTGATTCAACTGCAGAATCACGACGACGTTGCCGTTCACCTTGCCATTGATTGCGGCAGGCTGGAACAGCAATTGCGGACCGGCGGGCGTAGCCTGTGCGGCGGGCGGTTGAGTGGCCGGCGGTGTAGCCGGGCCCGGCGCCACCGGTGCTGCCGGGGCAGGCGCGGCGGGATTCACGGGCGTGGCCGGAGGCGGCGTCGCGGGAGCATCCTTGGCCGGGGCGTAGTTCAACTTCACCGTCTGATCGTTACCGGCCGCGATGCCCTTCAGATTCGTGGGCGTGATCTCCGGCGCGCGGACGATGTGCGGAATCAGCACGATTGCCAGTTCGGTCTCGATGCGTTCCTTGCTTTCACTGCCGAAGATACGGCGCAGCACGGGAACGGAGTTGATGCCCGGGAAGCCGGCGATGTTCAGCGACTCCGTCAGGCCCTGCAATCCTCCCAGCAGGTTCACCTCGCCTTCGCGCATGCGGATGTCGTGTACAATTTTGCGCTGGCCAATGACAGGCTGTTGGAGGCCGCCGATGTCGATGCGTTCGCGAACCGTGGAGAGTTCGAGTTCGACGTGCAGCGAAACTTCATCCGGGCCATGTACTTTGGGCAGAATGTCGACGTTCACGCCGACTTCGGCGAACTGAAACTGCGTGCTGACCAGCGGGCTGATGCCGGTGCCTACCGAGCCGAACCCCGGCTGGAAGCTGCCCGAAGCGAATGGGATCTTATCACCCAGGCGGAGCGAGGCCTTCTGTAGCTCGACGGCACGCACCTGCGGCGACTGCAGCACACGTCCTTCGCGTTCCGTAAGCAGAGCCTTGAAAATGGCGCCCGGCAGCGTCAGCGAGAAGTCATTGGTGGAGATGCGGCCGATACGCGCCAGAGAAATCGCCTGACTTGTGGTGGTAGTGGGGGTTGTCGTCGTGCCCGTTCCCGTGGAGGTGCCGTTACCGGTGGAGGAACTGCCGGACAACACCGGGTTGCGGGGCGTAAACTGGACGCTGGTGTTGAGCCCGGGGACGCCGGCGTTCGCCAATGACGCCGCCAGTTCGCGGCTCTTGGTCTTACTCATTTCCATCACCACCACATCAACGACCACTTCGGCCTTCGGTTTGTCGAGATCCTGCAGCAGCTTTTCGGCCAGCGAAACCTGGTCCACGGTACCGCGGATGACGATGACAAACTGCCCGTTGTAGGTGAACAGGCGGCGCACTTCCGTGACCGCACGAACAGTGGTGGCGATTTCCTGCAACTCCTGCACGGTGTTGACGTTAGATAAGTAAAACGTCTTCACCACCATATCCTCGTAGTCACGCCGTTTGGTGACGTTGTCCTGGGTCACGAAGATGGTGTTCTCGCTGAGCGGCTTCCAAAAGGACTTGGTCTGGATGGCAACGAAATCCAGCGCCTGTTCGAGTGTCGAGTTATTCAGATCAACGAAGAAGTTGCGGCCCTGCGGCTGGTACTCGCTGTCAAAAATCACGTTTACGCCGGCTAGTTTGGCGATCGTTTCGAACAGGATGCGCGGCGGCTGGTTGCTCATCTTGAGCGTGATCTGGTTTTTGGCGATGGGCTTCAGTTCCGGCGCCGTTTCCAGCCGGGACATGCGCTCTTCGGAGTCCTTACGCGCCTTCTCGGCAGGCGTCAGGCCCTTGTCCGATTGCGGGCTGGGCACCTTGTTCTCGCGGTCGATCATCTCCATCGTCTTTTTGACTTCCTGGACAGCGATGGAGGACGACGGATCGATGGCGTAAGCCTTCTGGAACTCAGCCAGCGCTTCGTCGAGCTTGCCTTCGGCGCGGATCTTCTGGCCGCGATCGATGCGGGCCTGCGCCGCCTGGAACCGCACGCGCCGGGCCGCCATCTGGAAAGCGATGTTGTAGGGATCCTCCAACATGGCCTTTTCGTAAAGGTTGAGGGCCGTCTCCCAATCCTTCTTCACTTCCGCCAATTTGGCGTCTTTCATGTACTTCTCGCCCTTGCGAGCCCAGGCGCCGGCAGGCGGCAGCACCAGGAGCAGAAGGCAGACTAGAGTCGTCCAGATTCGGATCGGTCCTTGCATCTTATTGATTCTTCAAGCGCGTGCTATCATGAGGGAGGTACACCCTCTTAACTCTGATGACGCTGTCGGGGCCAGGAGCGTGGAGAGGAAAATGGCCAGTACGAAGCAGTCGGGCATCAAGATTTTAAGCGATAATCGTCAGGCAGGGCACAATTACTTCCTCCTCGACCGCTTTGAGGCCGGTGTTGTCCTCACCGGAACCGAAGTGAAGGCCGCCCGAGCCGGCAAGATCCAACTGCGCGACAGCTATGCCGAGATCACCGGCAATGAGGCTTGGCTCCTGAATGTCCATATCAGCGAGTACAGCCACGGCAACCAGTTCAACCATAATCCGGTGCGGAAGCGGAAATTGCTGTTGCACCGGCGCGAGATCGACAAACTCCTGGGCAAGACACAGCACAAGGGCCTGACGTTGATCGCCACTAAGCTATACCTGAAGGATGGCTGGGTGAAGTGCGAACTGGCGCTGGCCGAGGGCAAGAAACTCCACGACAAACGCGATGCCGACCGGAAGAGGACGCAGGAAGCCGAGGCGAAAGCCGGTCTGCTGCGGAACCAGCGCTAACGGCTGAAGTACAGCGTGACGGCCGCTTCGGGGTCTACCAGGATCCGGGTTCCGGCGGGGAGTGTCAGCGGTTTCCGGAGTTCGAAGGTGTGCTTCCAGGCTGGCTTGTAGTCCTTTAGCCACAGCAGCGGCTCGACGCTTCCGTCCGGCAGTTCGGCAGTAATGCGAGCGCTCGAGATGGGCTTGCCGGGTTGCGGTGCGATCGCGAGCAGGGTCCGGGGCTTTGTGAGCACCTGCGATTTTAAAACCGTAAGCCGCGAAGCAGATGGCTTAAAGATCGCCGGTGGGTTAGGAATCGGCGTGGACGGGAGATATTTCGGGTCGCCCTCCGGGGCGCCGCCCTCCACCCAGTCAGCGATCAGGCTTACTTCTTCCTGCGTCAGCGCCTGATCGTGCTTAAAAGCCCCAAAGCCTTTGACGGCACCCCAAGGCGGCATGCGACGCTCCAGCACCTCTTCCTTGATCGCCTTAGCCCACGGCCGCGCTTCGGAATAGGCGGCCAGCGACATTGGCGCTTTGCCTCCATCCTGGTGGCAGGTCAGACAGCGTTTCTGAAAGAGCCGGATGATCTCCCGGCTGAAGGTGACTTTGGTCGTGATGGGATCGTGGGCGGGCAACAGGCCCGGCGTTACTACGAGCAGAATCAGGTACTTCCCAGACACGGGTGTTTACTCGGCACCGCCAGCGGGTCGAGCCGGCTTTTCCGCCCGAAAGAGCTTCGCCGGATCCATGGTGGCTGGAAATGCCACGTCAAACCAGCCGATCATCATTTCCTCCCAGCTCTGGTCGCCCCAGCGCACTTCCACCGTCGGATCGGGGTTGTACTTGTTGTTGGCGGAGTTGTCGAAGTGCGCCACACATTCCAAACGGGTGCCCTTCTGGATCGCCTTCGCTTCAGCCAAGTTATAGAAAAGCTGCCAGTTGAAGTCGTAGCGGGGAACGCGCAGCAGCGTCTCGCGCTCACCGGTGGGGTAGACCGCGTCGTATTGAAAATCCTTGCCGCGCAGGTGCATATGCGGCATCAGCCCGATCAGGGTGGCGTCGGCGTGAAACACCAACTTCGCATCCGCCCGATGGTTGTCAGCACCGGGTGGGATGACGAACTTGGAATTGATTACCGGGACGGTCATGGCACGCTGGGCTGGCGGCTGCTTTGCGAATCGCAGGCCGATGCGCGTCTGATCCGGCGTAGGCTTGCCATCGGCCGTGTAATGCATCTGGAAGACCAGATCCGACCCCGGTTCCAGCAGCTTTGCCGTCCCCGGTTCATAGGCTGTGGGCTGTAACCCGGGAGCATAGCCGACCAACAGCTCCATCCCGCCCCCGCCTTCGCCAACGCCCTTCTTCGGCACATGGGCCACTCCATAAGGAACATCACGAAGCCACTTCGACCCTGGTGGCCGCACATAGGCAATCACGTGGTGCACCACCGAACGGGCGCCCGGGCGCACCTCGGCGGCCTCCACCCAGGCTTTCTCCTTTAAATTGAGAGGCAGAACGAAATAGGTGTACTCGATAGTGCCCTTCGCCGGAACCTCGTAGGCCTGGGGCATCTCGACGATGCGGTCCGGCGTTCCGATGTTCCAGCCTTCGACAAACGCCAGCGGTACCGGGGCGTCTTTGCGGTCGCCTGCGGCCGCCCCTGTATCAGCCCACGCCGTCAGCGTCTGGATGTCGGCGTCCGCTAACACGCGGGCATTGTGGAACTTGCCGTACTTCGGATCGGCAAACCATGGCGGCATGCGACGGGCGAGGACCGTCTCCCGGATGGCTTTCGCCCACGGGCGCGTGTGCTCGTAATCCAGAAACGACATCGGCGCCGCTTCGCCCGGCCGGTGGCACCCCTGGCAATTCTTCTGCAGAACCGGCAGGACATCCTTGTAAAAGGTCACCGGCTGCGGAGCGCCGAAGACCGGCAGATGCAGCAGCAACAAAGCTAGCGGCGTGATCCGTTTCATGACAGTAGCTTACAAGCCTCCGCCCGTGTTCGCCTGGGTGGGCTTTTTCTTTGGGCGGAACAGGTCCATAGGCTTCATGTTGACATCAATGGCGACGTCGAAGAAGCCCATCATCATTTCTTCCCAGCTCTGCTCGCCCCACTTCACTTCTTTGGTGGGGTCAGGGTTGAAGCGGTTATTCGGGGAGTTGTCGAAGGTGCCGGTTACTTCAATGCGAGTGCCCTTGGGCATGCGTTTCGGCTGGGCGAACTCGTACCAGAGCTGCCAGTCAAAGCGGTAGTTCGGCACGTTGAGCAGCACTTCGGTTTCGCCGCTTGGGTAAATCGCCTTGTAGAGGAAAGACTTACCACGCAGATGCATGTGCGGCAGCAGGGAAATGAAGTCACTGTCTTCCTGCAAGGTGAGCGACGCCGTCACCGGATAGCTGCCTGCGCCCGGCGGGATGGCGAACTTGCTGGTGGTCACCGGCGACGTGATCACCCGCTGCTGGGGCGCCTGCTTGGCGAACACCAGGCCGATGGAACTGCGGTCCTTGCCGGCCTGCCCGTTGGCAGTGTAATGCATTTGCAGCACCAGATCCGATCCGGCTTTCAAGAACTTCGCGCGGCCCGGCTTCAGCACTTCCGGCGGAGAGCCCGGCGCGAAACCCACCAGGAATTCGTTACTGCCGCCGCCGTCGCCGCCCTTCTTGGGGACATACGGGATGCCCGGCTTGGCGTCGGCCAGCCACTTGGAGCCCGGTTCGCGCACAAACGCGATGATGTGATGGACAATGGCGCGGTTACCTGGCCGAGCTTCGGCCATCTGCACCCACCTGTCTTCTGTCAGCCCGGTGGGCAGCACTACATATTGATAGTCGACGGTACCGTCGGAGGGAACAGAGTACTCTTGCGGCATCTCCACTACAAGGTCAGGTTTGCCGATGCCCCAGCCTGTGGTCCACTTGATCGGAGGCGGCGCGTCCTTGGCGGAGCCTTCCCGGGCGCCGGTGTCGGCCCAATTCACCAGCACAGCGATTTCGTCGGGAGTCATCGTGCGGTCATTGGCCCACTTGCCGTGGGCCGGATCGGCGAACCACGGTGGCATGGTACGGGCAGCCACCGCCTGTTTGATGGCCTTCGCCCAGGGGCGGGTCTGCTGGTAGGTTTCGAATGACATCGGGGCGGCTTCCCCCGGACGGTGGCAGGACTGGCAGTTCTTCTGCAAAACCGGAAGTACATCTTTGTGAAAGGTGACGTTGGCCGGGGTGGTTGCCGCCGACGCCGCCACCGTGAAGCCGATCAAAAGTAGGGACCGCATGCTGGCTCCTCAGTGTTGCTTATTTCAAGGTCAAGCCGCAGCGAAATCCCAGATGTACGGGATGGATGCGAGCCGCAGGCGAGTGACTCTTTGTCTACTATACGGTAGCGAAGGCCAAGTGGTTCTTGCAAAGCCGCAAGTATTTGCGATTACGGTTTGACGGCATTCGGGGCCGGGCTTTCCGGCTTTCGACGAAACGGGTTGATGCGCTTGACGTTCCCCCAGAAGCCCTTATTCCCGCGACCCTCGACCGGCACGGGCGTAATCTGTATCTGGTACTGGGGTGCGGCGGCGTCCGGAGCAGGCAGTTGAGGCTCCGCGGCCGCCGGATTGAGCGGCGCGCCCGGCTCGGCTCCGGATGGCTGGGCATTGCCGGCGACAGCGGGCGAGGCAGCCGGAACCGGTAACGGAAGCGCAGTCGCGGGTTGCGGGTCATCAGTAAGCGCACCGTAGATGCGGGCCTTCAATTGCGTTTTAGCAGCCTCGACGGGCGCTGCCGGAGCGGTCCGTCGTACCGCTGCTACGGCCGGCTTTACCGATGGCTGCTCCGGCACGGCCGCGGACTCGGGCTCCGGTTCGGCGGATTCGGACGCCACAGGGTGGACGGCGGGCGATGCGCTGGGGAACAACACCGGAACAGGGCCGGAAGCAAACAGGCCAACGGGCAGCGGCACCTGCCGGATGGCCACCGATGGCATGGGAGGAGCTGGTACAGTCGGTGGCTGCGCCAGTTGACGGTT
Organism: Bryobacterales bacterium; assembly: GCA_016789745.1. Lineage (GTDB taxonomy): Bacteria > Acidobacteriota > Terriglobia > Bryobacterales > Bryobacteraceae > CADEFT01. The sequence continues at coordinate 18,163 of JAEUQF010000094.1, forward strand.
CACAAACGCGGCGGTTCCGGCAGCTACCACCAAGGTGGCGCAGGCAGCGTAGACGGCTTTGGGCAGCGGCTTCCGCTCCCGACCCAGCAGTACTTCCCGAAACTCCAGAGCCGAGGAGAATCGTTGCGCCGGATCTTTCTCCATGGCGCGCAAGATCGCCCGGTCGAACTCCGGAGGGATATCATCGCGCAACCGCTGTGGTGGCATGGGGCGCGTCTCGGCGTGATGCATCATCATCTGAAAGGACGTGGATGCCTCAAACGGCTTGCGGCCCGTAAACAGTTCATACAGCACCACCCCGCAGGAGTAGATATCGCTGCGCCGGTCAGCCTCCAGGCCCGACCGTATCTGTTCGGGGGCGGCATAGAACACCGTACCAACCATGGCCCCGGCCATCGTGACGCGCCGGTCATGCGGTTCCTTGGCCAAGCCGAAATCGCTCAGCTTGACGGCGCCTTCCGCAGTGATCAGGATGTTGGCAGGCGTGATATCGCGATGGATGACGCCTTTCCCGTGCGCATACGCCAGCCCGTCCAGCAGTTGCAGCGCATAGCGGCGTGCGGTGGCGATGGGCACCGGCCCGCGGGCGATGATCTCTTTGAGCGAGTGTCCCTCCACTAGCTCCAGCACCAGGATCATGTCGCCTTTATGCCAGAAGGCGTGGCGGAGCTCGGTGAGATGCGGGTGCTGGAGGCGGGCCTGGATCTTGGCTTCCCGCAGAATGCGCTCGGCACGGTCGGCATCCATGGTGGCATAGAGAATCTTCATCGCCTCTACGCGCCCGGTGATGATGTGCTCCACGCGAAACACGTCGCCGGCCCCACCGGAGCCCAACCGCCCGGTAATCTTGTAGTCGCCAACTTGGTCGTTGATTTGGTATCTCACTGCAGCACCAGTGCCAGAAGAACCACGATAGTGAGGATCAGGCCGGCCGCCAGCACATGCAGGCGCCAACCCGGATCCGCCGATGCCGCCGCCGGCGGGGCAACCACCCGGATCGGCGGAGGAGCGGGAGAAAGCGGCTCCGGTTCCACCCTACGCGACGGCGCATAGGCTGGATTGCGCTGGAGCGAAGCGTCATGCAAAGCGGCCGCGAAAGTCTCGGCATTGGCATAGCGCTCGGACGGATTCTTCGCCATGGCCCGTGCCACCACGTTCCCAACAGCCCTCGGAATGGAGGCGTTCATGGTATGCAGATTCACGGCATCCCGCTGGACGTGGCAGGCCATCACCTCGAACTGGCTTTTCGATTCGAACGGCTTGCGCCCAATCAGCATCTCGTACAACACACAGCCAGCCGCGTAGATATCGGTGCGGCCGTCCAGTTCCGCCGCGCCCTTGATCTGCTCCGGGGCCATGTAGTCGACACAGCCCAGCGTCGTCCCAACCGCCGTGAGGCTAACGTCGCCCTGCTGCTTCACCAGCCCAAAGCCGCCCAGCTTCGCCTGTCCGTCCGGAAGGATGAGGATGTTCTCCGGCGTCACTTCGCGATGGATCAGGTTCTGCCGGTGCGCCTGCGCCAGCCCTGCCAGCACCTGGCTCATCAGGTCAATCGCCTTACGCAGCGGCATGGCGCCGCGGGCAAGTTGCTGCGCCAGCGTGGTAACACCTTCCAGATACTCGGTGGTCATGAACGTGATGCCTTGAATCTCTGAGGCGTGATAGAACGTGACCAGATTGGGGTGCGCCAGCCGCGCATGCAGTTTGATTTCGCGATAGAAGCGCTCCCGCGCCTGCTGGTCACGCTGTAGATGATCGGGCAACAGCTTCAGAACTTCAATGCGATCCGCAACGACATTGCGGACGCGAAACGCGCTCTCCTTGCGCGAGGACTGGAGCAGGCCGAGGATTTCGTAGTCGCCAATACGAGTGCCAATTGCAAACATGCCATGTCCTATTCCCGTTATCGAACCGGGAAGGCCACTTACACTATCGGACGGACCCCTCAGAACGTTTAGGGGATTCGCCGCAGTACGTCTACAATCGGAGGCTATGACCCCGCTGATTTCCGATGAACAGGCCTCCGATCGCGTCAAAGCCGTCTTCGACGACATCCGTAAAACCCGCAATACCGATTACATTAACAACCTCTGGCGTGCCATCGCCGTCCACCCGCCCACACTCGAACGCACCTGGGAGCGCGTGAAGACCATCATGGGTCAGCCGAGCGCGCTGGACCCGCTGGTGAAAGAAATGATCTACATCGCCGTCAGCGTCACCAATAACTGCGAGTACTGCCTGGCGACGCACAGCGCCGCGGCTGTCACCAAAGGCATGACACCGGAGATGATGGGCGAACTGCTGGCGATCGTCGGACTGGCGAACGAGACCAATCGCCTCGCCATCGGCTATCGCGTGCCGATCGACGAGCGTTTCCAATAGCCCCGGGCGGTTCCCAAACACAGTATCCTCGGGTGGAGGAGACAACTCGCTGATGCCCACCCGCCGCCACGTTCTGCAGTCCTTGCCCGCCGCTGCCCTCCCGCTACCGGCCGCCAAGACCGACCTCCGCGCCAGGCTGGAACAGGCGCGCACGGCGCCGGTTCTGAAACGCGAACTCATCCGGGAACCGGTGCTCATCGAGTCCATCGAACTGCTGAAGATTGAGAAGCATTACGTGGTACGGGTTCGGTCCAAGCAGGGCGCCGTCGGCTATGCCGATGCGCACAGTTCGGTGATGAGCGCCGCGTACCCAATCCTGATCAAAAAGGTGGCGCCGCCGTTTCTGGGCAAGGATGCGCGCGACCTGGATGCACTGCTGCGCACGGCATACCTGGCCGGGTCGAATTACAAGTGGCAGGGACTGCCGTTCTGGGTGAGCGTGGCGGCGACCGAGATCGCCATCCTCGACATGCTGGGGAAGGTGTCCGGGCAACCGCTAGGCGCGCTGATCGGCAATGTGACACGGCGGAGGATTCCGGTCTATCGCGCCAGCGGTAATCGCGGGAATGCGCCGGAAGCCGAGATCGCTTATCTGCAGAAACTGGTGGCCGAAACAGGTGCCACGGCCATCAAGTTCCGTCTGGGCGCGCGCATGGAATACAACGACGCGTCCACCAAGCGCGACCTCGCCATGATTCCACTCACTCGCAAGACATTCGGCGATAAGTTCTCGATCTATGCCGATGCCAATGGCAGCTACGACGTGCCGATGGCCATCCGCATCGGGCGCCTGATGGAAGAGCAGAAGCTCGCGTTTTTCGAAGAGCCGGTGCCGTTTGATTTCTACGACGAAACCAAGCAGATCGCCGATGCGCTGCAGATTCCGGTGGCGTTGGGAGAAGAAGAGATGAGCCTGCGCAACTTCCAGCGCATCATCGAAACCGGCACGGCGCAGGTGATCCAGCCCGACCTGCTGTACTTCGGCGGCCTCACCCGGTCGATCCAGGTGGCGCGTATGGCGCACGCGGCAGGCCTGGATTGCACCGCGCATATGTCGGGCGGCGGGCTGGGCTTCCTCTACGTGGCGCATTTTGCGTCCGCAATCCCCAATCCAGGCGCGCATCAGGAGTACAAGGGCGACGGAGACAACCTGCCGGTAACGTCGAAGACCTCTTCGCTCCGAAGCGAAGGCGGTATGCTCACCGTGCCCACGGGCCCAGGTCTGGGCGTTGAACTGGACCCGTCGTTCCTTGCAGGAGCGGTCGTAGTGAAAGCTTGAAACGGCTTTACTTCCAGCCCACAAGCTCCGCGTACTTCATCGGACCGCCGCGCCAGGCGGGGAACCCGTAGCCGCTGATATAAACAATGTCGATGTCGACGCTGCGCAAGGCAATCCCTTCGGCCAACAACTGCTTGCCTTCGTCGAACAGGGCGCGCAGGCAGCGTTCGACAATCTGCTCCGGCGTCGACTTGCGCTGCGGGATGCCGGCCTTGGCCGCGTACTCCTGCGCCAGCGCGATCACCTCCGGGTTCGGCGAAGGCTTGCGGTGTTCATCGTAAAGGAAGAAACCGGCGCCGGTCTTCTGTCCGTAGTGGCCGCGTTCGCAGAGCAGCGTATCCAGTTCCGGGTAGCGCACGCCGGGCTGTTCCAGATGCTGGTATTCCTTGCGAATGCGCCAGCCCACGTCCAGGCCGGCCAGATCCTGCACTGCCAGCGGGCCCATCGCCATGCCCCACTCATACAGCGCGCGATCCACTTCCTCCGGCGTGTTGCCTTCTTCGACCAGGAAGATGGCCTCACGGCAATACGGGAAGAACATGCGGTTCCCGATGAAGCCGCGGCAATTGCCCGCCAGCACGCCCACCTTCTTCAACCGCCGTGCCAGGTCCATGGAGGTCGCCAGCACCGTCGCGTTCGTTGCCTTGCCGCGCACGATCTCCAGCAGCCGCATCACATTCGCCGGACTGAAGAAATGATGGCCGACCACGCAATCCGGCCGGGACGTCACCGAAGCAATCTCGTCAATGTTCAGCGTGGAGGTATTCGAGGCCAGAATGCAGTCGGATTTCGCGAACTTGTCGACATCGGCGAAGATGTGTTTCTTCAACTCCATGTTCTCGAAGACAGCCTCAACGACGATGTCCACCTCGCCGAAGTTGTAATAGTCGAGTTGCGGATGAATCAGCTTCAGCCGCTCTTCGACAAAGGCCTGCGAGAACCGCCCGCGCTTCACCGAATTGGCATAGTTTCGGGCGATGGTGGCAACGCCGCGATCCAAGGCCTCCTGCGTGGTTTCCTTGAGAATCACCGGGATGCCGGCATTCGCGTAGACCATCGCAATGCCGCCGCCCATGGTGCCAGCGCCGATCACCGCGGCGCGCTTGATAGGTAACACCGGGGTGTCCTTCGCCAGAAACGGAATCTTCGCCACCGCGCGTTCCCCAAAGAAGGCATGCACTAGCGCCTTCGATTGGTCGGCATGCAGGCAGCGGTCAAAGATCTCGGCTTCTTTGGCGCAGCCTTCGGCGAAGGGCAGTTCGGTCGCTGCCTGTATGGCTTCGATCGCCGCGTGCGGCGCCTGCTGGCCCCGCAGACGCTTATTGGCCGCCGCGCGGAACTCGGCAAACAGCGTGGCGTTGGCTTCGGCCGTCCCCAGGCGGTCCTGGCGCTGGCTGGCTCGCGGTACGGGCAGAGCGGCAATGCGCTCGGCAAACGCAACGGCGCCCGCCAGCAGGTCGCCTTCAATCAAATCATCGACAATGCCGGCCTGATAGGCGTCGGGCGCGCTGACCGGCTCGCCGAAGCAACACATGTCCAGGGCCTTACCCACGCCGGCCAGCCGCGGCAGCCGCTGCGTGCCTTCTCCGCCGGGAATGATGCCCAGCTTCACTTCGGGTTGACCCACCTGGGCACTGGTGGCCGCCACGCGGTAACTGCACGCCATGGCCACCTCTAACCCGCCGCCGAACGCCGTGCCGTGAATCGCCGCTACTACCGGCTTCCCGCTGGCATCGAGGTCGGCAATGCACGTCAGCACACTCGCCAGGCTGCCGCCCTGCCCCGCATGGATCTTTTCGAACTCGCGAATGTCGGCTCCGGCAATGAAGGTGCGGCCACCGCCGATCAGCACGATGGCCTGGATGGCAGGATCCCAATTAGCAGCCTTGAGCCCTTCGGAAATGCCTTCGGGCACGCCGGGGCTCAGCGCATTGACGGGCGGGTTTTCGATGGTGAGCACGGCCACTTGGCCGTGCACGGAATACGCGACAAGGTTGGGCATTCGCCCACGATCATAGCGCGAACGGCCGCGCCCTCAGCAGGCGTAAGCCGTTGAAGGTGACCAGCAAAGTGGCGCCCATATCGGCCGCGATGGCCATCCACAGCGTCGCCACGCCGGCCAGCGCCACAAACAGGAAGGCAATCTTCAGTCCGATGGCAAAAATCACGTTCTGCCGGATCACCGCCGCGGCGCGCCGCGCATGTTGAATCAGGAACGCCAGCTTGCGCAGGTCCTCGGTCATGAGCACGACATCCGCTGTCTCCAAAGCCACATCGGTGGATCGCCGCCCCAGCGCCACACCCAACGTGGACGATGCCAGAGCCTGTGCGTCGTTGATACCATCGCCCACCATGGCCACATGCTGGTACTTGGCGCGCAGTTCCTGCACCGCCTTCGCCTTCTCGGCCGGCAGCAACTCGGCGCGCACTTCCTCAATTCCCAACTTCGCCGCCACGCCACGCGCGGTCGGCTTGTTATCGCCAGTTAGCATTACCAGGGGAGCCACGCCCGCCGCACGCAGCGCTCGCACCGCTTCGATAGCTTCTTCCCGAATGGGATCGGCAAGAGAGACCATCGCCCACACCTTGCTCTCGGTGCCGCAAAGGAACGCTGTGTGGCCAGCATCCTCCATCTCTTCCACCTGCTGGCACACATGCTCATGGCCGATGCCGCGCTCGTGCACATAGCGATGGCTGCCTGCCCAGAACCGCTCTCCGTTTACCGTGGCTTCGGCTCCGCGCCCCTGCATGGCCTGAAAATCGCCCACCGCCTGGGGCTTCACCCCGCGCGTGGCGGCGTAGCGCACAATCGCCTGCCCCACCGGATGCTCGCTTTGCTTCTCCAGGCTGGTCAGCCGCTGCAACGCGACGTCTTCGTTATACCCATTGGCACCGCGAAAGGTCTGCACCTCCGGCCGTCCGCGCGTGAGTACGCCCGTCTTGTCGAACGCCACGGCACGGATCTTGGCGGCCTCCTCCAGAAACACGCCGCCTTTGATCAGCACTCCCGAACGCGCCGCCGACGCCACGGCCGCCACCACCGTCACCGGTGTCGAAATCACCAGCGCGCACGGGCAGGAGATCAGCAGGATCACCATGCCCTGGTAGGCGGCTTCGCCCAGTCCCCAACCGAACAGAAACGGCGTCGCGGCGAATACCCCCAGAGCCAGCAGGAACATGGCGGGCGTATAGACACGCGAGAAGCGCTCCACGAACTGTTCGCTGGGCGCCCGCCGGTGTTGCGCCCCTTCCAACATACGCAACATGCGCGCCAGCAGCGTGTCGGAGGCAGGCTGCGACACGCGGACATCCAGCAGCCCGTCGCCATTGATGGTGCCGGCGAAAACCTGCGCGCCTTCAGTCTTTGGTACTGGAATCGACTCGCCGGTCACCAGCGCCTGGTCGACGAACGACGATCCGCGCAGCACGTCGCCATCGCAAGGCATACGCTCGCCCGGCCGGACGCGCACGATGTCGCCCACCTTCACCTTGTCCACCGCCACCTGATGCTCATGATCATGATGGACAACAGATGCCTGTGTCGGTGCTACTTCCAGCAGGCTCGACACAGCATTGCGGGCGCGGGCCATACTCCAGCTTTCCAGCAACCCCGCCAGGGAAAACAGGAAAGCGAGGGTGGCGCCTTCCACCCATTCCTGCAACACCACCGCGCCGACAATCGACACCGCCACCAGCGCATTCATCTCCGGCTGCAGGCGCCGCATCGAAAGCCAAGCCTTCGGAGCGGCGTAGAACATGCCGCTCAGGATGGCCACCAGAAAGAAGCCGATGCTGAGCAGGGGAACCTGATGGTCATGGCGGTGTTCATGCGCCACCAGAGTACGCAGCGCCTCGCCCGCGCCATCGGCCTGCAGAATCACGCCCAGCACCACCGACGCGCCGCTGGCGGCCGTCAGCACCGTCCGACCATGTTCCTGCCACCAGGTGCGCTCCCGGGCTTCGCGGAATGGCTCGGCCTTCATGCCCGTGCGGGCCACGGCGGTCGCAATCGAGCCCTCATTGACTTGCTCGCTGTCGAAGTCGACCGTCATCTTGGCCTTGACGACATCGAAGCCAAGGTCCAGGACACCGGGCATGGGACCCAGTTCACGGCGCAGGATGGCCACTTCTTCAGCGCAGTCTAAACCCTGGATGCGGTACTCGCGTTGTTGACGGATCGGGATATGCCTCCTTTTCCAGTGTAGCCGGGCGATAATATAGGGGATCCCATGCGGTTGCTCTGGTTCTCGCTATTTCTGGGCGCACTCCCGGCCATGGCCCAGGAAGTGCCACTGCAGAAGCTGATGCT
>JAEUQF010000103.1 GCA_016789745.1 Bryobacterales bacterium
CCGCCTACGCCATCGCCCACCAGGAACTGAAACCGTGCCCTGGCCTTTCGGATTCCTGGAACACTCTCTTTCGGCAGATGATGGCCAAGAACCCGGCGGAGCGGCCGGCCGCTTCCGAGGTGGAGAGCCGGCTGCGGCTTCTGGAGTGCGCTCCATCCCCATCCCCGGAGTCGGCGACAACATCCCTCTCGCGGCGCGGGCTCTTCGCCGCCGCCCTAGGCGGTGCCGTCTTGAGCGGCACCGTCGCTGCCCGCTGGTGGCCCGGGAAAAGCAGCAACCCCGATTCTCCGCTGGCTTCCGCTCCCTTCCAACTCAACTTCCCACCGGGGTTGGAACTGATGTCATCCTTCGGCCCGACCGTGGCGATCTCAGCCAACGGCCAAGTCCTGGGCGCCCTGCTCGGCGCCGCGCCAGACAAACCGTCGGCGGTGCATCTGTGGCGGTCCGGTGCTCGCGAGCCGCTGCGCGTTCCTGGCACGGAAGGCGCAAACAGCTTCTTCTTATCGCCGGCTGGCGACTCACTCGCCGTCCGGCAGCATGGGACGCTCTACAGGATCGACCGCAACGGTGCAAAAACCCGCCTTGCGCCAATCTCCTTTGGTCCGGAATCGGGGATCTGGGCAGACGACGGAGCGCTCTATTACTCCTCGGCCCATCCCCGTGAGCCCGGCCGCCTCACCACGGTCTGGCGCCTACCCTCCGATGGGGCAAGCCGCCCAGAAGCTCTGTTGGCCGACGACCATCCCGAACTCGGGGCCCTTTATTTACTGGTACTCCAGATCCTGCCCGATGGCCGGCACCTGCTGGTCTCAGAATCCCGCAGTTCCTTCCGCACCTTGTTCGCCTTTGATTTGAAGACCCGCACCCGGAAGACTCTCTTGGAGGGCGTCAATGGCGGCCACTATCTCCCAACCGGGCACGTCCTCCATCACCGCGGTATCAACCTCTACGCCCAGCGGCTCAACGAAAGCAACCTTTCCGTCAGTGGAGCCCCCGTGCTGGTGCAGCGTGGCGTCGCACAGGCCAGTTGGAGCGGAGGCAACCTGTCCCTTTCGCGATTGGGCACACTGGTCTACCAGCCTCGCGACCGCGAGATCTCTGACCGCACCTTGGTCTGGGTGGACCGGAACGGCCAGGAAACCTCTCTGGGCCTGCCGCCCGGCCCCCACGAGCCCAGTGCCATCTCGCCCGACGGAGCACATGTCCTGATCCGTCGTTACGATGCCGAGGAGGGAAACTGGTCCCTCTGGATGCTGACTCTGCGGAGCGCCGAATGGATCGAATTGGCGACCGGGCTATCCGCGCCGGGAGAAGCCGTCTGGAGCCCCGACGGCAACGAAATCATCTATCACCTGCCGACGGGTCTTTCCCGCCGACGGGTCTTCCCGCTTGGCCCACCTACCGTTATCACCAGGGAATCCAGGCTTGCGCATCACCCCGCGCACCTGTTTCCAGGACACCACAGCCTCCTGATTTCACAAGGTTATCAGCCGGTGATCACCGCTTCGGTCCTCTCCATCCCGCTAAACCCAGCCGGCGGTCGCCTCGATACCGTGCTCCAGGCGCACCTGCATCCGGCGCTCTCGGCTGATGGCAGGTGGTTGGCCACCAGCAGGCGCGATCGCATCTATATCCAACCATTTCCGATTCGGCCAGACGCCCGGCTGCTGGACGCTGGCGAGGGCGGCAGCCCCATCTGGTCCGCCGATGGCCGCTGGCTCTACTGGCGCGCCGGGCGAAGGATCGTAGCTGCCAGATTCTCCGCCCACGACCCACCGCGACTGTCCCCGTCGCGCGTCATCGCCGAGGGCGACTTCCTCCCCTACACCAAGTGGCTCCGCATGATCGCCTTCTGCAACAAGTCCCAGCGTTTCCTTCTGGCCAGAAACTGGCGCCCGGAGCCCCCCGCCCGTTCGCTTCAAGTCGTGCCGGACTTCATGGCGAAGGTGCGCCAGTTGTGCCCGCCCTGATCCTCAGCCTCCTCCTCTGGGCACCGCCGCATCCCAACCCCCACCAGTGTTGAAATCGTAATAGCGCACCTCTCCCAAGCCCCATGACTCATCCCGGCTCACCTGAAACCCACACCCGCAACTGGAAAGCCCTGGCCCTAGTCGCTCTCGGCATCGCCATCACCAGTGCCGGCCACTACCTCACGCCTGCCAGCCTCCGCCTCTGGCACTCGCTCTTCCAACGCCTCTACTACCTCCCCGTCGTCTACGCAGCCGTCGCCTTCGGCTGGGTCGGCGGCCTCATCGCCGGCCTCATTGCCGCCGGCTTCTACGTTCCCCACATCGTCACCACCTGGTCCCATCACCAGGAATACGCCCTCGAACAGTACGCCGAGATCTTCATGTTCCTCGCCGTCGGCATCGTCACCGGCATCCTCTCCGACCGCGAACGCTCCCGCCGCGCCGAACTCCAGGTCACCGCCCGCAAACTCGAACAGGTCAACGTCGAACTCCAAAACACCTCCGAACAGGTCAGACGCGCCGACCGCCTCTCCGCCATCGGCCAACTCGCCGCCGGCCTCGCCCACGAAATCCGCAATCCACTCGCCAGCATCGATGGCGCCGCCGAAGTCCTCGCCCCCGGTGGGGAACCCGAAGCGGTCCGCCGCGAAACCCTCGCCATCATCCGCAAAGAGTGTGCCCGCCTCTTCCGCCTATTGACCAACCTCCTCGACTTCGCACGCCCCCGCGAGCCCGAACGCCGCGCCGTCCAAGTCCCCCAGGTCTTCGACAATGTCATCGATCTTGTCCGCCACTCGGGCGGCAAACGCATCACCTTCCGCCGCGATGCCCCGCCGGACCTCCCGCCTCTGCTCTGCGATGAAGAGCAACTCGCCCAGGTCATCCTCAACCTCACCATCAACGCTGTCCAGGCGATGCCGCAGGGCGGGGAAGTGCTGCTCCGCGCTCTCCGCGCAGGCGACGGCATCCTCATCCAGGTGCAGGACGAAGGCGAAGGCATCTCCCCCCAAAACCTCGACCGTATCTTCGACCCCTTCTTCACCACCAAGGACGGCGGCACCGGCCTCGGCCTCTCCGTCGTCCATCAAATCGTCACCCAGCACGGCGGCACCGTGAAAGTGAACCGCAACGAAGACCACCGCCCCGGCATGACGTTCTCCCTCTTCTTCCCGCAAACTGGTAAGGAACAATCGTGACCGGTAAACGCATCCTGGTGGTCGACGACGAAGAGAGCCTGCGCCGCGTGACGCAACTCAAACTGCAGCAGGCCGGCTACGAAGCCAACACCGCGCCCGACGGCCCCGCCGCGCTCGACATCCTCGCCCGCTCCCCGCAGGATCTTGTTCTCACGGACATGAAGATGCCTGGTATGAGCGGCATCGAACTGCTTGCCCGCATCAAGGAGGAGTACCCCGAAGTCATCGTCATCCTCGTCACTGCCTTCGGCACCATCGAGTCCGCCGTCGAAGCGATGCGCCTTGGTGCGTATGATTACCTCATCAAGCCCATCAATTCCGATGCCCTCAAACTCGTGGTCTCGCGCGCGCTCGAACACCACGGCCTCAAGCAGGAAGTGAAGCTCCTCCGCGCCGCCATCGACCGTAAGTTCGGCTTCGAAAGTATCATCGGCCGCTCCAAAGCACTCCTCGCCACGCTCGACAACGCCTCCCGCGCCGCACAAACCGATTCCACCGTGCTCCTCCAGGGCGAAACCGGCACCGGCAAAGAGCTAGTCGCCAAGGCCATTCACTTCAACTCGCCCCGCCGCAACCGCCCCTTTATCGTTATCAACTGCGGCGCCATCCCGAAAGACCTGCTCGAATCGGAACTCTTCGGCCATCTCCGCGGGGCCTTCACCGGAGCCGTCGCTAACAAAACCGGCAAAGTCGAAATGGCCAACCACGGCACGCTCTTCCTCGACGAAATCGGCGAGATGCCCGCCGAACTCCAGGTCAAATTGCTGCGCCTCATCCAGCAGCGGGAGATCGAAAAGGTCGGTGCCCCCGCGCCCATGAAGGTGGACGTGCGCATCATCGCCGCCACCCATCGCGACCTCCGCGCCATGGTCGATGACGCCACCTTCCGCGAGGACCTCTACTACCGCCTCGCCGTCATTCCCTTGACCCTGCCGCCGCTCCGCGAGCGCCCCGATGATATCCCCGAACTTGTCACCCTCTTCTTCGATAAGTTCAAACAGCAGATGCATCGCCCGGACCTGCGCCTGCATGCCTCGCTACTGCCTTACTTCACCCACTACCGTTGGCCCGGCAACGTCCGCGAACTCGAGAACGTCCTCGAACGCCTGGTCGTCCTCACTCGCGGCGATGAGGTCTGCGTCGATGACCTCCCCGATTTCCTCCGCCGCGAAAAACCTCCGCTCGAAGCCATCCAACTCGACCTCCCACCCGAAGGCATCAGCCTCGAAGGCGTCGAGCGCGAGTTAGTCTTCCGTGCTCTCGAAAAAGCCAACTGGAATCAAACCAAAGCAGCCGAATACCTGGACATCAGCCGGAAGCAGCTCATCTACCGTATGGAGAAGTTCAACTTCCGGCCTTTGTCCCCGACTAACTCCGACTAACCGCAGCCCCTAAGTGAATCACGACCGCATAACGATGAAGACACGCGCGGGCGCCTCCCTACATTGTTGTTCTATTTTCTTGGCGCCCTGGCGAGCTTGGCGAGAGATTCTCAGGAATGAGTTTCTCGGGAGTTGCGCGTGCCTTCAACGGAGCGGTCCCCGCTTACTTCGCCGGCTGGCAGCCGCAGCCGCACGCCGTCTGTGCGCAGGCACACGCATCCGGCGTGCAGTTGCAGGTGCACACCTCGCAGTTGCAGGTCGCCGTCTGGCCGCACTGGCAGCCCGTCGTGGTCGTCTTTTCCGTGTTCATGTTGGTTGTCTCCTTTTCCATTCGAATCGCGCCTTTCTTGCGCTTTCATACAGGCTGACGAACCACCTCGCAAAACCTTACACCTTCCCACCAAAAAACTTCTAAGTCATGTTACGGTGAGTTTGTGGAGCTTGAACCCGCTCTCCAAACCCTAGCCGACAGCCACCGCCGCTTCCTGGCCTTCCTCGAACCTCGCGTCGAATCCCGCGCTGTCGCCGAAGACATCCTCCAGTCTGCCTTCGTCCGCGCCGTCGAACATCGCGACGAACTCGCCGATCAGGAGAACGTCGTCGCGTGGTTCTATCGCGTCCTCCGCAACGCCGTCGTCGATCACTACCGCCAGAAAGCCTCGCGCGACCGCCGCCACCAACCCCTACCCGCCGACACGCTTCTCGCCGACACCCCAAACCCCGCAACCCAAGCCGCCATCTGCGACTGCTTCCTCAACCTGTTGCACGATCTCAAACCCGAGTACCGCGAAGCCCTCGAATTCGTCGACCTCAACGGCGGCTCCCTAAACGACCTTGCTGCCCAATCCGGCATTACTGCCAACAACGCCGCCGTCCGTATCCACCGAGCCCGCCAGGCCCTCCGCAAACAGGTCGTCCGCGCCTGCGGCACCTGCGCCGAACACGGGTGCTTCGATTGCCACTGCGGATCGCGCCCCGCTAAGCCTGGTGACGCCCCGCATGCGTGCAGCCAGTAAACGTCCCGGTCATCTTATCGCCCTGATACCCCAGCGCCTTCCGACCCGCCACAGACCACCCAAATCCCTGCACCGCCGCCGCCTTCCACATTCCAAAGAACCGCTCCGCCGCCGACTCCGGCTTCTGCTCCCCAGCCGCCATCCTGTCCATCACCTTCGCCTGCTCGGCGGCCGAGCATGCCCCAAACCCCTTCCCACACTCCCGCTGCGCCAGCGCCTCCACCGCCAATAACCCTGACCGCCACAGCGCCCGCTCCTGCTCCGTCCCATACTGCAGCGTCAAATCGATGTACTCGGCAACGCCGGCTTCCGTCGCCCCCGGCCCGGTCTCATCGGCCGGCAGCAGCAGCTCGCATAGCTGCCGCAGCAGCGCAAACTCGCTCCCCGTAAAGACCCGCGGCTCGGCTCCGACCAGCGGCCCCGCCGCCAGCGCCATCCCCAGGATCGGAAACAATTCGCGCCGCTGCATTACGCAATCTCCTTGTTCCGGAACTTCTTCACAATCGCGTCGCTCGTCCGCCAGCTCAGCGTGATATTCGTCAGTGTCGGATTCTTCTCCGGATACGCGGGAAACACCGACGCATCGCACACAAACAGATTCGGCACATCGTGGCTCTGCCCGTCCGTGTTCACCACCGATGTCTTCGGATCCGTGCCCATCCGCGCCGTACCCACCCAGTGGTTGTAGTCAATCACCAGGTTCCCCGCATCCGCACGGCCCGGCGTGCTGATCACCCGCCCGCCCGCGGCCTTGATCACCGTCTCGCACGTCTCCAGGCAATCGGTCGCCATCGCCACATCGCTCCCCTCATAGTGCAGATGCACCCGCGGGAGCGGCACACCATGCTTATCCTTCCGTTCCGGATCCAGATCCACATACTTCTTCGAAGACACCACCAGCGAACCCTGCATGTTCATCAGCGCATGTGCCGCGTTCCACTCCCGCAACTCCCGCTTGAACCCCTTCCCCCATCCCGGCGGATTCGTCACCCGCAGCCGCGTCGGCGTCAATCCCGCCCCGCATTGCACCTGGTACGTCCCTTCGAACTTCGCACTCGGTTTGTCCCAATACATCCCCGTCAACAACGAATGAAAGTAATCGGTGCCGTCATCGTTCGACGCATCCCGCCCCGCTAACTCCGGAAACAGCCCGATCACCGTCAGCCCGAAGTGACTGCACAGGTTCCGCCCCACCTGCCCGCTGCTGTTCGCCACATCGCTCGCCAGCAACTGCCGCGCCGTCTCCACCGTACTGCACGCCAGCACCAGCGCCTTGCACCGGATCTCATCCTTCGCCCCGGCCGCGTTCACATATTCAATCCCGCGCACCTTCCCGCCACCCGGCTCCATCACGATTCGCGTCATCGTCGATTCCAGAAACAGCGTCAGCCGCCCCGTCTTCATCGCCATCGGAATCGGCGTATTGGCCGACGTGTACTTCGAATCCACCTCGCAGCCCGCCATGCAGTGCCCGCAGTAATGGCACACCGCCCGTCCCGATGCATGCTTCTGGGTCAGGATCGCCTTGCGCTGCGAGACCAACTCCATCTTCCGCCCACCCGTCTTTATCTTCCCTACGCCGCGCCGCAGCACATGCTCCGGACACCGCATCGGCACGCCTTTCAGAAACTCCCCATCCGGCAGGTTCCACAACCCATCCTTATCCCCGTATACCCCCATCAGCCGCTCCGCCCGGCTATAGTAAGGCGCTACCTGCTCGTAGGAAATTGGCCATTGCTTGTAATCCAACGGCCCGAACCGCAGTGAGTGCCCCGCCCAACACAACGACCGCCCACCCAGCGCCGGCAGCAGTCCGTGACCCGGCCGGTCCCCCACCGGCGTGAAGTGATCCCGTGCCTGCCCGTTCGTCACGCTCTTGATCGGCCGCTCGCCCGCATGCAGCCGCTCCTCCAGATGCTCCATCGGCGACCCGTGCGCGTTGTAATCCACCCCCGGCCGCAGCCGACGCCCCGCTTCGACAAGAGCTACTTTCAGCCCAGCGGCCGTCAACACATGCACCGCGATACCGCCTCCTGGACCGCTCCCCACCACGCACACATCAAACTCGGGATTTCCCATCGCCTTTCAACTATACTCCTCACACCTGCAGCACACCCCCCATCGCGGGGGACCGCCGTATTCCCTACATCCGGGCATAGCGTAATGTAGTTCGGCGTGTGGGACTTGATACAATCGACAAACAATCCGGCAAGCCGTCCTACATGTCCCACGCGTCCCAGCCACCACTCGCCTTCTCTCTCGTTACCGTCCGCTTACGCACCCTTTTCCAGCAGATGGATGCCGGGGCCGCTTCGCTGGAACGCCTGGCGTCGCGCTTGTGGCTGCCCGCCCTCCTGGCGGCTCTCGCCCTCATCGCCTATCCCATCCTGCTCGACGCCCGCTTTCGTTCCATTCGCAATGACGAGTTCTTCACCTGGCATGTTGTCCACCAGAACAGCTTCACTGGAATCTTGAATGCGCTGCTTAGGGGGGCCGATAACCATCCGCCGCTCGACTACTTCACCCGGCTCGTCAGTATTCGCATAGCCGGCGATACACTGCTCGGCTTCCGATTGCCCTCCGTCATCGGCTTCCTGGTGGCCTGCCTGTCCCTGTTCGCCTTGATCCGGCCCGTCGCCGGCACCCTCGCCGCCTTCGTCGCCCTACTGTTGCCGGTCTCCACCTTCCCATACACCCTCGCCGCGGAGGGCCGCTCCTATGCCATCTCCCTCGGCTGCGCTGGCCTCGCCCTCCTCTGCTGGCGGGCCGCCGCGGAAGGCCGCTACCGGCCTCTGGCCTTGGCCGGCCTCTGGATTTCGCTCGCCGCCGCCGTGTCCCTCCATTACTACGGCGTCTTCCTCCTGCTGCCGGTCGCCGCCGCCGAAGCCGTGCACATCGCCCAGCGCCGCAGGCTGGATAAGGCCATTCTTGCCGCCCTCCTCCTCAGCGCGGCCGCCCTGGTGGCGCTGCTCCCATTCATCCTGTTCTCCCGCCGCTATGCGTCCACGTTCTGGTCTCCTGTCAATGCCAACGCCGTCCTCCTGGCGCTCTTCCAACTCTTCCAATACGCGAGTTGGCCTGTCCTGCTCATCCTCCTGATCTGGATCGCTGGCCGCTGGCCGTCCTCGGCCGAATGGCTCCACAAGCCCGAAGCTCCCCTCTGGGCCGCCAGCCTGGCGCTGCTAGCGAACTGGTGTGCGGTCTACATCGCCGCCGCCACCGTCACTCACGCCTTTTCCGTCCGCTATATCGGGGCTTCTGTTTTGGGCTGTGCCCTCATCACCGCCCTCCATTTGCGACACCGCCCATTCCTCGCGGCTCTCCTGCTCGCCCTTCTGGCGAAAAATGCCCTCTACTACCTACGGCATGGGGAGACCGCTCCCGTCACCCCCGTCATCCGCCCCAAAAACTGGCAATCTCAGCAGCCGCTCGTCTTCGGCAGTTCGCACGACTTTGCCATGCAGGTGTTCCATGCTCCTGCCGGCGACCAGACTCGCCTCGTCTACCTCATTGACCCCGCCGCCTCGCGCCAGATCATCGGCCACGATACCGCCGACGTCGGCCTCTCCAACCTCAGCCGTGCCGTTCCGCTCCACCTTGAACCCTACGAACGCTTCCTGCGCGAACACCCGCGCTTCACCTTGATCTCCGGTTCCGATCCTCAAATCGACTGGGTCAGCCGCCGCATCGTTGCCGAAAAGGCACACCTCGTCCTGCGTGAGGTCGTCTCCGGCCGCCTGGTCTGGGATGTCGATCTCACTCCGGCCGCACCGAGATAGGGAGGTACCCTCTGCCTACACCACATCTGGAACTCGCCCTCGTCATTCCCACCTACAACGAACGCGACAACGTCGTTGCCGTTGCCAAAGCCGTTCACCGCGCGCTCCAGGGCTACTCCTACGAGATCATCTTCGTCGACGATGACTCCCCCGACCAGACGGCTTCCGTCGTCCGCCAACTGGCCGCCGAGGACCCCCGCATTCGCATCGTCCACCGTATCGGACGCCGTGGCCTCGCCTCCGCTTGTGTCGAAGGCATGCTCGCCAGCTCCGCGCCCGTACTCGGTGTCATGGATGCCGACCTCCAGCACGACGAGTCCATCCTCTCCGCCATGCTCGAGTCCATTCGTACCGGACAGTACGACGTCGTCGTTGCCACCCGTCATGGCGAGGGCGGCAGTATGGGCGAGTTCTCCGATGCCCGCGTTGCCCTCAGCAACCTCGGCCTCAAACTCAGCCGGTTCGTCTGCGGAGTCTCGGTCACCGATCCCATGAGCGGCTTCTTCCTCCTCCGACGCAGCTACCTCGAAGAGGTTGTCCACAACATCTCCGCCATCGGCTTCAAAATCCTCGTCGACCTGCTCGCCTCCTCCCCACGCCCCGTGCGCGTGGGCGAGGTCTCTTACACCTTCCGCAAACGCCAGCACGGCGAAAGCAAGCTCGACGTCAACGTCGGCCTCGAGTACCTCTACCTCCTTCTCGATAAGCTCCTCGGCCGCTTCGTCCCGGTACGCTTCATCACCTTCGCTCTGGTCGGCACCACCGGCGTCCTCCTGCACCTCCTCCTCATGGCATTGCTGTTTGTTGCCTACGGCCTGCCTTTCGCCACCGCGCAGGCCATCGCCACCTTCTTCGCCATGCTCGCCAACTACGTCCTCAATAACACCGTCACCTATCGCGACCTCCGCCTCAAGGGGACGAAGTTCTTCGTCGGCCTCGTCATCTTCTGTATCGCTTGCAGCCTCGGCGCCGTCGCCAATGTCGCCACGGCCGAGTTCGTCCGTAACCACAACCTCCCGTGGTTCCTGGCCAGCGCCTTCGGCTTAACCATCAGTGCCGTCTGGAACTTCGGCGTGACCGGCGTCTTCGTCTGGCGCGTCCGGCGGCGCCGCCTCGCCCGCCAGTTCGGACGTTCCTGAACACTTCCGCGCTACCGCGCCGCAGGGCCCGTTTTCTGCCGCCTACAATCGAACTATGGACGGCAATCTTACTCCTGAACTCCTCCAGACTATGGACGCGTGGTTCCGCGCGGCCAACTACCTGTCGGTCGGACAGATCTACCTCAAGGAAAACGCCCTCCTCCGCGAACCCCTCACCATCCAGCACGTCAAGCCCCGCCTGCTCGGCCACTGGGGCACCACCCCCGGCCTCAACTTCCTCTACGTCCACCTCAATCGCATCATCAAACAATATGACGTCAATATGATTTACATCATCGGGCCCGGCCACGGAGGCCCCGGACTTGTTGCCAGCACCTACCTCGAAGGCTCCTACACCGAACTCTATCCCCACATCCGCTTCGATGCCGAGAGCGTCGAACGTCTCTTCCGCCAGTTCTCCTGGCCGTACGGCATCCCCAGCCACGTCGCCCCCGAAACCCCCGGCTCCATTCACGAAGGCGGCGAACTCGGCTACAGCCTCCAACATGCCTACGGAGCCGCCCTCGACAATCCCGACCTCCTCGTCGCCTGCATCATCGGCGATGGCGAAGCCGAAACCGGACCGCTCGCCGCAAGCTGGCACGCCAACAAATTCCTCAATCCCGCCACCGATGGCGCCGTCCTCCCCATCCTTCACCTGAACGGCTATAAGATCGCCAACCCAACGGTCCTCGATCGCCTGCCAAACGACGAACTCGAAGCCCTCTTCACCGGCTACGGCTATAAACCCTACTGGCTCGAAGGCACCGACGTCCTCGACATGCACCGCCGCACCGCCGCGCTGCTCGATGGCATCTACCAGGAAATCCGCGCCATCCAACTCGCCGCCCGCCAGGGCAACACCGAACGCCCGCGCTGGCCCATGATCATCTTCCGCACCCCCAAGGGCTGGACAGGTCCCAAGGAAGTCGACGGCAAGCCCGTTGAAGGCTCCTGGCGCTCCCACCAGGTCCCGTTCTCCGACATGGCCAAGAACCATGCCCACCTCGAACTGCTCGAAGAGTGGCTCCGCAGCTATCGCCCCGAAGAGCTGTTTGATCGCAACGGCGCCGTCAAAGCCGAGATCCGCGCCCTCGCCCCCGAAGGCCCGCGCCGCATGGGCGCCAACCCGCACGCCAACGGCGGCCTCCTCCTCAAGGACCTCGACATGCCGCCCTTCCGCGACTACGCCATCAACGTCCCCGCCCCCGGCCAAGCCACCGCCGAAAACACCCGCCCCTTAGGCGTCTTCCTCCGCGACGTCATGAAGCGCAACCTCGATGCCAAAAACTTCCGCGTCTTCGGCCCCGATGAAACCGCCTCCAACCGCCTCGATGCCGTCATGGAAGTCGCCGACAAGATGTGGCAGGCCGAAGTACGCCCCACCGACACGCACCTCAGCCCCAACGGCCGCGTCATGGAAGTCCTCAGCGAACACATGTGCCAGGGCTGGCTCGAAGGCTATCTGCTCACCGGACGCCACGGCATCTTCTCCTGCTACGAAGCCTTCATCCACATCATCGACTCCATGTTCAACCAGCACGCCAAGTGGCTCAAAACCACCCGCGAGATCACCTGGCGCAAACCCATCGCTTCGCTGAACTACCTGCTCACCTCCCACGTCTGGCGCCAGGACCACAATGGCTTCTCCCACCAGGACCCCGGCTTCATCGACCACGTCGTCAACAAGAAGGCAGACATCGTCCGCGTTTATCTCCCGCCCGACGCTAACTGCCTGCTGGCCGTCTCCGACCACTGCCTGCGCAGCAAAAACTACGTCAACGTGATCGTCTGCGGCAAGCAGCCCAACCCCCAATGGCTCGACATCGATGCCGCCGTCAAACACTGCGCCGCCGGCGCCTCCATCTGGCATTGGGCCTCCAATGACGATGGCGACCCCGACGTCGTCATGGCCTCCTGCGGCGACATCGTCACTAACGAAACCCTCGCCGCCATCACGCTCCTCCGCCAGTACGTCCCCGACCTCCGCATCCGCATGGTCAACGTCGTCGACCTCATGACCCTCCAGCAAGCCTCCGAACACCCGCACGGCCTCGAAGACGACGACTTCGACGCCCTGTTCACCGCCAACAAGCCCATCATCTTCGCCTATCACGGCTACCCCTGGCTCATCCACCGCCTCACCTACCGCCGCCGCAACCATAACAACCTCCACGTCCGCGGCTATAAAGAGGAAGGCACCACCACCACCCCCTTCGACATGCTCGTCCTCAACAACGTCGACCGCTACCAACTCGCCCTCGACGTCATCCGCCGCGTCCCGCGCCTCAAAGGCATCGCCGACAACGCCAGCCAGGCCTACCGCGACATGCTCCGCAAACACAAAGCGTATGTCTCGGCCTACGGAGAGGATCTCCCGGAAATCCGCAACTGGACCTGGCCAGCGGAAACCTCCTAACACCAATTTCCTTCTGGAAAGCAGATAGGCCGATGATCGACCTGAATGACATCCATTCGGTAACAGAGTTCCCAGCGCAACGCGAAGGAGTACGTCGGCAAGCTCAAGCAACGTAGAACCCCCGCTCGCTCTTACCGTAAATGGGCGCGCCGAACTGGTTGTGCAGAATGCCGCCAGTTATCAGGATCTGCTGGAAAGACTGGAGCGCGCCGAAACGATTGCCGCCATCCGGAAGGGCGCCGGGCAGATCGACGGGGGCAGGGAATCGCGCCAGGCTAGCAGGTGCTGAAAAGCCCGTATCGGACTTAGCCGCCGATCAGCGCCGATTCGAAACCACGAACTTATCTGCGTTCATCAGCGTTCATCGGCGGCCCAGATATGTTTTCCTCCTGCTAGACACGCTAGCTGCGAACCAAGCGTGGCTTTTCGCGTTGAGGTCGCCCCGCGAGCTTTCGACCATCTCGATGCCATTCCGAGTGACCTAACTGCCGCCGCCGGATTCGCCGTAAACCCGCAAACGCCCCGGCTCTAAAACAAAAGCACACCTCCGCCCCCACCCCTGGCGCCATCCGACACACACCCGTGACAATCGGCCGGAGAATTTCCCCCTCATCCGCAACCAATTCCTTGAAAACCCGGGCCCATCGAAACGGCCCGCCGCGTGCCACGTCTTTTTATTAAGGATTCTTAGCGTGAGTAGTGTTGTACCTCCCGCGCGTGAAATTTCACGACGCCAAGCCATGCGTGTCCTCCTGCGCTATCTGCGCCCTTCCGTCTCGCTCGAAGATGACCTCTTCCTCGACCAACTACAGCGAGCCACCTTCCTCTTCTTCTGGGACCAAGCCCACCCCAAAACCGGCCTCATCGCCGATCGCTGCCTTGCCAACGGCGCGCCAGACCCCCGCCGCGTCGCCAGCATCGCCAGCACCGGCTTCGGTCTGTCCGCGCTCTGTATTGGCGCCGAACGCCGCTACGTCCACCCCGCCGCGGCTCGCTACCGCGCCCTCCAAACCTTGCGCTTCCTCCACACCGGCATCGCCACCGAGCATGGCTTCTACTATCACTTCCTCGATGTCCGCAACGGCGCCCGCGTCTGGAATTCCGAAATCTCCTCCATCGACACCGCCATCCTGCTGTGCGGCGTCCTGCTCTGCCGCGAATACTTCCCCGACGCCGAAATCCGCCGCTCCGCCGACGCCATCCTTGCTCGCGTCGACTGGCACTGGCTTGTCGATGACGGCGGCCTCCTCAGCCACGGCTGGACTCCGGAATCTGGCTTCCTCCCCTACCGTTGGGACCGCTACAGCGAGCTCATGATGCTATATCTCCTGGCTCTCGGCTCCGGCACCCAACCCCTCCCGCCCGAGTCCTGGCACGCCTGGAAGCGCGTCCCCTTCGAATACGACGGCCTCTCCTTCATCGCCTCCGACGCCCCCCTGTTCGCCCATCAGTACTCGCAGGCCTGGTTCGACTTTCGCGGCAAGCGCGATCAATACGCCAACTACTTCGAGAACTCCATGGTCGCCACCGAAGTGCACCGTCGCTTCTGCATCAAGCTGCAACCGCAGTTCGCCCATCTCGGTCCGCAGTTGTGGGGCATCACCGCGTCTGACTCACGCAACGGCTACGTCGCCTGGGGCGGCCCTCCCGCCACCGGTCCCATCGACGGCACCGTCGTACCCAGCGCCGCTGCCGGCTCGCTCCCCTTCCTTCCGGCCGAAACCCTCCGCGTCCTCCGCACCATCCGCGAGCAGTACCCACCCGCCTGGTCCCGCTATGGATTCGTCAACGCCTTCCAGCCCGAAACCAACTGGTACGCTCCGGACGTGGTCGGCATTGACACCGGCATCACGCTCCTGATGGCCGAAAACCTCCGCTCCGGCCTCATCTGGGACATCTTCAGCCGCAGCCCGGAAGTGCAACGCGCCTTCACCCGCGCCGGCTTCACCCAAGCCTGATCCCTTCCTGCCTCCGCTGGGCGGGGGTCTCCAGGCCTACGCGTGCGGTCCACGGCGCGCCGTCATTCTGTATAATTACGTGCGTAAATTCGTGATCTTGTTTCCATTCAATGCCTTTCTGTATTTCCTTGACATCGCATCCCGCCGGGCGTAATCTGTGACCGTTAAATAGCAGTCGGTGTTCCGACTACTCTCTTCCTAGCGGGTGCTGACAAAGCCCCGTATCGGACTTAGCCGCCGATGAGCGCCGATAAACGCCGATTCAACACAAAAGCTCATCTGCGTTCATCGGCGGCCCATGTTTTCCGCAGGTTGCAGTCCTAAAACTGCGGAGGTTCTATTACTGTGAAACGGCTCATTCTCTCTCTAACCATCCTGGCGGCTCTGCCCCATTCCTCCTTCGCTGCCTCCTGTAGCAACGGCTTGCTCAGCAGCCAAACCACCTGCGAAATCACCATCGGTAGCGGCGGCACCTTCCAACTCTCCAACTGGAGTGTCACCGATCCCGTTCTCACTGGCTATGTCCTCAGTACGTCGCAGTTCGCCACTGCCGGCGACGCCGAAATCTTCGTCAGCTTCGCCACTACCTCTACCGCGTTCTCCGTTTCCTTCTCCGACAACGTCAACGGCACGTCCGGCTTTAATCCTCTGCGTGCCGCCAGCGTCAGTAACATCGACCAGCAGATCGAATACAAAACCAACTTCCTGGTCACCCCGCTTTCCGTTGGTGCCCTCGGCACCATCAACACCGTACGCCATACCGTGACCGGCATGACCGACAACGACGTCCTCAGCGGCGCCTTGACCATCCGGAAGACCTACTCCAGCAACGGCAATCCCGACCCCACCATGACCGTCCGGGAAACCACTTCAATTGCCTTGAGTGTCAGCACCGCCTTATCCCAGGCGAACACCACCGGCGGTAGCAACCTCTCCGTCATGGACCTCGTCACCCTGACCAGCAGCACCGGTGGCTCCATCCAGGCCGCCAGCTACACCAATACCTTCGATACCGCACCCCGCCCCAGTGACGCGCCGGAGCCTGCCACCTCCCTCCTGCTCGGCATCGGGCTGGCCGGTCTCGCTGTTCTCCGTCGTCGCCGCTAAACTCCCAACCCCACCCGCGGCGGGACGTCCAGCCCCGCCGCCATCACCCTAGCCAACCCTCGCCCAACCATGAAATAATCGCTCCCACGGGTTCCCCACATGGAGCGCTTCCTCCTCATCTTCCTCTCCTCCCTCCTCCCCGCCGCCCCTCCCCCGGACTCCACCTTCTTCGAACGCAAAATCCGCCCCGTTCTCGCCGAAAAGTGCTTCGCCTGCCACTCCCAAAACGCCAAAATCGCCTTTGCCAACCTCCGCCTCGATACCAAAGCCAACCTCGCCAAAGGCTCCGACGCCGGCCCCGTCCTCACCCCCGGCAACCCCACCACCAGCCGCCTCTACCAATCCCTCCTCTACACCGGCACCCCAAAAATGCCGCCCACCGGCAAACTCCCCGACTCCGTCATCGCCGACTTCCGCCAATGGATCACCGACGGCGCCCCCTGGCCCGACGAGACCCCTACTCCCTCCGCCACGCCCGCCGCAAAAGCCAACACGCAGAACCACTGGGCCTGGCAACCCATCGCCAACCCACCCGCACCGCCCGTTCGCAATCCATCCTGGCCTGCAAACCCCATCGATAACTTCATCCTCGCCGCCCTCGAAGCCCGCAGCCTCACCCCCAACCCCGACGCCCCGCCTCACCTCTGGCTCCGCCGCGTCTCGCTCGACCTCACCGGCCTCCCGCCCACCCTTACCGAACAACACGCCTTCCAACAAGACCCTAACTACGAGCACACCGTCGATCGCCTCCTCGCCTCCCCCGCCTTCGGCGAACGCTGGGGCCGCCACTGGCTCGACCAGACCTACTTCGCCGACAACATCGAAATCGGCCGCCGCGTCCCCGCCCGCCACGCCTGGCGCTACCGCGACTACGTCATCGAATCCCTCAACCGCGACGTCCCCTACGATCGCTTCCTCACCGAACAACTCGCCGGCGACCAGCTCGAATGGACCACCCCCCTCGAACGCCGCCGCAACCTCACCGCCACCGGCCTCCTCGCCCTCGGCCCCTGGCCCCTCGTCAATGCCGACAAAGAACAACTCCGCATGGATGTGGTCGACCTCCAACTCGACCTGATCGGACGCAGCATGCTCGGCCTCACCCTCGGCTGCGCCCGCTGCCACGACCACAAGTTCGACCCCATCACCCTCAACGACTACTACGGCATGGCCGGCATCCTCGCCAGTGCCCGCACCCTCTCCGGCCGCCTCGACCTCGGCGTCTTCAGCAACGTTAACCAGGTCATCCTCCCCGAAGAGCCCGACGAACTCACCGCCCGCGCCGCCGAAACCCGCGACTATTGGTCCAAACTCACCGCCGTCCGTCAGAACCTCGAACGCCTCCGCGCCGACCGCAAGCCGCTCGACAAGGACTCCCCCGAAGCCAAGGCCCTCGACAAGCAGATCCAGGCCGCCAACCAGCTCGTCAAGCTCATGGAGTTCCTCCCCCCGGTGCCCCCCACCGCGCACGCCCTCCAGGAAGCCGAAACGCCCGCCGACGTCCCCATCAACCTCCGAGGTAACGCCCATCAACTCGGCAAGCTCGCGCCCCGCTCCGCCATCGCCCTCGCCGGCTCCCATCAACTCGACATCCCCGACTTCACCAGCGGCCGCCTCGAACTGGCCAAATGGATCGTCCGCAAAGACAACCCGCTCCCCGCCCGAGTCGCCGTCAACCGCATCTGGCATCACCTGCTCGGCTCCGGCCTCGTCCCCACCATCGACAACTTCGGCACCCGTGGCGGCAAGCCAAGCCACCCCGACCTCCTCGATCACCTCGCCACCACCTTCGTCAACAACGGCTGGTCCGTCAAAAAGCTCATACGCGCCATCGTCCTCAGCCGCACCTACCGCCAGGCCTCCACGCCCAACGCCGCCGGCCAGGAAGCCGACCCCGAAAACCGCCTCCACTGGCGCGCCAATCGCAAACGCTGGGAAGCCGAAATCCTTCGCGACGCCATGCTCGCCGTCAGCGGCCAGCTAGACCCCACCCGTGGCGGCCCCACTCTGCCCTTCTATGTCGAGGGCAACATGAACGTCCTCGGCAAGCCCGAGTTCCTCTCCGACCACGCCAAACTCGACCCCGCCACCCGCCACCGCCGCTCCATCTACCTGCCCGCCCTCCGCAAAGGCCAGGTCCAGGAACTCGATATCCTCAACCTGTTCGATTTCCCCGATACCAACCAGATCACCGGCGCACGCCCTTCCACCACTGTCCCGACCCAGGCCCTCTACCTCATCAACGCCCCCTTCGTGAAGGAGCAAGCCCGCGAATTGGCCAAACGCAGCCTCTCCGGCGACCAGTCTCAGCCCGATTCCGAACGCATCCGCGAACTGATCCAACGCGTCTATGCCCGTCCGCCCGAGCCCGGCGAGATCGACCGCCTCCTCACCTACACCGGCCCCGGCCGCCAACCCGAAGCCTGGGAGCGCCTCTGCCACACGCTCCTCATTTCCAACGAATTCCTCTACAGAAGGTGAAGCCATGATGACGCGACAAGAATTCCTAAAGCGTGCCGGCGGCGGCTTTGGCTTCGCGGCCCTCCAAGGGCTGCTGGCCGCCCAATCCCCCACGCCCGGCACTCACCACACCCCAAAAGCCAAACGCGTCATCTTCCTGTTCATGCAGGGCGGACCCTCCCAGATGGATTTGTTCGATTACAAGCCCCAACTCGAACAGCGCCACAGCCAGCCCTTCTCCCTCGCCCTGCCCAAAAACTACGAAGCCCCCGGCATCCGAGGCACCCGCTTCTTCGGCCCCATCGGCAAGTTCGTCCGCCAGGGCCAGCGCGGCATGCTCATGAGCGATATGCTCCCCCAACTCGGCTCCGTCGTCGACGACCTCTGCTTCCTCCATGCCATGCACGCCGATAGCGAAGCCCACGCCCCCGCCATCCGCCAACTCCACACCGGCCACAGCGTCCAGGTCCGCCCCTCCATGGGCTCCTGGGTCTTATACGGCCTCGGCACCGAAAACAAGAATCTCCCCGGCTTCATCACCATCTGCCCCGCGCTCGGCGGCGACGGCGGCACCCCGCAACTCTACAGCAGCGGCTTCCTCCCAGCCTCGTTCCAAGGCACCCCGCTCGGCCGCACCGGCGATGCCAAAAACGCTCGCTTCGGCTACCTCGGCGATCCCACCACCCCATCCACCGACCAACGCCGCCAACTCGACTTCCTGTCCTCCCTCAACAAAGCCCACGCCACCCAGTCCGGCCAAGAAGCCGAATTCGACGCCCGCATCGCCTCCTTCGAACTGGCCTTCCGCATGCAAATGGAAGCCCCCTCCGTCCTCGACCTCACCCGCGAATCCGAGCCCACCCACAAGATGTACGGCATCGGCGACAAGGAAACCGACGACTTCGGCCGCCAATGCCTCATGGCCCGCCGCCTGGTCGAAGCCGGCGTCCGCTTCGTCCAGATCACCGACGGCGGCTGGGACCACCACGCCAAACTCCGAGGCTCCCTTCCGGTCCGCTGTAAAGCCGTCGACAAGCCCATTGCCGGCCTCATCACTGACCTCAAGGCCCGCGGCCTCCTCAACGACACCCTCGTCATCTGGGGCGGGGAATTCGGCCGTACCCCCTTCGACCAGGACCTCAGCCAAGGCAAAGCCCCCGCCGAAGACCGCGGCCGCGAACACAACCCCCGAGGCTTCACCATGTTCCTCGCCGGCGGCGGCATCCAACCCGGCATCGCCCACGGAGCCACCGACGACTTCGGCTGGGACGCCGTCAGCGGCAAAGTCCACATCCACGACCTCCATGCCACCATGCTGCACCTGCTCGGCATCGACCACGAACGCCTCACCTACCGCTACACCGGCCGCGACTACCGCCTGACCGACGTCTTCGGCAACGTCGTCAGGGATATCCTCCTGTAGCGCTTGCCATCGAATGTAAGCGGTACAATGTTGCCCCGTACCGAATACCGCAGTCCACGTGTTATCGTAAGCAAACGACCAACTCTCGGAGGCTCCGAAGGCGTCCTGCTGACGGGCCATCTCTAAATGCAAAGGACTCTCTCGGTGAAAATCCAATACTCTCTGTGTGCGGGAGCCCTGCTCCTGTCGCTGTTCACGGCGCACGCGGGCGCCGCCTCCATCGTTTCGGACTTCGATAATGCCGGCAACGGGCTCGATGGCTGGACCGTCATCGGCGATCCCGTGGGCGGAGCCGCTACCTACCAGGCAACCGGCGGTAATCCCGGCGGCTTTGCCCAGGTCAGCGATAACGGCGCCGGAGCGGTCATCTACTGGGCGGCACCCTCAAAATTCCATGGCAACCTCTCGAGCTACCTGGGCGGTACCTTGCGTTTTGACATGTCCCAGAGCCCGCTCGCGAATCTCTTCCTGGCAACGCTGGGCGACATCCAACTCGTCAGCCCGGGGCTGACCCTCGTGACGGAAGTCTTCAGCAATGCGAATCTCCCCACCTTGGCTTTCCAGACCGAAACGGTCTCGCTCAGCACCAGCACCGCTTGGCGCGTCGGAACCACCGGTGGAGCCCTTGCCACTGCCAGCGACCTCCAGACGGTTCTTGGCAACGTCACAGGCATTCTCATTCGCGGCGAAATCTCCCTCCTGATCGACACCAACGGGTTGGATAACGTTGTGCTGGAGCAAAACGTTCCGGAACCCTCCACCGCGGCCCTCCTGCTGGCCGGCCTCGCGGCGGCATTCGCGTTCCGAAAACGCGTCTCCCACTAAACCGCCTTCAATGGAGAGCGGGTCCCCGGACCCGCGGTTCCCCTTGCAACCAGCGCCCTCGTCCCCCGCGCCGCAACCTCGCAACCTCCTGCACGTTCTCGCCGATCTCTACACGCAAGCCATCCCCCGCTCCAACGAACTGATCCAACTCTCCAACGACCCCCAGGCGCACCAGCGATACCGACACTTGCGTGACCAGCCGCCCTCGCCGCACTCCTCTGGGCCATCACCACACCGCCGCCAAATCCCGCATCTCTGACCTCCTTCCCACTACCATCCGCACCACCGCGGAGGACGGCGCTGTCTCCTACTGGCTCACCCATGACGACACCCCCTTTGCCGGTGACTTCCCCCGCCACGACGAAGACGTCGCGGTCACCATCGACTCCCTCTACCTTCCCGACCTCCGCCTGGTCCCCACCCAATGCAGCGGCGTTCAACTCACGCCCGTTCCCGCTCCACCCTCCACGCGCTCCAAACTGCGCTCCTGCCGGCAGCGCCAAAGCCTCCGTCTCGCCCTCAGTTCCTTAGGCGCGGCCGCCCAGTTTCAAGGAGCGGCCCTCCCCGGCTTCCCCGACGACGAACCCACTCGCTTCCGCCTCACCGGACGGCAAAACGACATCGCCGAACAAACTCACCTGGCCGCAATCCTCAAGAAGGCCTCCGCCGACGGCGCCACCATCCTCGTTCTGCCGGAACTCCGCGTCACCCCGGCCATGGAAGGCGCTATCCAGCAGTTCCTCGCCGCCGGACGCCATTCGCTGGCCCATCGTCGTCGCCGGTAGCTGGCACCATCCTGCCCCGCCAGACGCCTGGGAGAATCGCTGCGCCATCCTCGGCGCGCGCGGCGAAATCCTCTGGCATCACCGCAAACTGCGCGAGTACAGTGCCACCCCCGCCAACGTCGCCGCAGCCCCCGCCTTCTTCGCCGGCGTAGGCATCGGCCCCAACGGTGGCCGCGAAGGCATCCTCCGAGGCTGCGAACTGCAGTTCTGCGACACGCCGATCGGCCGCCTCTGTGTAGCCATCTGTGTTGGCTTCTTCCACCCCGACGTCCGCCCCGCCCTCGCCGCTATCCGCGCGGATTACTTCCTCGTTCCCCATGACCGCCCGCATTGATGACCTCCATCGGGCCGCGGACGAGCTCGCCCGGCAATGGGCGGTAACGGCCGTCGCAAACTGCGGCGTAGTAGGGGCGGCCCACGCCGCGTCCTTCTCCCGCACGCCACTGAAAAACGAGGTCGTTCAGAGCACCGTCGGCACCATGGGGCACATCGATTTCACTTTGAGTTAATATAGCGGTCGACGATAGTTAAGTGGAGATTAAGTCGCCATGCCCCTGCGAGACTGGATCGCGAAACCCTGGCCCGAACTAGTGCAAGCCGCCGAAGAGGCCTTTGCGAATCAGGACATCGTCACCCTGCTCGAACTCGATCCTGTCATCCGCGACCGCTTTCTCGGCATCCTAAAACGCCGGGAATCCGTCGCACCGTTCGTATCGTCGCTCCTCGAAATCCTCGCCACCCCGGACGCTGCCGCCATCCTTGCCGATGCCGACGAAATCTCCAAACTCGTCGCGCAATGGGAACTCCTCGCACGCCTCGCCGAGTCCGAAGAGCGCACCCGCGACCTCGAACGCAATGCCGTCGAACGCCACGTCACCGGCCGCCCCCGCCGCCAGCAGATCTTCGACCTCCTCGCCGCCCGCACCGAAATCCGCTTCCAGGAGATGAAGGCCGAACTCGGCGTCGGCGACGCCAACCTCTCCCAACTCCTCAGCGAACTCGAAGCCCATTCCATCGTCGAACGCGAACGCCGCGGCACCGAAACTTGGGTCCGCCTTGGCTCGGCCGGCAAAGCCCACCTCGGCACCAACGTGGTCGAACTGCGCCTCCCTGCCCATCAAGCCGCCATCGCCAGCGTCCTCCCCGAAGACGACTGGCAACCCCTCCCCGTCTTCACCGCAACCGCATGAAAAGCCTCGCCGTCACCTTCTACTCCTACAAAGGCGGCGTCGGCCGCACCCTGGCCATGCTCAACACCGCCCAGGCCCTGGTCCGGTTGCGCAAGAAGGTCTTCCTCTGGGAACTCGACCTCGAAGCGCCCGGCCTCCTCCAAATCCCCCAATTCGACAGTCTCCGCCCCAAAGTCGCCGGCGGCACCCTCGACATCCTCGCCACCCCCGCCGCCGACCTCAAAGCCCAAATCCAGCACTTCGTCCTCACCCACTCGGACGGCCTCCTC
>JAEUQF010000104.1 GCA_016789745.1 Bryobacterales bacterium
TGGGGGGAGAGGTGACAAGCACCATGCGGTCAAGAGCCTTGCTAAAGGCGGCATCGACGATGGCATAGCTGGAAACTTGCTGGCGAGGGACGGCGGCGGGTGCGGCGGGTTGGGTGATCTGCATGGTTTGCGTGCCCATGCTGAGCGTGGCGGAGCGAGGTTGGTTGCCGTAGTTCGCGCGCACATGCAGCGTGAAGTTACCGTTGCCGGCACCGTAGGCGCCGCTGACCACTTGGGCCCATTCGGCATTAGACGTCACGGTGCGCACGCAATCCGGCGCGGCCTGAATGGGAACGGTCTGCAGAATGCCTTCGGCGCGGACAGGCAGCACGGCGGTGGGAAACGTTGCCGTGCAGGGCGCGGGTGAGGCGAGTTCATAGGTCTGCACGCCGAAGTCATCGGAGATGCCCGCCGCGGCTTCGGCCTGGTAGACGACGTGCAGGCCGGTGCCGCTGTTGTTGAAAAAGATCCAACGCCCGAGGCCGAGATAAGTCCGCTGGCCAACGGTGACGGTTGGGATGGCGAGGCGGCCGATCTCGGTGTAGGCCGAACTGGACAAGAGCACGACATTGCTGCTGGTGGCGAGGTTGGGATTCGTGGAGGGCGCGTCAGGGATGATGGCGATGCGGCCGGTGCCGGCTTCGGAAAGCCAGCGCACTCGGGACGGAAAGAAGATCTCGGCGGCATCCATGGCCGGTGCGCGAACGGCGGTGCCGCAGGAGTTGTAGATACGGCGGCCGTCGGGCGAATACCAGATGTTCCCGCAGAAGGAGAACTCGCCATGATAGGGCGAGTCACGCTGCGCCGAGATGAGCCCTGGTCCGAGTGTGAGTTGTTCGATGTCGTTTGGGGAGGTACTGTCGCGAGTGCCGTAGATAAACCCTCCCGCGGGATGAAGACGGCCGCCGGTGGCCCGATACTCTGTACGGCCAAAGCCGTCGCCTTGTGGAAGAGGGAACGAAGCATACCCGGAGGGGGACAAGATATAAAGCCAGTTGGAGTCAAGCACCGCGTAGGGGGACGGGAGGGAGCCGGAGCCGGCCGGGTAGGGGCGCGTGCTGACGACGGTGCGCGCCCTTAGATCGATATAGGAGGCTGAAGCCGCATGCGATACGGCAGCGTAGAAGCCATTCGGACTGATGGACACAGACAGCGGCGCGGCGGGTAACGGAACGCTTTGCGTCAGTTGGGTGGCGGGGTCAAACAGATGGAGTTCGTCCGGGGTAGCGGAGACCATGACGATGCGGTTTAGGGCGGCGCTCCATTCGGCGGCAACGGGTCGGAAGGTGAGGCGGGTATTTTGGGCAAATGCGGGGGCGGATAGAAGAATCAGCGCAAAAAGGCGCAGGGGCGGGCAGGGAGACATTTGCCCCGGATCGTAGCATAAAGGCCCGCACGATTCTGTGATACCGTGCAATGCAAAGGAAACGCTATGATCCGAACCCTGGTTCTAAGTACGTTGTGCTGTCTGGGAATGGCCGCGGCGGAGGAACTGCCGTTGGTGGACAAGGTGGAACTGCAACCGCTGGCGGCGCAGGTGAACCGGCTGCTGCAGGCGTTGGAGATGCTGGGTGAGCCGCTGCCTCCGGCGGATACGGCGGCCCTGCAGAAGCTGCTTCTGGGTGCGGCGTCGGCGGATACGCATCATAAGATCCAGACGATTCTGGATAAGCACTGCCTGGTGGGCATCAACATCAATCCGGAGAGCCGGGTGAAGGTGCAGCAGGGCCCGGCGGCGGCGGAGTTGGCCGAACAGGGCTGGCGGACGTTTCTGGTGAAGGTGCACAACGAGGCGGGTGTGACGGCGGTTCTGGCCGTGGATAGCCCGAATGCCGGGCAGTTGGCGAACAGTCCGGCGGGGATGGTGCAGCGGCGGTGGCTGGATTTGAGCATGCTGAACCGGCAGCCGCTGAAGGCGCACCTGTCGGGGCTGGATCTGGAATACCGGGTGTTGCAGATCTATGCGAAGGAGGCTGGCAAGCGCGAGGGCAAGCTGCTGTTCGATGTAGGGCAGGGGTCGCAGGATCTGGGGTTCCGCAATGAAGTCGACATTCTGTTTTCGATCAAGCCTTCGGCGAAGGTGGGACTGCGGGTGTTGGACTTCAACGATAAGCCGACGACGGCGTCGTTTCTGATCAAAGACAAGCGCGGCCGGGTGTATCCTTCGCAGGCCAAGCGGCTGGCACCGGACTTCTTCTTTCATCCGCAGATTTATAGGGCCGATGGGGAGTCGATTGCGCTGCCGCCGGGAGAGTACACGATCGAGTATTCGCGGGGACCGGAGTATAAGTCAAAGAAGCAGGAATTGAAGATCGCGGACACGCAGCCGGTGGAGTTGGTGTTCCGGCTGGAGCGCTGGATTGATCCGGCGAACCTGGGGTGGTACTCGGGGGACCATCATATTCATGCGGCGGGGTGTGCGCATTATGAGCGGCCGACCGAGGGTGTGTATCCGCAGGACATGATGCGGCACGTGCTTGGGGAGGATTTGAAGATCGGGTCGGTGCTGACGTGGGGGCCGGGGTGGTACTTCCAGAAGACTTTCTTTGAGGGAAAAGAGAACAAAGTCTCGACGGCGGAGAACCGGATTCAGTATGACGTGGAAATATCGGGGCATCCTTCCAGTCACACGGGGCACCTGCTGTTATTGAACTTGAAGGAGCAGGACTATCCGGGAACGAAGCGGATTGAGGATTGGCCGAGTTGGGGGTTGCCGATTCTGCGGTGGGGCCGGCAGCAGGATGCGGTGATCGGGTATACGCATTCGGGTTGGGGATTGGCGTTGAAGCAGGAGAAGTTGCCAACGTTCGAGATGCCTCCGTTCGATGGGATTGGTGCGAATGAGTTTGTGGTGACAGTGGCGCATAATCTGGTGGATGTGTACTCAACGGTGGATACGCCGTATGCGTGGGAGTTGAACCTTTGGTATCACGCGTTGAATGTGGGGTATCGGACGCGGATCAGTGGCGAGACGGATTTTCCGTGTATTTATGGGGAAAAGGTGGGATTAGGACGGAGTTATGTGCGGCAGCCGAAGCTGGATTATCGCGATTGGGTGGTGGGGTTGAAGGAAGGGCGGAATTACGCTTCGGACGGAAAGAGCCACCTGATTGATTTTCGGGTGAATGGCGTGGAGATGGGCGGTGGAAAAGATGTGGCGCTGGGATCGGCGGGGATGGTGAAGGCTACCGCGAAGGTGGCGGCGTATCTGGATGTGCAGCCGAATGACGCGATCCGGAAGCTGCGGTATGACCAGAAGCCGTATTGGGATGTGGAGCGGGCACGGGTGGGCAATAGCCGGAAGGTGCCTGTGGAGTTGGTGGTCAATGGAGTGGCGGTGGCTCGTAAGGAAATTGAGGCCGATGGCGTGCTGCGGGACATCAGCTTTGATACGAAGATTGACCGCAGTGCCTGGGTGGCGATGCGGATTCTGCCTTCCTCGCATACGAATCCGGTTTGGGTGACGGTGGGGAATAAGCCGGTGCGGTCGAAGGAGAGCGCGGAGTATTTGTTGAAGGCGGTGGATCAGTGCCACCGGCAGAAGATCGGGCGGGTGCGGCCGGCCGAGCATCTGGAGATGAACCAAGCGTATGAGTTCGCGCGGCAGGAGTACCGGCGGTTGATTCGGGAGGCGCAGTAGTTACTTCGCGGCGCGGCCGTGGAGGGCGAAAGCAACAATGTTGGAGCCGGCGGCTACTGAGAGATACTGCTTGCCTTTCACGCTGTAAGAGACAGGCGAGGCGGTGATCTGCTGGCCGGTGTTGAAGTGCCAGAGAGGCTTGCCGGTGCGGGCGTCCAGGGCGGTGAAGAAGCCCTGGTCGTCGCCGGCGAAGACGAGGCCGCCGGCGGTGGAGATGAGTCCCGCGCCGTAGCGTTTCGACCCCACCTGCTTGTATTCCCATTGGATGGCGCCGGTGGTGAGGTCGAGCGCGCGCACGTAGGTTTGCCAGGGGGCTTCGGGGTCTTCGACGTAGCCGGTAGCCATGTAAGGCATACCGCCGGGACGGAAGGTGTCGCGCGATTTGTAGTTGATGCCGCAGCCTTCCATCATGGCCACGTAGAAGAGGTTGGTGTCGGGGCTGTAGGTGGGCGAATGCCAGTTGGTGGCGCCGGCGGTGGCGGGGCAGGTACGTGTGCCTTGCGTGGTGGGGATGACTTCCTTGACGCGGATGGGGCGGCCTTCCTTGGTGAGTCCGGTGGCCCAGTTAAGGCGTTTGAGGAAGGGCGAGCCGTGGAGGAATTCGCCGGTTACGCGGTCCAGCACGTAATAGAAGCCGTTGCGATTGGCCTGTACCAGCAGTTTGCGTTTTCGGCCTTTGAAGTCGGCGTCCACCAGCACCGGAACTTCAACGGCATCCCAGTCATGCACGTCATGCGGGGTGTATTGGAAGTACCACTTGAGCTTGCCGGTATCGGCGTCGAGAGCCACCATACATTCGGTGTAGAGGTTGTCGCCCTTGCGGACGTCGCCATCGAAGTCGGGGGCGGGGTTGCCGATGCCCCAGTAGACAACGTTCAGTTCGGGATCATAGCTGCCGGTGAGCCAGGTGTCGCCGCCGGCGGTCTTCCAGGAGTCGCCCGCCCAAGTTTCGTTGCCGGGCTCGCCGGGGCGCGGAATGGAATGCCAGCGCCAGAGACGTTCGCCGGTTTCGGCGGAGTAGGCGTCCAGCCATCCGTTCAGCCCATGATCACCGGGCGCGATGCCCATGATGATCTTGTCCTTGATGGCGAGCGGCGCGACGGGCGCCCAGTAGCCGTCCTTGGCATCGGCCAGCTTTGCCTTCCAGAGCAAGCTCCCCGTGCGGGCGTCGAGGGCGACCAGATACGCGTCGGGCGTCCCGACGTAGACCTTGTTCCCGTACACAGCGACGCCGCGATTGGGACCGCGCTGCAGGGCGGGCTCATGATTGTAGGACCAGATCAGACGGCCCGTGGTTCCGTCCAATGCGTACACTTCGTTGGGCTGCGAAATGTACATGACGCCATCCACCACGATGGGGACACACTGCAGCCGGTTGGCATTTGGAACATGGTAAATCCAGGCCGCGGTGAGGTCGGCGACGTTGCCGGTATGCACCTGCTTGAGCAGGCTGTGGCGCTGGGCGTTGTAGTTGCCCTGGTAGGTGAGCCAGTCCTTGGGATCGGCCTTGCGAAGGTCGTCATAGGTGACCTCTGCCTGGGCCGCGGCGGCGGCAGGGAGCGAGGAAAGCAGTTTGAGAGCAGAACGGCGGTTCATCGGCGTCTCCGGGCATTGGGTTGGCGCGGGCCATCGACAGGACGGGCCTGCCGGCTGAGGAACGCGACCAGATCTTTCAACTCTTCGGGGGTGAGGCGCTGGGCCCAATTGGTGGGCATGAGCGACTGGGTGTCATATTCGACCTCCTTGACTTCGTCGCGGCTGAGGAGGTGGAGTTTCCCATTCATGTCGAGCATTTGGAGTGAGAAGTTGTGCTCGTTTTTGAGGATGCCGCGCAGCTCGGCGCCGCTTTGGAGGACGACACGGACAGGCTGGAAGCCGGTGGGGATATGCGGGCGGGGTACGGTGAGGCCTTCGTGGATCGCCTTGATGCTGCGTTCGGCGGCGATGTTGGAGAGGTCGGGGCCGATGATGCCGCCCTGGCCGTTGACCATGTGGCAGTCGCGGCAACGGCCCTTGCCGTTGAAGATGGCCTCGCCTTTGGCAGTGTTGCCTTCGATGGGGGCATCGATGGCAGTGGCGCGGAGGCTGCGGATGTAGGTGACGATCTTGCGGACGTCGTCGGGAGGCAGGGCAGAGCCGGGCATGCCGGTGCCGGGGATCCCGTTCTTGATGGCGTTGAAGAGGTCCTCTTCGCTGGAGCGAATATAGCGGCGGCGGGCGGCGAGCGCGGGACCACGGTCACCGACGGTGCCGTCCGCGCCATGGCACTGCGTGCAGGAGCGGTTGTAGAGTTCGCGGCCTTGGGCGACGACGGCGGGGTCATGCTGGGCGAATGCGAGCAAGGGAAATAGAACAAGCCAGGCGAGTCGCATCGGAGGTGAACGATGATTTTATCACCGCCTTGATGACCTAGCCCGTTTTACCGATGCTTCTCTGGACGGAATCCGCGCATCCTTGTACTCAGGGAATGCAATTTATGACCTCTTCATTTGCGGAACTTTCAGGCCAGTTGGCGAACGTGGTGGAACAGGCGGCGCCGTTTGTGGTGTCGGTGGCGGCGCATCCGCGGCATGCGGCCAGCGGGCTCCAATGGCAGCCGGGGGTAGTGGTAACGGTGGAGCATCCGCTGCGGCAGGCGAATGCGGCGGAGGTGCTGCTGGCCGATGGGCGGACTGTGATGGGAAAGGTGGCCGGGCGCGACGCGACGCTGGGAGTGGCGGTGTTGCGCGTGGAGGACGCGGCTGGGGCTGGTGTGGTGACGACATCGGCACCGGTGCGGGCGGGCAACCTGACGGTGACGGTGGGCCGCGGGCGGCAGGGGAACGTGACGGCATCGATGGGGATCGTGAGTAGCGTCGCGCGGGCGTTTCAGACGTGGCAGGGTGGCGTGGTGGATCCGCTGGTGCAGTTGGACTATTCGCTGTATCCGAGCGCCAATGGGGGCGCTGTGGTGGATGCATCGGGGATGGTAGTGGGGCTGGCGACGTCGGGATTCACACGCTATGGCGCGTCGGCGATTCCGGCGGCGGTGCTGGAACGCGTGGTGGCCACGGTGTTGGAGAAAGGCTTCGTGCCGCGGGCGTTTCTCGGCGTGGGATTGCGGCCAGTGTTGCTGCCGCGGTCCATGGCGGAGCAGTTGGAAGGGGCTCCGGAGAGTGCGCTGCTGCTGTTGTCTGTAGAGCCTGGGAGTGCGGCGGCGCGGGCGGGTTTGCAGGTCGGCGATATTCTCTGCGCACTGGATGGCAGCCCAACACGGGAGCCCGAAGATGTTCAAAACAAATTGACCCCGGAACGTATCGGGGCGGCGCTGGCGGCGGTGGTGCTGCGCGGCGGGCAGCGGTTGGACGTGGTGTTGACGGTGGGAGAAAAGGAGCAGTAATAGATGCAGTTGGGAGATCTTGGCGAACGGCTGCGGCGCGCCACGGTCCAGGTGCGCGCGGCGGAGGGGAACGGGTGCGGGTCAGGGGTGATAACCGGGTCGATGGGTTACATCGTGACGAACGCGCACGTGGTGCAGGGAAAGAACCCGGTGATCGAGTTGTGGGATGGGCGGCGGTTCCCGGGGCGGCTGCTGGCGTTGGGCAGGCGGCATGATCTGGCGTTGGTGAAGGTGGACACGCTGGGTCTGCCGGCGCTGGAGTTTGGCGATTCGAACGCGCTGCGGCCGGGGGCGATGGTGCTCGCGGTGGGAAATCCGCTGGGGTTCACGGGGGCGCTGAGCATGGGCGTGGTGCATACGGTGGGGCCGCTGCGGGGCTTAGGGGAGAACCGCTGGGTGCAGGCCGATGTACGGCTGGCGCCGGGCAACTCGGGTGGGCCGCTGGCGGACGCGCAGGGCCGGGTGGTGGGGATCAACACGATGATCGCGCGGGGGCTGGCGCTGGCGATTCCGAGCAACGTGGTAGCGGATTTCGTGACACGGGCAAGGAGCAAGGCAGCGTGACGCATGTGGCGATTGTGGCGGCGTCGCCTGTGCCCCGGTATGGGTTGCAGGCGATGCTGGCCGGGGACGGGGAGATCGCGGTGGACGGCGTGTATGGGGAGTTGGCGCAGGTGACGGCGCCGGTAGATGTGGTGGTATTGGTGGCGTCGAATGGCGATTGGGAGTGGGAAGGCGATGGCGCGCTAGTGCTGGTTTTGGAGGAGCCGAAGCCGCTGCAGTATGCCGGAGCGATTCGCGATGGGGCTCGGGCGGTATTGAGTCTGGATGTGACGCCTGAGGAGTTGCGGGCGGCGGTGCATGCGGCGGCAGCGGGATTGGTGACGGTTCCGGCGGCACAGGCGATGGCGTTGGTGGGGGCTGCCGTCGAGACGCCGCGGCAGGGTCTGGCCGAGACCTTGACGCCGCGAGAGACGGAGATTCTGCGGCTGCTGGCAACCGGGATTGCGAATAAGGAGATCGCGGCGCGGCTGGCAATCAGTGAGCATACGGTGAAGGCGCATATCGCATCGGTGTTGGGAAAATTGCATGCGGGGTCGCGCACGGAGGCCGTGTCGATCGGACTGCGGCAGGGGCTGATCCTGCTGTAACGTGTGTGCGATCGACTACTATCGGAGGATATGGCGGTTTCGATGATGGCCCGGCATGCGGCGCTGCGGATCATGATGGTGGGCTTTGGGCTGGTGGTGCTGCTGGTGCTGAGCGCGGCGCATATCGGGTATCAGGGGTCGCGCTCCATCCAGTCGCTGGCGCAGCAGTTGGTCCGCGAGCATTTGTTGACGAATGAGAAGGGGTCGGAGTTAGAGGCGTCGATCGAGCGGCAGTCGGAGGAGTTGCTGAACGAGTTGGAAGGCGTGCTGGCGACGTGTTTCGTGCTGGCATTCGGCTGCGCGACGCTGACCATTGTGTTCATCACGCGGACGCTGCGGCGATTGGAATGGCAGACCGAGGAGCTAAACCGCGTGTCGTGGAACATGCTGGAGGACCAGGAGCGGGTGGCGAGGCGGTTCTCGCATGAGATGCACGATGAGTTGGGACAGGCGCTAACGGGATTGAAAGGGATGGCGAAGCGGCTGCCGGCGGCGGAGTTTGAGGTGCGGCGGAAGGAGTTCGTGGAGATTCTGGACGAGGTGTTGACCGGCGTCCGGGAGTTATCGCAGTTGCTGCGGCCGGTGATTCTGGATGACTTCGGATTAGATGCGGGACTGCGCTGGCTGATTGAGCGCTTCGCGCAGCGAACGCAGATTGATGTGGAGTACAACTCAAATTACGCGGGGCGCGCGAGCGATGCGATCGAGACGCATCTGTTCCGGATCACGCAGGAGGCGTTGACGAACATCGCGCGGCATTCGGGGGCGACGCGGGCGCGGGTGAAGTTGGAGGCAACGCGGACCACGATCCGTTTGCGAATCGAAGACAACGGCCGGGGATTAGGAGGTCATGATCTGAACCAGCCGAGTTTGGGGATGGTGGGGATGCGGGCGAGGGCGCGGCATCTGGATGGCATTCTGGTGGTGGATACCGGGGAGTTGGGCGGCGTGCGTATTCTGGTGGAGGCGCCTTTGAAGGAAGCCGAAGACAGTGCAGAACAAAAAGACACGAGTGTTGCTGGCGGATGATCACACGGTGGTGCGCAAGGGATTCACGCTGATCCTGTCGGGGCAGCCGGACCTGGAGGTGGTGGGGGAGGCGCGGAATGGGCGTGAGGCAGTGGAGTTGGCGGAGAAGTTGCAGCCGGATGTGGTGGTGATTGATGTTTCGATGCCGGAGTTGAATGGGATTGAGGCGACGCGGCGGATTGGGGAGACATGTACGCGTACGCGGGTGTTGGCGTTGAGCATGCATCGGGATGCGGTGTATGTGCGGGAGATTCTGCGAGCGGGGGCTCGCGGGTACCTGGTGAAGGACGCCGATGATGATGCGTTCGTGGATGCGGTGCGGGCGGTCGCAAGGGGCGAGGGCTATATCAGCCCGGCGGTGTCAGAGGCGGTGCTGAGCGATTTCCGGCGGCATGTGACGAATCCGGTAGATCTGCTGAGCACGCGGGAACGCGAGGTGCTGCAGATGATCGCCGAGGGCAAGACGAATAAAGAGATCGCGAATATTTTGAATTTAAGTGTGTATACGGTGGAAGCGCACCGGGGCAAGATCATGGAGAAGTTGAATCTGCATAATACGGGGGATATGGTGCGCTTCGCGATCCGGAATGGGTTGATTCAATAAGGGCAGCTACAGGCGCCAATCGAGGAAAACGGCGTAGAAGCCGCGATCGCCGCCGGAAGTGTAGCGATCGAGGAACGCGCCGGAGAACAGGTGTCCGAACTGGGCGCCGATATCGTAATGGCGGTTGAGCTTCACTTCGCCGATGATGTCGATTTCGTTGCCGACGTGAGTGGTGGCGGCGCCGGTGACAGGCACATTGACGGCGAGGGCGCCGCTGGCGACGTAGAGGCC
This sequence comes from Bryobacterales bacterium, assembly GCA_016789745.1. Taxonomy (GTDB): domain Bacteria; phylum Acidobacteriota; class Terriglobia; order Bryobacterales; family Bryobacteraceae; genus CADEFT01. The sequence goes on from JAEUQF010000104.1 coordinate 10,035, forward strand.
GTCATAGCGGCTGGCGAGCCAGAAGCCATGGCCTTCGGTCTTGAGGGTAAGCCAGCGGCGGGGGCGGATCCAGAGTCCGCCACGGATGTTTTTGGCGTTGCGGCGGCCGATGACATCGGCGACGCCGTAGATGCCGTGGTTGGTGGGATAGAGCTGGTCGAGGGTATTGGTGATGCCGTCGCCGGGGTGCCTATCGCCGCTGGCGTAGTTGAATTCGGTCATCAGCGAGGGCTGCCAGCGGAGGGTGGGAAAGAAGCGGTCGCCCCGGAAGGTGAAGGCCCATGCCGAGAGGCTATTGGCACGGCTGGCGCCGGTCTGGCGTTGGGTATCGATGTCGTAGGCCCAGACCTTGGCGAGGCTGCCGGTCATGCGGAGGCCGGTGGTCCAGCTATGGTAGCTGGCGTTGTGATCGTCACGGAGGATGAGGTACGGTTCGACCTTGGCGCCGGGGATCCAGGAGCCCAGGGAACCGTAGATGCCGTGGAGGTTGTTGCCTTGGCGGTGATGATCCCAATGGTCGACGTCGGAGGCGACAGTGGAGGACGAGAAGATATCGACGCGGTCTTTGCCGCCCCAGTGGAAGCCGAGACGGGCGGCATCGAAGACGCGCGCGGTATTGCCCCACTCGGCGGCGCCGATCATGCGCTCGGTGCCGAAGGCGAGGCGCTGGCGGCCGACCTTCAGATCCCAGAAGCCTTTTTCATCGCCGAAGCGGACGTACGCCTGGCGAAGGTCGAGCGTATCTTTGACGGAGCCATCGGCGCGGGGGAACCAGAAGGCGCGGGAGTCCTGCACCTCACCGAAGAAGCCGAGCCAGGTTTGGGGGGTCAGGTCGACCGAGAAGCGGCTGCGTTCAAGGAGGAAGTCGTGGTCGTTGCCGGGGTCAAAGCTTTGCCCGCGGATGCCTTCGCTGCGAACCCGGTTCTGGATGCTCAAGGTGAGCCAGTGGGGCAGATGATCATTGAGAGGGGCGCGCTCCTGCGCCGAAGATGTAACGGCAAATACAAGGGCAAGCGCCGCACAAAAGGGGTGTTTTTGATACCGCACAGGGCCAGGATACGGGCAGATGAAGCGAAAAGAGCGACCCTCCCCTACCGAGGTGTCAGAAGACCCCACCTGGAGGGTATAGGGCAAAACCCGCATCCACCGCATGCTGGAGAACATGAGATCCAACCTGCGGGCCGATTTGATGTCGGGCTTCCTGGTATTTCTGATTGCGTTGCCGCTATGCCTGGGCATATCGATGGCGAGCGGAGTGCCCCCGGTATCGGGGTTGTTCACGGCGATTGTGGGCGGGATGGTGGTGTCGTTTCTCGGCAGCGCCCCGCTAACGATTAAAGGACCGGCGGCGGGACTGATCGTGATCGTGCTGGGGGCGGTAACGGAGTTGGGCCAGGGCGATCCGGCCAGTGGCTACAAGCGGGCGCTGGCTTGCGGCGTGGTGGCGGGGGTGCTGCAGATCATCTTCGCGTTGACGAAGGCGGGTGTGGTTGGCGAGCTGATGCCGTCTTCGGTGGTGCACGGGATGTTGGCAGCGATTGGGGTGATCATCATTTCCAAGCAGACGCATACGGCGCTGGGCGTGACGCCGCATGGGAAAGAGCCGCTGCATCTGCTGGCGGAGGTGCCGCACAGCCTGTTGAACCTAAACCCGGAGGTGTTTCTCATCGGCCTGGTATCGCTGGCAATTCTGTTCTGTCTGCCGATGATCAAGGCGGGTTGGGCGCGGAAGGTGCCGGGGCCGATGTTGGTGCTGCTGGTGACGATTCCGATGGGGCTGGCATTCGACCTGGAGCATCAGCATGTGTACCGGCTGTGGGCGCACGATTACACGATTGGGCCGAACTTTCTGATCCGGCTGCCGGCGTCCATGATTGGCGCGATGGCGTTTCCTGACTTTTCGATGGTGTTCTCGGCGGCGTCGTTGAAGTACATTGCGATGTTCGCGCTGGTAGGGTCGATTGAATCGCTGTTGAGTGTGACGGCGGTGGACTCGCTCGATCCCGAAAAGCGTGCGAGCGACTTGAACCGCGACCTGCTGGCGACGGGCATCGGCAACACGGTGGCATCCTGCATCGGGGGCATCCCGATGATCTCCGAGATCGTGCGCAGCAAGGCGAATATCGACAACGGAGCCACCAGCCGGTGGTCGAACTTCTTTCACGGGCTGTTCCTGCTGCTGTCGCTGACGTTGATTCCGGGGATGCTGCAGGAGATTCCGCTGGCGGCACTGGCGGCGATGCTGATTTACACCGGAACGCGGCTGGCCTCGCCGAAGGAATTCGCGCATGTCTATAAGATTGGGCCGGAGCAGTTGCTGCTGTTCCTGAGCACGATGCTGATCACGTTGATGACGGACCTGCTGGTGGGAGTGGCGGCCGGATTGCTGTTGAAGGTGGTGCTGCATGTCGCGATGGGCGCGCCGGTACGGAGCCTGTTCCGAACGATTGTGCGGGAACAGCGGGAAGGCGATGCGCTGATTCTGGAAGTGCACGATTCGGCGATTTTCACGAACTTTCTGGGGATTAAGAAGCGGCTGCGGACGGTGCCGCCGGATGTGAAGCGCGTGGTGCTGGATTTCCAGAATGCGTGGGTGGTGGATCACACGGTGCAGGACAAACTGCGGCGTATTGCGGACGAATGCAAGGACGTGGAATTGGTGCTTTCCGGGCTGGAGGATCATGAGCCGTTGTCGGCGCATGAGTTGGCGACGCGGCGGAAACAGCGGTTCGCGGCGGCATAAGCAGTACAATGGGAAGTGAAACGGCCACGCACAGTATAGAGCACATCGTCCGCCACGCGGCACATTTGCTGCCTGCTCAGGGGCCGATTGGTGTGTTCGTCCATCACAACACGCTGCATGCCTTCCAGCACCTGCCGTTCGAGGAGGGTGTCCTGGCGGCGGCGCGGACATTCGGGACGGAGCCCTACCTGGATGAAGAGGCCTACCGGGCGGAGATGCGGCAGGGCCGGATCCAGGCATCGGACATTGATTTTGTTCTGGCGGGAGAGCCGAATGCGGTGATCCTGGCGGGCAGGCTGGACCGGAACACGCTGCGGCGAAGCTGGTTGGTGGGGGATATCCCGGAGTTCGATGCGGCGACGCTCGATTGGGAATTGGAAGAGTCTCGACTTTCCGAAGAGGGGATACGCAAGTCCTTCGACGTATGCCTTCGGCGGATGGGCGGAAGCCGGCATCGAGAGGCCGACTTGATGCGGGCTTCCGCTACTTTACAGCGGATAGACGAGGTGATTCATCCGTGGCTGATCCGGCTGTGCGGCAGCTATCTGGATCAGGGAATGGCGTACTGGCCGATGCCTTCGCGGGAGGATGGTTTCTACCGCAGCGTTCGCGATCTGCTGGCCCCGAAGGGCATGCTGCTGCCGGAGGGGTTGCGCGGCCTGGACGAGGCGTTCCGGAAGCAGGCGGCGGCCGGCTGGGGAGCCGGACAGGTAGTGGAGGAGATGCTGGCGGAGTTGGGCTGTGACGAATCGCAGTGGGAACACGTGGTGCGGAGGGAACTGTTAGCGTTGGCCGGTTGGGCCGGGATGTTCCAGCAATTGGAGCAGCAGCCGGCGCTGGCGCCGCATGTCCGTCTGTGCTGTTCGGTGCTGGACTACCTGGCGGTTCGCTTGACGCTGCATGTGGTGGCGCGGCGGAACCTGAGAGAGGTGGAGGCGGCAACAGCGGCGGCGGATGAGGGGCGGGTGGCAGCGGCACGGCTGGGGGTGGTGGCGCGGGAACTAGGCCTGGAGGCGGAGGATCTGGAGTCGTTGCCGGAAGCCGGGTTCTGCCGTCTGGCGGATGCGGTGGCGCAGTTCGATGGGTTGGAGCGGCGTCGCTTGTTTCACCTGGCCTATGAACGGCGGCATGAGCAGCAGGTGTTGGGGCCGCTGCAGCGGTTTCGGAGCGCCGGCCAGTTGGCCGGGGCAGAGGGGCGGCCGGCGGCGCAGGTTTTCTTCTGTATCGACGACCGCGAGGAGTCGATGCGGCGGCATCTGGAAGAGGTGGACCCGGCGGTGGAGACCTTCGGCGCGGCCGGTTTTTTCGGGGTGGCAATCGACTATGCGGGGATCGACGATCCGGGTGCGGTGTCGTTGTGTCCGATTGTCGTGACGCCGCAGCATGCGGTGCGGGAGAAGCCCGCGGAGGGGTATCGGGAGCAGCACGGCCGGAGGAAAGCGGCGCGGCGGTTTTTGGCGCAGGTTTTGCATAACGGCAGCGTTGGATCGCGGTCGATGGTGCGCGGGTGGCTGGCGACGGCGACGTTGGGGCTCTTCAGCCTGTTTCCCTTGATCGCGCGCATTTTGAGCCCGCGCGTGTATGGCAGGCTGCGGGACCAGATCAATGAGATTCTGGTGCCGCGGGTGGAAACGGAACTGGCGTTCACGCGCAAAGGCAACGAGACGGTGGACGGGCTGGCGCATGGGTTTTCGGTAGCGGAGAAGGCCGAGCGTGTGGCGGGTGTGTTGAAGGGCGCGGGGCTGGTACGGAACTTCGCGCGGGTGGTGATTGTATTAGGGCACGGATCGACAAGTATCAATAACCCACATGAATCGGCGTATGATTGCGGGGCTTGCGGCGGGCGTCGCGGTGGTCCGAACGCGCGGCTGTTCGCGGCGATGGCGAATCAGCCGGAGGTGCGGGTGGAACTGCGCCGGCGTGGGGTGGAGGTTCCGGAGGACACGTGGTTCGTAGGCGGCTATCACGACACGTGCAGCGATGGCATCACGCTGTTCGACGTGCAGGCGACGCCGGAGACGCATAACGCGGATCTGGCGCGGATTCACGGGTCGCTGGACAAGGCGCGAGCCCGCAATGCCCATGAGCGCGGGCGGCGGTTTGAGTTCTGGCGGGGTGGATCGGGAGAGGCGGCGCTGGCGCATGCCGAGGAACGCTCCGAGCATTTGGCGGAGCCGCGGCCAGAGTATGGGCATTCCACCAACGCCGTATGCATTGTGGGGCGGCGGGCATCGACGCGGGGTCTGTTTCTGGACCGGCGGGCGTTTCTGGTCTCCTATGACGCCGGTGAAGACCCCACGGATGAGTACTTGGCACGGCAGTTGGGCGCGGTAGTTCCGGTGTGTGCCGGCATCAGCCTGGAGTATTACTTTTCGCGGGTAGATAACGAGCGCTATGGGTGCGGCACGAAGCTTCCGCACAATGTGGCCGGGCTGGTGGGTGTGATGAACGGACACGCCAGCGATCTGCGAACGGGGCTGACGTGGCAGATGGTGGAGATCCATGAGCCGGTGCGGATTCTGTTTGTGATTGAGACGACGCCGGAGCGGTTGCTGAAGGTGATGCAGGGGAACGCGGCAGTGCGGGAGTTTGTGGAGAACCGCTGGATTCGGGTTTCGACGATGGACCCGGCGAGCGGCCGGATTCACGTCTATCGTGACAGTGTGTTTGAGCCGCTGGCTACAGAAGCCGAAGAGTTGCCGGCAGTGGCTTCGTCGATGGATTGGTACCGGGGCAAGCGTCAGCATCTGCCGATCGCGCGCATCGGCAGTTTGCAGGAGGTGGCCTGACGGTGGTGAGTTCGGAACTGATTCTGGGGGCGGTGGTCGCGCTTCCGGGCCTTGTGTTCGCGTTGGTGACAATGCTGTGGCTGTTGGGCGCGCCGCTTAAGGAGCGGTTTGTCGTCATTGTGACGGCGATCACCTATAGCGTAGCGGTGCTGGGCGTGCTGGCGTTATTCGTGGAGATGAGCAGCCAGGGGTTGCAGCAGATTCTGGCGTCGTTTGGAAATTGGTTCAAGCTGGGCGCATACGAGTTTCCGCTGATTCTGAAGGTGGACCGGGTATCGCTGCCGTTTGCGGCGCTGACGGTGATTCTGACGGGGCTGGTGGGGGCGTTTTCAGCGCGGTATATGCATCGGGAGCCGGGCTTTCTGCGCTTCTTCCTACTGCTGCATCTGTTCGCGTTCGGGGCGCTGGTGATTTTCACGGCCGGCAGTTTCGACCTGCTGATCGCGGGTTGGGAATTTGTCGGTTTGACGTCGGTGCTGCTGATTGCGTTTTTCCATGAGCGGCCGGATCCGGTGAGCAACGCGCTGCGTGTGTTCGCGGTGTATCGCGGCTGCGATATCGGGCTGCTGGTGGGTGTGGTGGTGCTGCATCATTATCACGATCATGTGACGCCGGGGGCGGCGGCTCTGGTGAGTCTACTGTTCCTGCTGGCGGCGTCGGGCAAGTCCGCACAGTTTCCGTTTTCCGGATGGCTGCCACGGGCGATGGAAGGGCCAACGCCGTCGAGCGCAATCTTTTATGGTGCGATCTCGGTGCATGCGGGGGCCTATCTGATGCTGCGCACGCGGCCGTATCTGGAGATGGCGCCGCAGGTGGCGGTGTTGGTGGTGGCTGTGGGACTGGTGACGGCGGTGCTGGCGACGCTGGTGGGGCGGGCGTGCAGCGATGTGAAGACGTCGCTGGCTTACGCATCGGTGACGCAGGTAGGCGTGATCTTCGCCGAGATCGGGATGGGATGGGAAACGCTGGCGCTGGTGCATATCTGCGGGCATGCGGCGGTACGCACGCTCCAGTTTCTACGGGCGCCTTCGGCATTGCACGAGTTTCATCAGCTGCATGCGGCGGCGGGTGGAGAGTTGGGGCAGACGGGCAGCCATTACGAGGCGTTTCTGCCGGTGGCGGTGCGGGCCCGGCTCTACCGGTTCGCGTTGGATCGGGCGCATATGGACACGCTGCTGGACCGGATAGTGGTGGCACCGCTGGTGCGTGTGTCGACACTGTTGAACCGGACCGAGTACCGGATGGAAGGCAAGCCGAGTGGGGCGCGCGTGGTGCGTGTGCCGGTGGCGGGAGAAGCCGATGCCTGAGATGCTGACGATGATGGCGTGGATGGTGCCGCTGGCCGGCGCGCTACTGGTGCGTGTGGTTGGGGACAAGGTCCCGCCGCGTTCGATAGCGGTGGCAGCGGCGCTGGCGGCGCTGGTTTGCAGTCTGCCAGGCGCGTCTCTGGATGCGCTGAGCCATTTCGCGATGGTGCTGTATGCCGGATTGACGGTGGTGGTGCTGGTGGCGGCGCCGAAGAAGGACTCGACGGTTGGCGAACAGGCGGGGACACTGTTGATCCTGGCCGGGACGCTGGCGGTGTATGCGACGGACAACCTAGCGGTGTTGGTGGGCGGGTGGATTGTATCGATGCTGCCCTTGTGGGTGAAGCCGAAGGAGAGCATGGCGTCGTGGCTGGTACCGCGGTTGATGTTGGGAGTGGGAACGGTTGCGCTGGGCGGCGCGGTGGTTTTGATCGCGATGGAGGCGCAGAGTTCCGGGATTGCGGATGTGATGTCGATATCGGCGTTGCAGGGCGTGAAGATCATCGACAACCCGGCGGTGTACGGGCTGATCCTGCTGGCGATTCTGACGCGGAAGGGCGTTGTGCCGTTTCAGAGCTGGCTGCCGGCGATGTGCGAGCAGGGATCGCTGCTGCAGGCGGGGCTGTTCGTGAATGGGCATCTGGGCGCGTTTTTAGTGGCGAGGCTGGTGGTGCCGTTGCTGCCGAACCTGGGGCAGGACGGGCTGGCGCCGATCAGTATTCTGGCGCTGGTGACGGCGGCGTACACGTCATTGCTGGCGTTGACGGAACGGCGGCCGCGGCGGCTGGTGGGGCTGCTGTTGTTGAGTCAATCGTCGTTCATTCTGGCTGGCGTGGAGAGCGGGACGCAGGAGGGCTTTGCGGGCGCGCTGCTGTTCTGGCTGGTGGTATCTCTGTCGACGACGGTGCTGTTTGTGGTGCTGCGGGCGTTGGAGGCGCGGTTGGGCGGATGGCTGCGCACGGAGGATTACCTGGGGTTGGGGATGCGCGCTCCGCGACTGGCGGCGTTCTTCGTCGTGGCGGCGGTGGCAGTGGTGGGCATGCCAGGAACGTTGGGATTCGCGGCGGAGGACTTGCTGCTGCATGGGACGCTGGAGAGCCACCGCTGGGTTGGCCTGATTCTGCCGTTCGCGACTGCTATGAATGCGTTCAGCCTGTTACGGCTGTTTGCGCGGCTGTTTCTGGGCAGGTATGAACGGATGGTGCCGGCCATTCCCGATGCGCTGCCGCGGGAGCGCTGGGTGCTGACGGCTTGCCTGCTGGTGTTGGTCGGGCTGGGCGTGATGCCGCAGGCGGCGATGATCTTCGCGCAGGCGAAGTCGACGGCGCTGCATGCGATGTTGCACCGCTGATTGCCGCGCATGTGCCGGCGGCGGCTCCCTATAATGGCTGAATGCTGCCGTCCGTTATTGTCCTGGGTTTCTGTCTGGCCAGCGCGGCGTGGGCGCAGAATGACTGGAATGAGCCATTCGAGCCGCACCGCATTGCCGACAATCTCTACTACGTCGGGTCGAAGGGGCTGTCGACCTACCTGATCACCACCGCGCAGGGTCACATTCTGATCAATGCCAGCTTCGAACGGACGGTGCCGATTATTCGGGCGAACGTGGAGAAGCTGGGGTACAAGATGACGGATGTGAAGTACATTCTGTTGAGCCACGCCCATGGGGATCACGTGGAGGGTACGGCGCTGCTCAAGGAGATCACCGGGGCCGAGGTGTGGGTGATGAAGGGCGACGACACGGTGATGGCCAGCGGCGGCAAAGGCCAATACAAATACAACGACAAGTGGAA
>JAEUQF010000130.1 GCA_016789745.1 Bryobacterales bacterium
TGGCCCCCCAACTGGCCGGCCCTCGATTCCGTGAAAATCCTCGAGACCAGGCGCAATACCGTCGAGTACAAAGGGACAAGATGAAGGCGAATAAAGTCGTGAAACTGATGGAGCCCAAGAAGGCAGCGAATTCCATTGCCCCTCTGGTGGAACGTATGCTTACCGAACTGGGCGAGGACCCCCAGCGCGAAGGATTGCTGCGCACCCCGGAGCGCGCCGACAAGGCGCTCCGCTTCCTCACCAGCGGCTATACCACCGACCTCAACAAGATCGTCAACGGAGCGCTGTTCGACGTCAAGTACGACGAGATGGTCGTGGTCCGCGACATCGAGTTCTACTCCATGTGCGAGCACCACATGCTCCCCTTCTACGGCAAAATGCACGTCGCTTATCTGCCGAACCAGAAGGTAATCGGCCTCAGCAAGATCCCCCGCATCGTCGACATGTTCGCCCGCCGCCTCCAGGTGCAGGAGCGCCTCACCCAGGAAGTGGCCGAAACCCTCGAAAAGGTCCTCGACCCCCGCGGCGTCGCCGTCGTCTGCCACGCCCGCCACTTCTGCATGATGATGCGCGGCGTCGAAAAACAGCACTCCGGCACCATGACCAGCGCCATGCTCGGCGCCTTCCGTACGCAGAAGGAAACCCGCGACGAACTCCTTAGCCTGCTCCAGCAGTCCAAAAACGACCTCTAACCAACCAATGGAGTGCGGGTCCCCCTTGTCCGCCGTAGCTTTAGCGGAGGAGGATGGTCCCGCTGCCCGTCGCCGTCTCACGCCTATACGCCAGCGGTCACCGGATGATCGCAAAGCAATAGGCCAGGGAGACCCGCCGTAGACGAGCCCTTCAGCGACCCCGGCGCCTGCCAGATAGCCAGGGCGAGGTCCGCCTCTTCAACCACATTCATCTTCGTTAGATCAGCTACCGCCTGCATCTCCCGCTCCCGGCTTCCGGCCCGTTCACACACATTGAGAGCGCGAGCATAGCACCGCGACTCGGCATCCATGAGAATCTCGGCCCCGGGCTCACCACCGAGGAACGCGATCATTGCGTTAGCCGCCGATAAACGCCGATACACGCCGATTCAAAACGAACAGCTTATCTGCGTTCATCTGCGTTCATCGGCGGCCCAGAGATCTTTTCCGCAGCCTGCAGCATTCCAGCACGAGATCTTCCCGCTTCCGTCGCAGGAACGCCTCACTCGAAGTGGCAACATCCCGGTACTTGCCTTTGATCGATTCGATCAGCTCCCGTGGCTCCTCAACCGTCAGTCTCCGAACCGCCTCTGCAATCGGCTGCACCTGCTCTAACATCCCTCTCTCCCTCACCGCAGCGCCTCCATCGGACTAACTCGCGACGCCCGCCAGGCCGGCACCAACGCCGCCAACACCGTCACCACCCCCAACCCAACCCCCACCATCAGAAACGTCGTCCCATCCAAAGCTCCCACTCCATACAGAAAGCTCCCCATCACCCGGCCCATCCCCAACGCCCCCAGCATCCCCAATCCCAACCCAACCGCCAGCATCACCCCCGCCTGCCCCAGCACCATCGCCACCACCTGCCCCGGACTCGCCCCCATCGCCACCCGCAGCCCGAACTCCGCCGTCCGCTCCGTCACTAGATACGACATCACCCCATACACCCCGGCCATCGCCAAACCCACCGCCAGCATCGCGAACAACCCCGTCAGCCACGACCGGAACCGCGGCAAAGCCACCGCCTCCGCTAATAACCCGTCCATCGTCGTAAACTTCACCGGCATCTCCGGATGCCAGCCGCGCACCAATCCCTCCACCGTCGATGCCAACCCCGCCCCACTCCCCGTCGTCCGCATCACTACATGCACCTCGTTCGCCCGGAACGGATGCTGTGCCAGCGGCATATACAGCTGCGGCCCCGGCACCGCCGCCGGACCCTCCTGCCGCACATCGCTCACCACTCCCACCACCGTCATCCACTCCGGCGAATCCAGCCCGCACTGCATCCGCTTCCCAATCGGATCCTCTCCCGCAAACGTCTGCCGCGCCAGCGATTCACTAATAATCGCCGTGAACGGCCGGTCATACTGATCGCCCGCCCCGAAATCGCGCCCCCGCACCAGCCGCATCCCCATCACTCCGAAATACCCCGGGCTCACCAGCCGGAACCCCGCGCTCGGCCCGCTTCCGGAATCCGAAACCCGCCCCTCCACCCGGTACTGCCCAAATGACGAATAGCGGCTCGCCGGCAACCCCATCGCGGCCGCCGCGCCCTGAATCCCCGGCACCGCCGCCAACTTCGGCAGCATCCCCTCGATCTGCCGCACCGCCCGCCGGTGGCCCTCCAACCCCTCCGCCGGCGCATGCGCCTCCATCACCAGCAGTCCCGCGCTCCGATACCCCAACTCGTTCGCCTGCATCTTCAATAACGACCGCACCAGCAAACCCGCCCCCGCCGCCAACACCACGCAGATCGCAATCTCGCTAACCACCAGCCACTGCCGCGCCCGCCCGGACACGCCGCCGCCCACAACTCCCCGCGCCCCGCCCGACTTCAAATGCTCCACCACATCGCCGCGAGCCGCCGCCAGCGCCGGCAGCAATCCAAACAACACCGCCGCCCCCAGCGACACCACCGTCGTAAACGCCACCACCGGCCACTGCACCCCAACCTCCCGCGCCCGCGGCAGACCCGGCGCCAAAGCCACCAGCGCGTCCACGCTCCCATACGCCAACCCAACCCCCAACAGCCCGCCCGCCAACCCCAGCACGGCGCTCTCCACCAGTACCTGCCGCACCACCTGCCCCCGCGACGCCCCCAACGCCGCCCGCAGCGCAAACTCCCGCGACCGCGACGTCGCCCGCGCCAGCATCAGATTCGCCACATTCGCGCACGCCGTCAGCAACACCAGCGACACCGCCCCCAACAAAACCCACAACATCGTCCGCACCGGACCCACCAACTGCTCCTGCAACGGCCGCACGACAAATCCCTTATTCCGGCTCTCCTTCGGAAACGCCTGCCGCTGCCCCGCCGCCACCCGGTCCACCTGCGCCTGCACCGCCTCCAACGTCACCCCGTCCCCCAACCGAGCCACCAGCGGGTAGTTATACGCCGTCCGATTCAGATTCGCCGGCCGCACCGGCGCCGCAATCCACACGTTCGCCTCGCGTGGATACCGGAACCACTCCGGCGCCACGCCCACCACCGTCACTGCCTGTTGATCGAATCGAAAGCTCTTGCCGATCGCTGCCGCCGCCCCGCCCCAGTGCCTCCTGGCAAACGTCGCCGACACCACTGCCGCCCGTCCGGCCTCCTCATCCCCAAACACCCGCCCTGCCACCAGTGCCACCGCGAACACCTGGAAGTACGCCGGCGGCACCAGGTAGATCCCCGTGAACTCCGCCCCCTCGGCGAACTGGATCCCCATCTCCCCGCCCACGTGATACGCCACCGCCGCCAACCCCGGCGCCTGCTCGCGCACGTCCATTACATCGGCGCCCGTCACCCGAGGCGTCTCTCTGCCCGTATCCGCCGCCCGGTGCAACACCGACACGATCCGCTCCGGCTCCGGATAAGCCAGAGGCCGCAGCAAGACCCCGTACACCACACTGAAAACAGAGGAATTGGCCCCGATCCCCAGGGCCAAGGTAAGGATGGCAATGAAAGCAAAGCCGGGATTCCGGCGTATCTGGCGAAGGGCGAAACGCAGTTCCTGCATCAGCCCATTACAACGTAATCAGTGCTTCCGAAGTTCGTCAATCACCGCCTGCAGTCCCTTGCGGCGATACAAATCCGACAACCGCTGCTCTTCTGGCGACGGATTTAACACCGACCGCAACCGACCCGAATCAATATTCGCCCGCTGCGGAATCCACATTGACCCGTCCTGGAACTCCACGTGGTTCACAAACCCCGTCATCTCCGAAATCGGCACCGGACGCCCGTTCCGTTCCGTCAGCTTCACCGAAGCCTCCGGCTGGATCTTCGTCCGCTGCCCTGGCGCCAAGTTCACCTCCGCCGGCACCGACCCGGCGAAAAACTCCTCGCCCGACTGGTTCTGCACAATCCACCCCAGCTCCACATAGCGCACGCCACGCGTGGAAGAATTCACCACCTCCACGTGCGGCGCCCGCGCCTCGGTCGACGTCACCCCCGCAAACCCATCCGACGGCTGCACCGGTTGCCCCGGCATCTTCAAAAACGCCACCCGTACCGACCGTTCCACTTCCTGCGTCGTCGTCCGCCCGCGTGCCACCTGCACATCCAGCTTCGGCCGGTCCGACAGCCGCGCCTGGATATCCACTAACTGCCGCCGCAGGCTGTCCGCCCCGGCGCTCTCATAAACCGACTTCAGATGCTTCCGGTCCCGCCGGGCTTCCATTTCCCACAACGACATCGACCGCCGTGAGTTCAGCTTATTGGGCCCGTAAAACTCCAGACTGTCGAACAGCACCCCATCAATGCTGATGTCCACCAGAGACCCTTCCGTCTGCGTCTGCGGCCGCATCAGCCGCAGGTCGATCCGCACCGGGAACGCCTCCCCCGGACCCACATCCAAACTCGGCACCGATACCGATGCCTTCCCTCCAGGAGCCACTTCCTGTGCCATCACCAGCAGCGTAATCCCCCGCACCCGGTGCTGGCTGATATTGCGGAACGTGATGGCCGTATGCAGATCCAAAAGCATGGCGCTACCCCGCGGCGTGACCACAGATTCGCCCCAATCGGCACCCGCCAGCGCCACCGGCGAATCCTCCGGCAGCGTAATGTGCATCGCGCTGCGCGACGTCAACCGCTGCTGCGCGTCCAGCCGCGCCACGCCGCCCGACACCAGCGCCATCGCCGCCGCCACCAGAACTGCCCCGGCCTTACTGCACGTAGACATTGTTGATCGTCACCTGTCCCGTCTCGGCATCCACGTAACGGGCGCGCACCGCCCCCTGCATGTTCACGCTGAACACCGCATCCCGCGACGAATGCCGTAAGGTTAATACCCGGTTCGGATCATTCAGCCCTATCCCGGCCGAATCCATCTCCAAAGTCGGCTGTGCCGGGGCCGCAATCGTTGCCGCCGGCAGTTTCTGCATCGTCGCCTTCCCAACCGCCACCATGTTCGTCGGAATCACCGCCGGCCCGTGCGTGTTCACATACCACGCCGCCACCACTACCAGCAGTGTCGACGCAAACACCAGCGCCGGACGCCAACCCGTCAGATGATTCGGCTTGGGCTCGACCTGCGCCACAATCCGCCCCGCCGTCACCCCCAGGTTGATGTTCGCTGTCATCTCGCCCGACAGCCGCTCCCAATCCAACCCCATCGGCATCTCGCTGGCGATCTCGCGCAGCGTCTCCTGCGCCAACTCGTATTCTTCCCGACGCCGCCGGCATTCCTCGCAGCCGCGCAAATGCGCCGCTACCTGCATCCGCTCCAGCCAGCCCACTTCCGAGGAGCGATGCAACGCCAGTTGTTCTTCCTTCAAATGCATCGTTACCTCTCCTTCTCCGTCCGCCGCCGGCCCCGTCCCGTCTCCAGGAATTTCTTAAACTTTGACCGAGCGTTGGCGATGTGGCTCCGTACCGTTGCCTTCGAACACTGCAATTGCTCCGCCACTTCTTCGGCCGGCAGATCTTCTACGTCCCGCAGCAGCAGCGCCACACGCTCCCGCTCCGTCAATACATCCAGCCCCGCCTCTAGATGCGACCGCTTCTCGGCCCGCAACAGCATCTGCTCCGGACTCTGCTGCGCCGGCGCCGCCAACGGCGGGATCTCATCTATATCGCTGAAACTCACCCGGTTATGCCGCCGCAAAAAGTCGATCGCCGTATTCGAAGCGATCCGCGACAGCCAGTGCGCCGCCTTCTCCGGGTCCCGCAACTGCTCCTGCCGCTGCAGCACCTTGATGAATACTTCCTGCGTCAGATCCTGGGCATCATCAACATTGCCCACTACCCTGTAGATCAACAGAAATACACGGCGTAGATTTTCCGCGATAAACTGACTTTGCAGGTCGGCTTCCCGCCCCGCTGCCTGGGTGGATTCTGGCGGCATACTCCTCGTTTGAGACGCGGGAACCGGCATGGCTTCTGTTACGTAAGACGCTCATGCCCCTCCGGGCGTGCAACCCTTCGTGATTTTACCTAACATCCCATCGGAAAAAAGTGCAGGGAGGTTTAAGAGTGATCGAGATTACATGGCTGGGACACAGCGGCTTCCAACTTCGTACCCAAACGGGCGAAACCCTACTGCTCGACCCCTGGCTCGCTAACCCCAAATTCCCTAAAGACTTCACCCTCCAGCGCGCCGACACCGTCCTGCTCAGCCACGGCCACGGCGACCACTCCGGCTCCATCCTCGACCTTGACCGCCAGTTCTCCCCCACCCTCGTCGCCATCTACGAACTCGCCACGTACTTCGGCAACCAGGGCGTCAAGAAGGTAATCGGCATGAACAAAGGCGGCACCGCCCACGTCGGATCCTTCAAGGTCTCCATGACCCACGCCATGCATTCCTCCTCGATCATCCAGGACGACGGAACCATCATCTATGCCGGCGAGCCGGCCGGCTTCGTCATCACCCTCCCCGACGGCCGCCGCATCTACTATGCCGGCGACACCACCGTCTTCGGGGACATGCGCCTCATTGCCGAACTCCACCACCCCGACCTCGCCATCCTCCCCATCGGCGACCTCTACACTATGGGCCCCAAGGAAGCCGCCTTCGCCTGTAACCTCCTTGCCGTCAAGCGTGTCATCCCCATGCACTGGGGCACCTTCCCCGCCTTGACCGGCACTCCCGCGGCCCTCCGCGACCTGCTCAAGGACGCCGTGGAAGTCATCCCCCTGGAACCTGGCGTCCCGTTCTCGTACTAGAAGGACACTACTTGCGGCTGGCAATCGGCATCCTCGCCTTCTCCCTCTGGGCCGCCCCCACCTCCCCGGGGCCCGCGCCCCTGCCGCTCCGCATCCCCATGCGCGACGGAATCCACCTCGCCGCCAACGCCTACCTGCCCAGCCGCAACAACCGCTACCCTGTCATCCTGGTCCGCACCCCTTATGGCCAGGCCGCCGGTCTCAGTTCCAACCAACTCCGCGTCATCGAGCATGGCTTTGCCCTGGTCATCCAGGATGTACGGGGCCGCCACCATAGCGAGGGCCGCTTCGACCCCATGCGCCAGGAAACCGCCGACGCCGACGACACCCTCAACTGGCTCGCCCGCCAGCCCTGGTCCAACGGCCGCATCGCCATGATGGGCGGCTCCTACCTCGGCATTGTCCAATGGAAAGCCGCCCTCTCCGGCAACCCCCACCTCAAAGCCATTGCCCCGGTCGTCTCCGGCGGCGACGACTACCGCGACCGCTACTACTCTCCAGGCGGTGCCCTCAAACTCGGCCACCGCCTCCAGTGGATGGCCGCCAACATGCGCCCCCGCGGTATCCCTACCCCGCGCTTTGAAACCTACATCCACACGCTCCCCATCGCCGACGCCGACCTCGCCGCCACCGGCACCCGCATCGACTTCTTCCAGGAGATCCTCCGCCACCCCGACTACGACGCCTACTGGCGCGAACTCAGCATCCTCGAAAACGCCGCCAAAATTAAAACCCCCGTCCTCGCCGTCGGCGGCTGGTACGACAACTACGTCGAAAGCGACCTCGACCTCTTCATGGCCCTCCGCCGCCTCGGCCGCCAGGCCCACCTCATCATCGGTCCCTGGGCCCACAACATGTCGTCCCCCCTCCCGGCCGTCGACTTCGGCCCCAACGCCGCCGCCCCCATCATCCGCTACCAGCTCGACTGGTTCGCCCGCTGGCTGAAAGACGACCGCCAGCGCGGCTGGTTCCCCCCGCTCCGCATCTTCGTCATGGGCATCAACAAGTGGCGCGACGAAGACCGCTGGCCCCCCGCCCGCGCCGTCCCCACCCCCTATTACCTCAACGAAGGCCGCCGCCTCACCACCCGCGCCCCTCTCAAACCCGGCCTCACCGAACGCTGGCGCTATGACCCCGACAACCCCATCCCCACCCGCGGCGGCAATGTCTGCTGCAACCCAACCATCTTCCCCTGGGGACCCATGGACCAGGCCAACATTGAAGGCCGCCCCGACATGCTCCTGTTCACTTCCGACCCCCTTCGCGAAGACCTCGAAGTCACAGGCCCCATCCGCGCCGAACTCGACATCGCCACCTCCGCCCGCGACACCGACTTTACCGTCAAATTGATCGATCTCTACCCCGACGGCCGCGCCATCAACCTCTGCGACGGCATCCTCCGCCTCCGCTACCGCGACGGCCTGCATAAGGCGAAACTCGCCGAACCCAACAAACGCTACCGCATCTCCGTCCCCGTCGGCGTCACCAGCAACGTCTTTCGCCCCGGCCATCGCATCCGCATCGAAATCGCCTCCAGCAACTTCCCCCGCTTCGACCGCAACCGCAACACCGGCTCCCTCCAGGCCTGGGCCCGAAAAGCCATCACCGCCGACCAGACCGTCTACTTGAACAACTCCCACCTGCTCCTCCCTGTGGTGCGCTGACCGATTCTCCGCTATACTTAATAGCTGTCACCCCGACGGGGCGCGGTAGCCAAGTGGTAAGGCAGAGGTCTGCAAAACCTTTATTCGTCGGTTCGACTCCGATCCGCGCCTCCAACATCCCCTCCAAACACTAAAGTAAGGTAAGGATCATGCGGCGAGCCATTCTCCTTTCTCTCCCGCTCTGCATTGCCGCCGTTGCCGGCATCATGGCGCTCCGTTCCCAATCCCTGCCCCGCCTCGGCTTCCTCGCCACCATGCGCATCGAAACCTACCTCCCAGCCACCGGCAAACTCCACTCGGTAAGGACAGGTCTCCATGCCCAACGTTCCGACGGCGCCGACTCGCGCTCATTCGAGCCGGACTACATGATGGAGTTCATCGACCCGACCACACGGTCTGTAACCCTTTTGGATTTCTTAACGAAGACCTACACCACGCAGCCGCTCGGTGCGTACGCGGTAGCACGCCGCAAAGCCCCGCCTCCGGCCTCCTGTAAGGCCGCGCTCCACGTGCCCTCCTGTTCCGACGGCCCCGTCGTCCTCGGCTACGTCACCAAAGAGGTGAAGATCGCACCTAACGGAGCCCAAACCGAAATTCGCATGCTCGTGAGCCCCCAATTGGGGTGGTTCCCCCTGGTGACCGAGAGCCACCGCGACACCGGCACGCTGGTCCAGCGAACCGTCGTCACCTCCATCCAAATTGGCGAACCCAGCGCCGAACTCTTTTCCATCCCCCCAGGCTTCCAGGAACTCGACGCCGCCGCCCACATGGAGCGTGGCATCCACGCACGTGGCGAATCCGTCTCGCCCAAGATGCTCGAAGACGTCGCCCGCCGCGACCGCGAAAAGCGAGCCTACATCGCGGCGAGTTACGGACTCATCGGCCAATTGAAACTCGGCTGGCTTCGCCTGTTAGCCGCCTTCGCTGGCTAGGCCGCTCTGCGCGGTAATTGCGTAGCTCAAAAGGTGGCTGCTCCGAACCGGCTTAGCGGCCTAATCAAAATTGATAAGATTAGGTTTGACCGCGAGCGAACTAAAACGATGGTTGAAGCACAAGGGATGCACCTTCCAGGAAGGCACAAAGCACCCAAAGTCACGCTCGGCGGAAAGGTCACTCGTATGCCGCGTCATCCAAGCAAAGAGATCAAGACCGGAACGTATCAATCCATTCTGGATGACTTGGGCCTTCAGCCCGACAAGTAAGTAGTAGGAGCGCAAGATGCGATACGCCGCGAAGTTTGAGCCCGATCACCAAGCCGGGGGGTACGTCGTGAAGTTCCCTGACTTCGGATACGGGGTCACCCAGGGCGAGACCGAAGAAGAAGCCCTCGATATGGCCTCCGATCTTCTCGATGGCCTGATTGGAGACTGCATCGAAGAAGGAAAGCCCCTTCCCGATCCCATCGACCGCTACGCCGAAAACTGGCACATGGTTCGCCCCGGCCCCCTTGCCGATGCCAAGGCAGAACTCTACCGGGCCTTCACCAACTCCGGCATGACAAAAGCCGAACTCTCCCGCCGAACCGGCATCAAGGAAGCGAACATCAACCGGCTATTCAAGATCACTCACCATTCGCGGATTGACCAACTCGATGCTGCCTTCCGCGCCCTCGGGTTGCGCTTGTTCGTCGACGTTCGCGGCGTCGAGCACACGCTGACCGCGCCATAACGGCAGCACCCGAATCGTCACCCTCACTCCTCCCCACTCCGCCCCCGCTCCCGTTTCGCCGACCCCCGCTTCGCCTTCTCCTCCAGCCGCCGCTCCTTCGCCCCCTTCGTCGGCTTCGTCGCCCGCCGCCGCTTCGGCACCACCTCCGCCCGCGCCACCAACTCCTCCAACCGCGCCCGAACCTCCGCCCGATTCGCCTCCTGCGTTCGATGCTCCCGCGCTGTCAGAATCAGCACCCCATCATCGGTTACCCGCCGCCCCGCCAACTTCACTAATCTCTGCCTCACACCCTCCGGCAGCGACGGCGACCGCCGCACGTCAAACCGCAACTCCACCGCGGTCGATACCTTGTTCACGTTCTGCCCGCCCGGGCCTGAAGCCCGCACAAAGTTCATTGTCAATTCGGAATCTGGAATGGAAATCGCCACGGCTTCTTCCAGCATACCCGTGCCCCGCCAAATCCGGCCCCCCTCCCCCCCTTCCATTTCCCAACCTAAGGTGTATAATCGGGTCGAAGTTAATTCCAGTTCTTTCTCATCGTCATCCTTCTCTGCGCCCCAGCGCAGCGGCACTCTTCGGACGCCCACGATTGGCGCCCGTCAGATTTCGAGCGCCAGGCTCTTACTACCCAGCGTTCGCGCCCAATGCCAGTGGGGGCTCACGCCCCTGTATCCGGGATGGAGGTTAGTCTATGTTCGACAGTCTCGACGAGACGATGAAACACGATGACCAGGAGCAAACGACTCCCAAGGAACGGTGGATGCGCTATGTCGTCACCGCGGTGATCAGCATCGTGGTGGTAGGGGGGCTGCTATTGAGTATTCGGATGCTGGAATAAACTGGAACTTCTCTGATCTGACATCATCGGGGCAGCCTCGCGCTGCCCCTAAATTGCCCTTACGCCCGCAGCTCTCCTTACACCTCCGGCAATATCAACTGATCGCCAGGGTGAATCACCGACTTCTCATCTTTCAACCGGTCCGGATTCGCCGCAATGATCTTCGGATACAGCGTCCCATTCCCCAGGTTCTCCGCCGCGATCTTCCACAGCGAGTCACCCTTCTTCACCGTGTAGATCCGCTGCGGCGGCGGTGGCGGCGCCAGGCTCTCGTCAATCGTCAGATCACACGTCAGGTCCGCGAACTGCGCATCCACCAGCTTGATCTGGTTCCACACATCGTTCTTCACGTCCTGCGACGGTGCGCGCCCCTTGATCAGCAGCTTCCCGCCTTCGACGTGGACGTTCGAAAGGGAAACCCCCTTCGCCTTGGCCAGATTGATGACCGATTGATACTTCAGTTTGAGTTGATCCAGCTGGTCCATCTTACTTTGCTCCTTGGCGCAGCGTCTTTCGGCCTTCCTTCACCCGGAGTGCCCCGCTGTGCCCTTCTACCTTTAGCGTGACCACACCAGAAAAGCAAGCTATCTCCGCTTCCCCCTGCGTCATACTGAAGAATGTCCGTTCCCCGGCGCGCCCGTGTGACTTTCCGGCGCCCTGGGCTGTCTTATCTCTCGGAGGATGCACCACCCATGAACCTGCTCGAAACTCTGCTCGCCGCCCAGGATGGCGGCGCCGTACGCCAACTCGCCGGCCGCTTCGGCCTCGACGAATCCCAGGCCGCCACCGCCATCCAGGCCCTGCTCCCCGCCCTCGCCGGCGGCCTCGCCCACCGTGCCCAGGAACCCGCCGGCCTCGAATCCCTCCTCGGCGCCCTCTCCGGCGGACGTCACGAACAATACCTCGATAACCCCTCCACGCTCGAGCAGGAAGACACCGTCATGGACGGCAACGCCATCCTCGGCCATATCCTCGGCTCCAAGGACGTCAGCCGCAGCGTCGCCTCCCAGGCCTCCGCCCAAACCGGCCTCGACAATTCCCTCCTCAAACAGATGCTCCCCATCGTCGCCGCCATGGCCATGGGTGCCCTCAGCAAGCAGACCAATCAGGGTCAGGCCGCCGCGGCCCAATCCAGCCCCCTCGGCGCCCTCGATTTCCTCGCCCCCGTCCTCGACGTCAACCGCGATGGCAGCGTCGGCGCCGCCGACGTCATTGGCATGATGGGCAAGTTCTTCAGCCGCTAACGCCTATGTTTAACCGCCGCGGTCGTGTCATGTGGTGGCCCATCCTGGCCTTCGGCCTCTATGGCCTCTACTTCTACTTCTCCAACCGTGAGACCGTTCCCCTCACCGGCCGCAAACACATCGTCGACATCAGCCGGGAGCAGGAAGCTGCTCTCGGCATCCAGTCCTACCGCCAGATCCTCAACCAGTCCAATATCGTCCGCTCCGGCCAAACCGTCGATGCCGTCCGCGAAATCGGCCGCCGCATCGCCGCCGTCAGCGAAGACCCCGGCTTCAAATGGGAGTTCAACGTCATCGACTCCCCCCAAGCCAACGCCTTCTGCGTCCCCGGCGGCAAAGTCGCCGTCTACACCGGCATCCTCCCCATCACCAAAAACGCCGATGGCCTCGCCGTCGTCATGGGCCACGAAATCGCCCACGCCATCGCCCGCCACGGCGCCGAACGCATGGCCCACCAGAAACTCGTCCAGATCGGCCAACTCGCCACCGGCGTTGCCGTCAGCGACATGGATCCCGATGCCCGCCGCCTTGTCCTCGGCGCCTTCGGCATGGGCGCCCAGTTCGGTGTCCTCCTGCCTTTCTCCCGCGAACACGAATCCGAAGCCGACTACATGGGCCTCATCTACGTTGCCCGCTCCTGCTTCAACCCCGAAGAAGCACCCCGCCTCTGGCAGCGCATGGGTCAGGCCGGCGGTCGTGGACCCGCCGAGTTCACCTCCACCCACCCCAGCCACGAAACCCGCATCCGCCAGTTCCAGGAGTGGATGCCCGAAGCCCTCAAAATCCGCCAGCAAAGCTGCCCCGGCCGATAGCCGTTGGCCTACCGTTGGCTAGCCTCGCCCGCCGCCACCCTGGCGTTGAACGCCGCACTCGCGCCCCGTGCCACACTCAGGGTCTGCCACCCCGCCCCGCGCCGCAACTTCGCCAATATCACCATCTGCCCCACGTGATACGCATAGTGCGTTAACTGCCGGTTGATCGCCTGCATCACCGAATGTGCCTCCCCCCGGATATACACCGTCCGCCCCAGGTCCTCCTCCCCCAACGGCTCCAACGCCCTAAACACGCACTGCCACCCCGCTTCCCACATCGCCAGCAACTCCGCTCGCGTCTCTGCCGGATCCTCGAACTCGCTGTCCCGGTTCCGATCCGCCTTCTCCCCATCCGTCGTCAGAAAGTCCGTCCACCGAGACCGCATGTTCCCCGCCAGGTGCTTCACGATCACCGCCGGCGAGTTCGCCTCCGCCGGATCGTCCACCAACTCCTCATCGGTCATCTGCGCCATCGCCTGTTCGCCCAGCTTCTTGTAATGCCGGAACAGGCTCAGCGAATCGCGCAAGTACGAAGTCGTAAATTCCAGTGCCACACCCCGGAGCCTAACATGCGTTCACAGCCCTTGGCGATTTTTCTTCCGATTCTTTTCAACAACCTGCAAGCCTGGCCCGCCGATCCCCCAAACACAGCCTGCTAGCTTGGAACCGGAACTGGGATCCACCAGCCCGGTCCCCATCTCACACAGGAGTCGATTCCCATGGCCGCCACCGCCCCCGCCCGAAGCCGTTCCGGCTTGCCCACCAATTCCTTCGTCATCCTGCCCGGCCAGGAAGACGCCTTCCGCGCCCTTCAAGCCAGCCTCACCCAGCAGTTCCGTCCCGACGGCGCCTACCAGGAGCTTCTCTTCAAGGAGATCCTCCACAGCGCCTGGACTCTCGAACGCTGCCGCAAAGCCGAAGCCCAACTCCACGCCGAAGCCAACGCCCCCAACCTCGACCCGCTGCTCGTCGAAGCCAACGCCGCCAAACTCCGTATGATCGCCCTCTACGCCGGCCGCGCCCAGCGCTCCTTCTATCGCGCCATCAAGGAACTCCGCACTGTCCAGACCGAGATCTGCCACCGCATCGAAGAGGACATCGACGCCGACGGACTCTCTCCGTTGGTGGATACCCAGGCCATCCAAAAACAGGCCGCGACCAACAGAGCAAAACTCCAAAACGCCGCCCTCCAGGAGATCCGCGCCTTCTGCGAAGCCCCCACTCCCGGCCAGTTCGACAAGCTCGCCGCTGATGGACAAACCAAGCCAATGTCCCTCGAAGACATGCTCGTCAGCAAGCTCTGCCCCCGTTAAGTTGCCTTGTCTTCTCTGCGTCCTCTGGGGGCTCTGCGCGAAACTTGGTTCGTGCCGTTCCTCCGCACCTACCTCGTCATCCTGGCCGCGCTGCTGCTAACAGTAGCGGCCGTAGTGTCTCTATCGGACCACTGGACCGCCACCATCGCAGCCGAAGACCGCCCAAGCGCAACCCGCAACCTCGGATTCACGATCGAACAATACCGCTGGCCCATGACCGGCTTCAAAATCACCCTCTACGCCGAACCCGCCATGCGTCTCACTTACCGCATCCCCGGTCGCCACTCCCTCGAACTCCAACAAACCCGCTGGCTCCCCAACAACCGGGCCCTCCTCCTCCATCTCCGCTGGTACATGCCCATGGACTCCATCGGCCGCCACGAAGAAGCCATAATCTTCTACGACTTCGACCGCGCCACCCTCCGCACCTTCACCCCCTACGGAGCCCTCGGCGGAGCCACCCTCGACGAGACCACCGCCAGAAAAGAAAAAGACGGCCTTCTTCAGGCCGTCCGCAACATCGAACTCGAACTGCTCCACAGCGCGAAGACAAACGGAGCCAATTAGCGGATCCGGTCCACCCGCGCTTCCACTTTCCGCAGCACCGGCGGCGGCAGGATCCCGTAATCCGACTGCATCGCCATCTTCTCCCCGCTCTGGTATACCCACTGCAGGAACCGCCGGATCTTCGTCCGCTGCGCGACATCCTCTATCTGCGTCGGCACCAGCAGATACGTGTACGTCGCAATCGGATAAGCGTTCGCCCCCGACGCGTTCGTAATATCCATCCGGAAATCATCCGGCACCGCCGGCACCGAATCCGCCGCTAACCCGATGCTCTCCAGGCTCGCCTTTACATACTTGCCGGCCGCATTCTGCACCAGCCCGATGGAACTCCCCGCCTTCTCGGCAAAGTTCAAATCCGCATACCCAATCGAGTTCGGCGTCGCCCGCACCGCTTCGGCCATCGCCATGCTCCCGGCCACGCCCTTCGACGCCGGCCACTTCACTTCCAAGCCTTCACCCACGGCCGTCTTGAACTCCGGGCTCACCTTCGACAGGTAGTGCGTGAACACATACGTCGTCCCGCTCGCCTCGCTCCGGTGCATCACCACGATCGGTGCCGCCGGCAACTCCACGCCTTCATTGCTCTTGGCCAGCAGCGGATGATTCCAGGTCTTGATCTTGCCGCTGAAGATGCCCGCCAGCACTTCGCCGGTGAACTTCACATCGCCCTTTACACCGGGCAGGTTGTACACCGGCACTACCCCGCTGATCAGCGTCGGCAGATGCACCGGCTTCAACGGGTTCTTCGCCAACTCCTCCTCGGGAACCGGCATGTCCGTGGCCGCCACATCCAACTGGCCGCCCTGGAATTGCTTGATGCCTTCTCCCGAGCCCACGGCCTCATACGACATCTGGAGGCCAGGCTCTTCCTTCTTGATGGCGTCCGGCCATTCCGAATAGGCAATCAGGGGTAACGTGGCGCCGCCGGCCTTTACTTTGCCATTGCTGGCCTGGGCCGGGGCACCACTCTTTGCGGTTTCACTGGATCCACAGTTGGTCAGTGTGATTGTAGTAAGCAGGGTAAGACAAAACAGGGGAAACGGTCGATTACTCATGTCGAAAGATCAATCAGAACTCCCCCATTCTAGCGTGGCAACACCGACTTTCTGAAGTCATACTCTGTGTCAGACAGTACGGGTACTGCGCCCTCGATCGAGACATCGTCCGTCAGGTTCACCCAGCTCTTGCAGCCCGCGTACGACCCCCGTTCCGGCAACACCACTTCCGCAATCCGGTAGGCCCGGATGACGATCAGCCACAACGGCAAATCCGGCCGGTAGTCATACCGCAGGTTCACAAACGCCTCGTTCCACACGAACGCCTCGCCGGCCTCCAGCAACGCCCCCCGATCCGCCGGGGCAGGGAACGCCTCATCCACCTTCGCCAGCAGACTCACCCGAATCACACCCGGCTCCGGCGCCTTCACCAACCCCTGCCACTCCGGCCGGATCATCGCCGCATGCTGGTGCTCATAGGTGGGATAAAACAGGAACTCCCGATGCCGCAGCGTGAACCCGCTCCGCGCCGCCTCCACAATCCCACCCTTGCGCAGCAGCGCTACCTGCCGCCCTTGTTCGATGGCCTCCACCAGCGAGGCCCACTCCTTTAGTGCTACGTCCACTGCTATTGAATGTCGTACAACACGATGGCGTACTTCTTGCCCACCAGCGTCTTCTCAATCGAAGGCCATACCCGCTGATGGTCGTCGGTCGCCACCCACGTCAGCCGCTGCTCTTCGGTCTTGAAGCTGATCAGCAGACGCCATCCCGTCGCCGGCTTCCCCCCTTCCAGCACCGACCGCATCTTCAACAGCTTCACATCCACAAAGCCCGGCTGCTTGCTGATCACCGGCCGGAAGATCGAGTGGTAGTTCTTCACCATCTCTGCCTCCCGTGCCGGATCCACAAACAGCTCCACATGCAATTGAATCGGCTCTTTGCCCACGGCGCCCTCCAGAAAAGGAACGGCCGCCCCCATCACGGAGGCGGCCGTCAATACCTGCAGCGATCTTCTGCGGTTCATAAACAGGAGATTGTATCAGGCTCCTGTCTTCTGTCTTCTGTCTCCTGTCCCCTAATCCGCCCCGGCGCGCAAGTCGCTCCCCGACATCTCCTCCGGCTTCGGGATCCCCAACAGCCCAAGGATCGTCGGCGCCAGGTCGCGCAGTGACCCGTCCTTCCGCAACACCGCCGGCTCCCCCGTCGCCACAATGCATGGCACCGGATTCGTCGTGTGATACGTATGTGGCCCCTTCGTCACCGGGTCAATCATCGTCTCGGCGTTGCCGTGATCGGCCGTCACGATCCAGGCACCATTCTTCGCCTTGATCAACGGATAGATCCGGCCCAGGCATTCATCGCAGGTCTCCACGGCCTTCACCGCCGCTTCGAACTTGCCCGAATGACCCACCATGTCCGGGTTGGCGAAGTTCACGATGATCACGTCGAAGCTGTCCGACTCCAGCCCATGCACGACAATGTCGCACACGCCCTTGGCGCTCATCTCCGGCATTAGATCATACGTGGCCACCTTCGGCGATTGCACCAGCGCCCGCTCTTCTCCCGTGTACGGCTTCTCAATGCCGCCATTGAAGAAGTACGTCACGTGCGGGTACTTCTCGGTCTCGGCTGTGCGCAGATTAGTCTTGCCATGCAGCGACAACACCGCCCCCAGCGTCTTCTCCGGAGCCTGGTTCACGATGACATACGGCACCTTGAAGCTCTTGTCGTACTGCGTCATCGTGACGTAGTGCAGGCCCTTCGGTGCCGCCGAACGCGGCGGCTGTGCCAGATTCTCATCCAGCAGCGCCATTGTCAGCTCACGCCCGCGGTCGGCACGGAAGTTGTAGAAGAACACCGCATCTTCATCCCGCACCAACCCCGTCGGCTCGCCCGCG
Source organism: Bryobacterales bacterium (assembly GCA_016789745.1). Lineage (GTDB taxonomy): Bacteria > Acidobacteriota > Terriglobia > Bryobacterales > Bryobacteraceae > CADEFT01. The sequence goes on from JAEUQF010000130.1 coordinate 17,855, forward strand.
CCATCTACAATGACTACCGGCTTGATGAACTCATCGGTCACCCCGGCTTCATATGACTGCCGGATCGCCGCCACCGGGTCCGTGGCCGTCAGCCCTTCGCCCTTGACCAAGGCGTTGAAGGCCATCTCCACCCGCTCCCAGCGCTTGTCCCGGTCCATCGCATAGTAACGGCCGATGACGCTGCCGATGCGGCCCACGCCCAGCTCCGTCATCTTCGACTGCAAGGCTTCGACAAAGCCCACACCGCTGTTCGGCGGCGTGTCGCGCCCGTCCATGAAGCAATGCACGACCACGTCCTTCAATCCCGCCTGCTTGCACAGGCCCAGGATTCCGAACAGGTGCGTGATGTGCGAGTGCACGCCCCCATCGCTCAACAGCCCGAACAGGTGCAGGCGATGGTTCTGCCCATGCGCGAACAGCGCCTGCATCACCGCGTTCTGCCCCAACTCCCCGTTGGCGAGCATCGAGTCGATCTTCGTCACATCCATCTGGATAATCCGGCCCGAGCCGATATTCAGATGGCCCACTTCGCTGTTGCCCATCTGGCCCTCGGGTAATCCTACCCAAGGGCCGCTGGCTTCAATCAACGTGTGCGGATGCTCCTTCATCAGAAGATCGAAGTTGGGCTTCCGCGCATGATAGACCGCGTTCCCGTCCAGGACCGTGCTGTAGCCGAACCCGTCGAGAATCGTCAATACGACCGGTCTCTTGTTTGCCATGTGTGACCGCCTCTCCGGCTATTGACGGAACGCGCCGCGCCCGGCATAACGGGCCGCGCCGCCCAGCTCTTCTTCAATCCGCAGCAACTGGTTGTACTTGGCAATGCGGTCGGTCCGGCTCGCCGAACCCGTCTTGATCTGGCCGCAGTTGGTGGCCACCGCGAGATCCGCGATGAACGCATCTTCGGTCTCGCCCGAACGGTGCGAGCTGATCGACGTATAGCCGGCTTCGGTCGCCATGCGGATGGCCGACAGCGTTTCGGTCAACGTGCCGATCTGGTTCACCTTGATCAGAATCGAGTTCGCGATGCCTTCCTTGATACCGCGCGCCAGGCGCTCGGTGTTGGTCACGAACAGGTCGTCACCCACCAGCTGCACCTTCTTGCCCAGCATGTCCGTAATGGCCTTCCAACCAGCCCAATCATCCTCGGCCATACCGTCTTCAATCGACACGATCGGGTACTTCGAGGCCCATTCGCCCCAGAACGCCGCCATCGCTTCCGGCGCCCGCTCGCTCTTGTCGCTCTTCTTGAACACGTAGGCGTTCTTGGCCTTATCGAAGAACTCGCTCGCCGCGCAGTCCAGCGCCAGCGAGATCTGCGCGCCGGGCTTGTAGCCGGCCTTCTGGATCGCTTCCATGATCACGTCCAGCGCCTCGCCGTTCGACTTCAGGTTCGGCGCAAAGCCGCCTTCGTCGCCCACCGACGTCGCATAGCCGCCCTTCTTCAGAACCGCCTTCAGCGTGTGGAACACCTCGGCGCCCCAGCGCAACGCTTCCTTGAACGACTTCGCGCCGTGCGGGGCAATCATGAACTCCTGTACGTCAACCGAGTTGTCGGCATGCGCGCCGCCGTTGAGGATGTTCATCAGCGGCACCGGCAACACGTTGCCCGACACGCCGCCCAAATAGCGGTAAACCGGCTGGCGGTGCGACGTCGCCGCGGCATGCGCCACGGCCATCGAAACGGCCAGGATCGCGTTGGCGCCCAGACGGCCCTTGTTCGCGGTGCCGTCGAGCTCGATCATCTTCGCGTCAATCTCGCCCTGTGCATCGGCATTCATGCCCTTCAATGCAGCCGCGATTTCAGTGTTGATATGCGTGACGGCCTTCGCCACGCCCTTGCCCAAATAACGGCCCTTGTCGCCATCACGAAGCTCAACGGCTTCGTGCTCGCCGGTGGATGCCCCGGACGGTACAGCGGCGCGGCCAATGCTGCCGTCCGCAAGCGTGACATCAGCCTCCACGGTCGGGTTGCCACGCGAGTCGAGGATCTCTCTTCCAATGATGCGAATGATTTCAGACATAGTTTCCTTGGTCAGACTTTATTCCGGGTGGGAACCTTCTATTGTGCCATGTTGGACGCTCGAGAACACTCCGTCCACAAACAGAACGGGCGCCGGGAGAGCCCCCCGGCGCCCGCCTCACTGCTTCGAAGTTTGCCCGATCCCAATTACGGCGCGAAGTAGCCGTTCAGGTCGAGAATGAGGTCCGTCGTGCCGGCCGCGAACGCCGTCACCGACCCGCCCGTCGCCGGCACCAGGGCCGCGTTGGCGACCACCTGTCCGTTGAACGAGTTCAGCGTCGATACCAGCGGCTGTGCCAGACCCGTTGGCCAGATGCTGACATACGGCAGCGAGCCGGCCGGAACCGCGGTCATGTTGAGCGAGTAGGCCTGCGCCGTGTTCGGCACGTTGCAGCCGGCGCCCAGCAGCGGGAAGTCGCGGCTGGTGCCCGAAGCCAGCGCCGGAGCGCCGAACGAGCCGGTCTTGCCGCTGCCGCCACGCGTGTCTACCGCGCGGCAGGGGGCCAGCGTGTAGAAGTTCAGGCCGTTGAAGCCGAAGCCCGACGGCGCGAAGTAGCCGTTCACGTCGATGACCAGATCGGTGTTGTTCGAGGCATAGACGTTAATGGCTCCGGCCGACACGCCGCTCTCAAACACCGTGCCCGACGGGACGATGGCGGCGTTGGCCACCACCTGGCCGTCGAACGAGTTCAGCGTCGACACATTCGGACGAGCCTGGTTGGCCGGCCAGACAGTGACGAACGACAGCGGGCCCGGCGGCACTGCGGTCACGTTCAACGAGAACGCCTGCGCGCCGAACGGGATGTTGCAGCCTGCCGTGGTGACCGGAATGGTCCGCGCCACGCCGGCGGCAAGCGACGGCGGTCCGAACGCACCGCTCTTGTTGCTGCCAGTGCGGGTATCGGCGATGCGGCACGGCGTGACCGGGTAGAACACCAGCGAGTTGGGCGTGTCGAGCGGCACGAAGTAGCCGTTCACGTCGAGGATGACATCGCTCGTATCAGACACATAGACGCTGACCGAGCCGCTCGATCCATTAGTACCCGTGGGCACGACCGCGGCGTTGGCCACGACGCGCCCGTTGAACGAGTTCAACGTCGATACCAGCGGCCGTTGGATGCCGGTGGGATAGGCCGTCAGGAACGACAGCACCGACTGCGGCACGGCCGTGACATTCAGCGATACCGCCCGGGCATTACCCGGGATACCGCAGCTTGACGACGGCAGCGGGAAGTCGCGTGTGGTGCCCGCCGTCAACGTCGGGGGCCCGAAGGAGCCGCCAAAGCCGGCGCCGGCACGGGTGTCGGCGATGCGGCAGGGCGTCACCGGCACAAAGCGGAGGCCGGTATTCACCAGCGTGGCGCTCTGCGTGATGCTGATGGTCTGATTGGCGATGAACAGTGTCCCGACGCGGTCGGCCCCGGTGGTGTTAGCCGCCAGTTGGAAGTTGATCGTGCCTGACCCGATGCGGACGTTGCCGTCAATGCTTAAGAACGTGGAGCCCGAAGAGGCCACCCACGAACAGCCATCGCCGGTGGTCACCGTGGCCGTTCCGGTGCCGGCCGTAGAGCTATAGGGCAGCGTCGACACGCTCACCTGGTAGTTGCAGGTGGCCGAGCCCAACTGGCTGACCGTGAAGATGCTGGAACCGATGGTGATGGAAGCGTTGCGCTGCAGCACGCCGTTGTTCTGGGCAACGTTGTAATAGATCTGGCCGCTGCCGACGCCCTGCGTTGCGCTGGCGAAAGTGATCCAACTGGGCTGGTCCGTGGTGATGTTCCAGGCACAGGAGGTGGGGGCGATAAAGGTGATGACACCATTGCTGCCGAAGCTGTTGACCAGGGCCGAGGTTTCCGACAGCGTGAAGCTGCAGGGCTGCGCTTCCTGGACAACGTTGATGCTGGTGGCGCCAATGGTGATGCGCGCCGTGCGGGCCGTGCCGGTGAGGTTCGGCTGAACGTTTACCAGCATGTTGTTGCCGGCGCCGCTGGTGCTGACCGTCGCCCAACTGGAGTCCGTGAAGGCGATCCAGTCGCAATCGGAGGTGGTATTGACCGGAACGTTGACGGTGCCGCCGCCGTTGTTGGCGGTGAAGTTGGCGGGCGTCAGCGAGGCGGTGCAGGGGCTGGCGATCATGGCGCGCGGTTCGGAGTAAGCCGTCTCGCCGCCGGCGCCGGCAATGACGCCGGAGTTGTTGATGCCGTAAGCGCGATAGGGGCTGGTGCCGTTCAGGCTCTGGTCACCCAGGATGACGGTGCGGGCATCGGACAGCCGCAGGAACGAGTAGCTGTAGGCGAGCGCGTTATCCGGGGTGTTGGTGCAGAAGCCGACCACTTCGTTGTTCTCATTGATGCCGAAGCCGGTAAGGCTGCTGGTGGGGGTGGCGCCGCAGATGGTGGCAAACTGCTGGGTGTAGTTGTCGGTGGTGGTGATGTAGCCGTAGCGGGCCGTATCCACCTGGGGGAAGATGCCGGTCAGGAAGCCGGTGCCGCTGATGCCGGTGGCGGTGTAGGTGAGGTTGCCGGTGGCCTGCAGCGACGCGTTCAAACGCACGCCCGATGAGATGGTGCCGTTGAACAGGCGTCCGACGATGAGCCCGGCGTCGTTGATCGCCGTGACTTCGGTGGAAAGGCCGCTCTGTTCGTAGGTGGCGAAGGTGCCGTCGGCCCGCCGCAGAAAGCCGCGGCGCTGGCCGTTGGTGTTATCGTAGCCGCCCACCACAACGCCGCTGGCGTTAATGCCGAGCGGGTAGGTGTTGGTGGAAGCCGGCACATCGAAGGCCGTGATGGAACCATCGGCGGCACGGATGAAGCCGCGGCTCTTGCCGGCCGAGACAAAGCTGCCGGTCACCAGGCCGTTGCTGGAGACGCCGGTGGCGCGCGACGAGGTGGAGCCGTTGAGGTTGAAGAACGTGTAGCGGTAGCCGGAGGGAGGCGTCACACTAATGGGCCGCAACGTGAATGTGGAGTTGTACACCTCATCGATGGCGTTCGCGGTCAGATCACCCGGGCCGGCGACGGCCGAGAAGTAGAAGGTGATGTTGCCGCTGGCGGCGGCGGGCGGGGTCCAGTCGAAGCTGAAGCTGAGGTCGGGGCTGATGGTGGTTTGGCTGACGTACTGGAAGCCGTTATTGGTTTGGACGATGGTGCGGTTACCGGCAGTCAGTTCGCCGGCATTGGCACCGCTGGCCAGACGGGGGCTGGCCATGAAGCCGGTGGCGAAGTTGACCGAGAGGCCGGGATGCACACGTACGGTGACGGTCTGCTTGACGCCGGGGGTGTAGGTGAGGAGGCCGCCGAAGTCGACCGAGATGCGGCCGTTCCTGGTGTTAGGCGCACTGGTGTGGCACTGGGCACAGGTGCCCTCTCCGGGTGCCCCGGTCAGGCCGGGCGGCATGAGTCCCTGGTTGGCCCATAGGGCCAAATTTGGCAAAGCAAACAGCAAAACTGCGCTCTGGGCGCAGGTGCGTAGACGCAAGGGTCTCATACACTCCTCCCGCAACAAAGAACAAAAATGAACAAAGGCCCTTATATTACACCACGTTGGTTGCTGGTAGCGGAAAGTGGGCTTTTCCCCTGTGTTAACGGCACAGGGGGCCCGCGTTTAGGAACTGACTATACTGGGGCAATGCGAACGCTGTTGACGCTGGTGTTGTTCGCCATGAGTGCCATGGGGCAGAACATCACCACCGAAGAACTCGAAAAGTACCTCAAAGATGGGAAGAACATTTTCTATCTTGACGTCCGCGAGCCCAAGGAAATCGCTGATCTGGGCTCGGTGCCGGGGTATGTGAATATCCCGCTGGGCGAACTCGATAAGCGCCTCAAGGAGGTGCCGAAGGACAAACTGATCATCACCCTTTGAAACAGGGGCGGAAGGGCCGCGCGTGCCGCGGACATTCTTGCCAAAGCCGGATACAAGACGGCTGGTTCCTGCGGGTTGAGCGACTACAAGGAAAAAGGGAAGAAGTTGGTCTACCCGAAGGAGAAGAAGTCATGAGTGCCTGAGACGTTCGTAAGCGTTTGAAACAGCAATGATCGTTATGGCCGGCGGTTTGCGCCTGGGTTTGTGGAATGGACAGACTCGCGCTCATCGCCGGCAACGTGTTTCTGGGCCTGGCGGCACTGCTGTACTTCGTGCCGTACCAGATGGTGCTGGCCGAAGAGCCGCGGCAGGATGGCGGGCTGCTGTGGGGGCACGTGTTCCTGCAACTGCCGCTGTTTGTGTTGTTCGGGTTCGCGTATAGCGCGGTGGTGTGGCGCGGCGGGCTGGATGCCTGGGGATGGCCGCGAGTTGGGCAGTATAGCTTCGTATGGGGCGCTTGCCTGACGCTGGTGGCGGCGTCGTTCTGTTCGGCTGTGTTTCGTTCTGAGCCGGTGCAGCATGTGCCGTGGGTGGTGCGGCCGTTGTTGGGGTGGGCCGCTTACGTGGTGCCGCTGCTGCTGCTGGCGGTGGCGGCGTTGTGGCTGAATGCGGTGGTTCCGGCACAGTGGCTACGGACGGCCTTTGCGGTGGCAGGTGGTTTGGGTCTGGCGTTGGGGGCGGCGCTGCTAGGCGAAGGCTTCGTGGCGATGGGGCAAGGAGAGGCGCAACGTATCGCCGAGCGGCAGGCCTATGATGACCGGCGCGATCAGATGATCCTGGCCGAAGTGGAGGCCGCCGATCCGGTGGCGGGTTTTGGCAGTCTGCTGCCGCATACCAGTAAGTGGGAGAACGAGCAGATTCGCGGCACAGCGTTGCGGAAGGTACGGTCTGTACCTGATTTGCCGGCGTTGCTGCAGCAGCACCTGCGCAACATGTACTATGCCGATGCGTTGACGTTTCTGCGCGACAACGATGTGCCGGGATCGGCCGCCCTCGCCGAAGCGGTTCGCGACGCGCTCGAACTGGCCGGGCGGAATCTGCGCGGGCGTGTGGAAGAGAGCCGCGATTTATGGCGCGATGACTTGGAGTCTGACGCGGCGAAGGTGCGTGAGGTAGCGGCGAAGTTTGGCGGCTACGGCGTGGATCTGCGGGCCGTGGTGAACGACTACGAAGGGCTGCTGGTGCGGGCGCGCCAAATGGCTCGCTAACTAAGGGGAACTCATGGAAATCCTCGTGCTGGTGTTGGTCAACCTCGGGTTGGCATGGTCGTGCATCGCGTCTTTCGCCGTGGCGTCGCTGCTGTTTGAGAAGGGTACGCACGGGCCCGACAACGGGGCGGCCTTTTACGCCCTGACCGCGTGTCTGCTGCCGGTGCTGCTGACCTGGTGGCTGGCGTTTGGGCTGACGGTGTCGCGCGGCATCTTCGATGGATGGGGTTTGAGCCGGCAGTGGCAGTATGGCTGGATGCTGGCGAGTTGCCTGGGCGTGGTGTTGCTGCTCATGGGGGTGGCCCTCGATCGCATGCTGCCGCTGGCCAGCATGCTGATCCTGCCGGTGATGACGGCGCTGGCGGCAATGCTGGTCTACCGGGTCGGACCCTTAGCATGGGCGCAGCGTGGCGCGCTGGCGATGAGCCTTCTGGGACTGTTGGTGACGGGGGCCGGTACTGGCTATGTGGTTTGGCAGACGACGTTGCGGGGCGCGGTGAGAACCCTGATGGCGACGGGGAAACCCGATAGCTTCGTGCTGGGGATGGTGCGGGATATTGACCCAGAGAAGAACTTCGGATCGCTGCTGAATCACACCAGCAGGCACTCGCATCGCGTAGTAAGGAAACTGGCTCTCGATAAAGTCCACGGCGTGCCGGATTGGGAGCAGCGCGTGCAGGAGAGCCTGCGCAATGGCCACCATATGGCGGCGCTGGTATTCCTCCGCGACAACGCCGTACCGGATCCGCTGTTGTTTACGGAGGGCATTCGGGAGGCGATCCGGTTGGCCGTCGAGGAGGCGCGGGAGGAGCGGCTGTACCCGGCCAGTTGGGAAAAGGGGAAGGCGGAGGAAGTGGTGAAGAAGTGGGCCGGTTATGGCGTGGACCTATCCAAGGAGATGGCGGAATTGGAGAGGGCGGTGGCGAGGATGAAGCGGCGCGATTAGCGGATGACGCTGGAAAACCGCGGGAGGTTACCCACGGCGGGCGGATTGTGCGGTATTCTGTACGAAACGCCGTCGTAATGTGGGAGGCTGGCCGATCGGGTGAAGGGCCAGCCTTTGGGGTATCAGGGAGAGTTGCGTGTGTTGGGGATTTCACGCCATACCGCCGTTACCGGTCTGTCCTTGTTTGGATTGGTGCTGCTGAGCGTACTCGCCTACTGGCGATCGGTCGGCCTACCATTGATTTCCGATGACTACCTGGTGATCGGGCTGAGCCGCGACTTGGGTCCCATGGAGCGGTGGGGGGCGTTGCTTTCGGACGCTTTGTACCGGAACCGGGCCACGTCCATGGTGATCACGTGGTGGGTGTATCAATGGTTCGGGCTGGAGCCTTTCCCTTACAACTTTGTGACCCTTGGGCTGCACGTGTTGAACACGTGGCTGATTCTGGCCTTCGGCTTCTTCCCGCGGATAGGGTGGTGGCGGGCAGCGGCGGCAGCGGCGTTTTTCGCGGTGTATGAGGGCCATCAGGAGGCGGTGATCTGGTTTTCGGCATTGCCGGAGTTGCTGGTGTTTTCCTTCGGGCTGGTGGCGTTGTGGTGCTGGATGCGGTGGCTGATGGGCGGCGGGCGGCGTTGGGGATGGATGGTGGGTGCGGGCGGGGCGTATGCACTGGCGCTGTTTTCGAAGGAATCGGCTGTCGCGATGCTGCCGGTGTTCGGACTGGCCTGGTGGGTGGAGCGCGAGAAGTTGGCCGTGGGGCGGGCGCTGGGGGCGATGGTTCCCTTGACGCTGATGACAATGGCCTACGCGGCGATGGTGTTCCTGGGCAAGCAGCAGAACCAGCACTTCCATGACGGGACGTTTTCGTTGGCGGCGCCATTTTGGGTGACGATTGGGAACAGCGTGGGACGGATGATGTGGTTTTGGGGTGGGGTGTCGGCGGCTTTGCTGTTGTGGCTGCGGCCTAAGGAAGCGCGGGGATGGCTGGCTGTCGGCATGTTGTGGATGGTGATGACCTTGGTGCCGTACAGCTTTGTGACGTACCAGGCGCGGGTGCCGAGCCGGCACACGTATTTGCCGAGCGCGGGATTGGCGCTGGTGGTGGGCGGGGCGATGTGGGCGGTCCAGGCGCGGAGCAGGCGCGCGGCACTGGGTTTGGCGTGCCTGATGGTGTTGCACAATTGCGCGTATCTGAGTTTTTACAAGCACAAGCAGTATGTGAAGCGGGCGCGGCCGACCGAGGAGTTGATCGAATTGGGCCATCGGGCGACGGGGCCGATTTATCTGAAGTCGTGGCCGTATTCACGGTCGATTGCCGAGTACACGCTGGAGTTGGGGGCAGGGAAGCCGCGGGAGTGGCTGCTGTTTGAGGCGACACAGGAGGGGGAGGCGGCGCACGTGTATTCGTGGGATGGGGATATCTAGCGGAAAAACATCTCTGGGCCGCGGATGAACGCAGAGTGCGCCGGGATAAACCGGCATGGAGTAGGGAATGAAAGAGTCCTACAGGAAAGGAATAGCGAACGATGCTGACCCCGAGTCATGCACTTGTCATCGTAAGGTGGCAGGCGAAGCGTTGACAGGGGCACAGGCGGGCAGGGTATTGAGCTGCGAAATCAATCTTGTTCGGGCGTGCCGACGTTGTTCTGTGAAACGGAAGGCGACAATGTGGGCGACGGTAAACGCGAGGCGTCCACAAACCCTGCGCAGTCAAGACCCCAAGCACGCTTGGAAACTCCATGCGCGAGAACCGGGAGACCCCATTGGTGACCGGCAGCAGCACGCCGGACCGGTTGGAGAAGGCGATAAGCCA